>JANLVB010000405.1:0-4201 GCA_031363785.1 Betaproteobacteria bacterium
GCGGTGCTCGACCTGCGCCAGGAAGAAACCATTTTTGCCGTCAACCGCTTCATGATCTACGCGCTGTTTCCGCAAACCAATATCTCGATCCATGCGATGTGGGGCGTGCAGAAACAAAACACCGTGTTTGCCACCGGCAAGTCCATCACCAATCGCAGTTCCAACACCAACATCGGCGAGCTGATGCTGCATTACCAGGGCGGCGGGCACGAGAACGCCGGCACCTGCCAGATAAGCAACGATCAGGCCGACCGGGTGCTTCGGGAACTGGTTACACGCATCAACGCCGACGGTTGAATGCGCTGCCCTGCGGCACGACCTAAAATGCGGGGGTGACCCGCATTCTCAACGCCGACCTCCATTGCCACTCCGTCGTGTCCGACGGCACCCTGACCCCGGAACAACTCGCGCAGCGCGCCGCCAGCAACGGCGTGCAGTTGTGGGCGCTGACCGACCACGACGAAATTGGCGGCCAGGTGCGTGCGGCGGCGGCGGCACAAACCCATGGCATGAAATACCTGACCGGCACCGAAATCTCGGTCACCTTCATTGGCAAGACGGTGCACATCGTCGGCCTGGGTTTCGATGCCGACGACCAGCAATTGACCCAGGGCCTGCTGCGCACACGTGGTGGACGCAGTGAGCGGGCGCAGGAAATGTCGGACCAGCTGGCCAAGGTCGGCATCCGCGGGGCTTACGAGGGCGCACTCAAATACGCCGGCAACCCGGAGCTGATCTCGCGCACCCACTTTGCCCGCTACCTGGTGGAGGCCGGCATCTGCCGCGAAACAAACGATGTGTTTCGCAAATACCTCACCGAAGGCAATCCCGGTTTTGTCGAGCACCGCTGGGCCTCGCTGAAAGACGCGGTGACCTGGATCACCGAGGCCCGTGGTGTGGCCGTGATTGCACATCCGGCGCGTTACCGGTTCAGCGCAAATGAAGAGTTTGCCCTGTTCACCGAGTTCAAGAACCATGGCGGCCAGGGTGTCGAAGTGGTCACCGGCAGCCACAGCCCGGCCGAGTATGTGACATACGCCGACACGGCGCTGGAGTTCGGCCTGGCGGCCTCACGCGGCAGCGACTTCCACAGCCCCAACGAGTCACACACCGACCTGGGTACGTTGCCCATGTTGCCAGCCAGGCTGACGCCGGTATGGGAGCTGCTGGCTACCCGCATCCAGTGAGCGCCGGGCGCCACCCGCCCTGGCCACGGCAGGCAGCGGCCATGCGCACAGACTGACATGGCTCAGTATTTCGAAGTGCACCCAGCCAACCCGCAGTTGCGATTGCTCAAACAGGCGGTGGCGTTGCTTGAAAAAGGTGGCGTGCTGGCAGTACCCACCGATTCGAGTTATGCACTGGTCTGCCATCTGGACGACAAGGCCGCCGCTGACCGCCTGCGCCGCATCCGCGGTGTGGACGACAAACACCATCTGACCCTGCTGTGCCGCGACCTGAGCGAGCTGGCCAACTACGCACGGGTCGACAACCGGCAATACCGTTTGATCAAATCGGCGACACCGGGGCCCTACACCTTCATTCTGGAGGCCAGCAAGGAGGTTCCGAGGCGTGTCAGCCACCCGCAGCGCAAGAGCATCGGTGTGCGGGTGCCCGAGCACAAGGTGCTGCAGGACCTGCTGGCGCTGCACAACGGCCCCTTGCTCGCGACCACCCTGATCGCCCCGGGCGAGAGCGAGCCGATGAACGATGCGCGGGAGATTCGCTCACGCCTGGAGCACCAGATCGAAGCCGTGCTGGACGCCGGTGCCTGTGCGCTGGAGCCAACCACCGTGGTCGACCTGACCAGTGGCATACCCGAGTTGTTGCGCCAGGGCCGTGGTGATGCGGCAGCATTGGGCCTGTAGGGCAGCCGGTGACAGCGCTCTGAGACAATCGAACGGTGGACATACCCCAACTCATTCAAACCATCAGCCTGTACGCGCTGCCGGTGCTGCTCGCCATCACCCTGCACGAGGCAGCCCACGGTTACGCCGCGAAGCTTCTGGGCGACGACACCGCCTGGGTGATGGGTCGCGTGACGCTGAATCCGATCAAACACGTGGACCCGATCGGCACCATCCTGATGCCGTTGATGTTGTACTTCGCCACCGCCGGTGCCTTTGTCTTCGGTTATGCCAAACCGGTGCCGGTCCGTTTTGGCAAGCTGAACAATCCCAAGCGCGACATGGTGTGGGTGGCGCTGGCCGGCCCCGGCGCCAATCTGGTGCAGGCTTTTTCCTGGGGCGTGTTGCTGATTGTTCTGCGTGCCCTGGACGTGAGTGAGCACTTCTTTCTCGAGATGTGTGTCGGTGGGGTCAAGTTCAACGTCGTCATGTTTGTCTTCAACCTGTTCCCGCTACCGCCGCTGGACGGTGGCCGCATCCTGGTCGGGTTGTTGCCCTACCGGCAGGCCGAGCTGGTGTCGCGCGTCGAGCCCTGGGGCTTTTTCATCGTCATGGCCCTGTTGCTGGCCGGCGTGGTCAGCACGTTCTGGATGAAACCCCTGATGTCACTCACCTTTGGCTTGCTCAATATCCTGCTCACGCCGTTCTCCTTCCTGCTCAGCTGACCCCCGCGCGCTGCTGTGTTGTTGTTCTGTCATTACCCTGCACCATGAGCGTTACGCGATTTCTCACCGGCATCACCACTTCGGGTACGCCGCACCTTGGCAACTACGTGGGTTCGATCCGCCCATCGGTGCGCGCCAGCCTGCGCAGCGACGTCGAAAGTTTCTACTTCCTGGCCGACTACCACGCGCTGATCAAGGTGGAAGACCCGGCGCGCATCCAGCGCAGTACGCTGGAGATCGCGGCTAGCTGGCTGGCCGCCGGGCTGGACCCGCAGCGTGTGACCTTCTACCGCCAGTCCGACATCACCGAGATCCCCGAGCTGACCTGGTTTTTGACCTGCGTCACCGGCAAAGGCATCCTGAACCGAGCCCACGCCTACAAGGCAGCGGTGGACAGGAATGCCGCCAGCGGTGCCGACCCCGACGCCGATGTGAATGCCGGCCTCTTCATGTACCCGGTGTTGATGGGCGCCGACATCATCCTGTTCAACGCGCACAAGGTACCGGTGGGGCGTGACCAGGTGCAGCATCTGGAGATGGCGCGCGACATGGCCAACAGCTTCAACCACCGTTATGGCGAGCATTTTGTGCTGCCTGAAGTGGTGATCGAAGAGTCAGTCGCCACCCTGCCCGGCACCGACGGGCGCAAGATGAGCAAGAGTTACGACAACCACATCCCGCTCTTTGCGCCGCGCCGGCAACTGCAAAAGCTGATTGGCGGCATCGTCACCGACTCATCCGCACCGGGTGAGCCCAAGGAGGTGGCAGGCTCGGCGCTGTTCCAGATTTACCAGGCATTCGCCAGCGATGCCGAAACCGAAAATCTGCGCCAGGCCTATGCCAGCGGCATTGGCTGGGCCGATGCCAAGGCGCTGGTGTTCGAGCGGCTTGACCAGGAGATCAGCCCGATGCGCGAGCGTTACGAGCAGCTAATGCGCGACCCCGGCAAGATCGAAGACACCCTTTTGGAGGGCGCTGCCAAGGCGCGCGCCCTGTCGGCCCCGTTCATGGCACGCCTGCGCCACGCCGTGGGCCTGCGCAGCCTGCGCACCCAGGCTGCGGCGCAAAACACCACCAAGCCCGGCAAGGCCGCGCTGCCCAGCTTCAAGCAATACCGCGACAACGACGGCCAGTTTTATTTCAAGTTCGTCGATGCGCAGGGCAGGCTGCTGTTGCAAAGCGGGGCCTTTGCCTCGCCCAAGGATGCGGGTGCGGCGATCGGTCGGCTGCAGACGGAAGGCGCTGCGGCGCTCGCCGTGATCGCGGCATCAGTGCAGCAAGTCGATGGTGTTTCACCAGTCGAAGTGCACGCCGCGCTGGACCAATTACAAGCCGCCAAAGCTGCCTGAGGCGGCACCGCCGCTGGCGCGGCCGCAAGTATGGCGACTGCTACAATTTGGCCCACTCCGGAGAGGTGGCAGAGTGGCCGAATGTACCTGACTCGAAATCAGGCGTACCGCAAGGTACCGTGGGTTCGAATCCCACCCTCTCCGCCAGTTTCCCAATGAAAACGCATTGGAAATTGGCTATACCCCCCACAGAACCCGCCTAAATTTTTGCGCCTGAGCGGGTGCAGTTCCACTAGCCTTAGCGCGGCATCCCGCTATTGCTTGACCTTCACCAGCATGT
>JANLVB010000428.1:0-1661 GCA_031363785.1 Betaproteobacteria bacterium
GGTAGTTTGGCGGGTAGCCTAGTAAAAAAGCCTTGAAACCCGCATGAATCCTAGTGATCTGGCGGAGAGGGTGGGATTCGAACCCACGGTACCTTGCGGTACGCCTGATTTCGAGTCAGGTACATTCGGCCACTCTGCCACCTCTCCGTGCGCCGGGATTGTAGCAGCCGTGTTGCTGCTGTCCGGGCGCAGTTGGCCCCGGTCAGCTGCTGGTGCTGGCAGTCACGAGTTGCTGCAAAGCTACGGCCACATCGCCAGTTGTCACGCCTTCCGCCACGTCCACCTGGTCGCCCATCGCCTGCCAGGCGGCCGAGCCTTCCTTTTGCAGACGGCCGATCGCCGTACCTGCGTCCTTGGGCGACGTGAACCCGCGGCTTTGCAGCAGCAGCCGGCCCTGGGCATCAAGCAGCTTGAAGTGGAAGCGGCCGTCGCTCTCGCGATATTGCTTGAACGAGGGCAATGCGGCCTTGGTGGTTTTTTCGGCCTTGGCGTCGGATGCCGTTCGCAGGTTGCGCAGCCCTACCGCGTGGCGCAGCTGGGCCATGAATGGGGTGGATAAGCTGCGCGCCTTGACGGCACCCGCCAGCAAGATGTCCTCGATCGCACCGGGGTCGCGCATCAGGGTTTCATAACGCTCGCGCATCGGCGTTAACTCGCGGTCCAGGCGTTCGAACACCAGCTGCTTGGCGTCGGCCCAGCCAATGCCGCTGGCATAGGCCTGGCGCAGAACATCCGTTTCCTGCTCCGTGGCAAAGGCCTGGAAGATCTGGAACAGCGCCGAACCGGCTACATCCTTGGGTTCGCCGGGTGCGCGTGAATCGGTGACGATGCCACCGATCAGCTTTTTCAGTTGCGTGCGCGGGGCGAAGAGGGGAATATGGTTGTCGTAACTCTTGCTCATCTTGCGCCCGTCGGTGCCGGGCAGGGTGGCCACCGATTCCTCGATAACCACTTCGGGCAGCACGAAATGCGTGCCGTAGCGGTGGTTGAAGCTGTTGCCCATGTCACGCGCCATTTCCAGGTGCTGCACCTGGTCGCGCCCCACCGGCACCTTGTGCGCATTGAACATCAGGATGTCGGCGCCCATCAGCACCGGGTACATGAACAGGCCGGCGGTCACGTCGGCATCGGTGTCGGCGCCGGCAGCGGTGTTCTTGTCGACCGCCGCCTTGTAGGCGTGGGCGCGGTTCAGGATGCCCTTGCCGGTGACGCAGGTCAGGAACCAGGTCAGCTCGGGGATTTCGGGGATGTCGGACTGGCGGTAGAAGGTCACACGCTGCGGGTCCAGCCCGGCGGCGAGCCAGCTGGCGGCGATCTCCAGCGTGGAGCGCTGGATGCGGGCGGGCTCTTCCACCTTGATCAGCGCGTGGTAGTCGGCCAGAAAATAGAAACTCTCGACGTCGGTGCGCAGGCTGGCGCGCACCGAAGGTCGGATCGAGCCGACGTAGTTGCCGAGGTGGGGGGTGCCAGACGTTGTGATGCCGGTCAGAAAACGCGTTGCGCTCATGGTGCAGGAAAAGGAATCAGGGGCAGGACTAACCGAACAGCATCGTGAAGGGCATCAACAACACATGGAGGATGGTGTAGGTGACCGCCATCAGGGGTTGCATCCAGAGCCGGCTGACGATGCCCGAAATCACGAGTGCCATGACAATGAAAAA
>JANLVB010000468.1:0-22459 GCA_031363785.1 Betaproteobacteria bacterium
ACCAGTACATCTCGCAGACCTGGGTGCCGGTGGCGGTGTCCAGCATCGCGCTGGCGCTGGCGACCCTGGGCTTTACGCTGTTTGGCGAAGCGCTGCGCGACGCGGTCGATCCGCGCATCGGGCGGGAGCATTGAGATGCCATCTGATGCCATGCTGACTCCTTTGGTGAAAATTCGCGGCCTCAAGCTCGAAGCTTCGACCCAGCGCGGCACGGCGCACATCCTGCGCGGAGTCAGTCTGGACATTGGCCGCGGTCGCATACTGGGCGTGGTGGGCGAATCCGGCTCGGGCAAATCCAGCCTGGCAAGCTGCCTGATGCGCCTGTTGCCGGCCAACATCACGCGGCTGGACGGCAGCATCGCGTTCGACGGCACCGAGCTGCTCAGCCTGGACGAGTCAGCCATGACGAAATGGCGCGGCGCGCGCATCGCGATGATCTTCCAGGACCCGATGACCGCGCTTAACCCGCTGTTCAGCGTGGCCACGCACCTGGTGGATGTGCTCAAACGCCGCCACCCGGGCATCTCGCGCGCCGACGCCATGGCAACAGCGCGCGAAGCGCTGGTCAGTGTCGGCATCGCCGACCCTGATCTACGCCTGGCAGCCTACCCGCACCAGTTATCGGGCGGCATGCGCCAGCGTGTGATGATCGCCATGGCGCTGCTGGTCGAGCCGGATTTGTTGCTGGCCGATGAGCCCACCACTGCACTCGACGCCACGGTGGAGGCTCAGATAGTTGATTTGTTTGAGGGGCTGCGCAGCAAGTTCTCCGGCTCCATCGTCTTCATCTCGCACCACCTGGGCTTGGTGGCGCAGCTGTGCGACGACCTGTGCGTGATGTACGGCGGCACGGTGGTCGAGACCGGGCCGGTGGCCGACGTGCTGGGGCACCCGCGGCATCCGTACACGCGGGCTCTGCTGGAATGTGAGATCGAGGACGACACCCACGGCGGACGACTGAAGTCGATCCCGGGCGAGGTGCAGGACCCGGTGGCCCCGCATGTGGCCTGTGTGTTCGCTCCGCGCTGCGCGCATGCCACGGATCGCTGCCGGGCCGGAGTGCCACTGCTCGAGCAGATCGCCGGCGGGCGTGCTGTGGCGTGTATGCGGCATGGGGAGATTGCATGAGCGCAGCGCCGGGCCGCCCCAAGCAAGCTGGCACCGGAGCTCGTCAGAGCGAAGGTACTCTGATGACCACCCCGCTGGTCTCCCTGCAGGGTGTCAGCGTGGTGTTCGGCGGTCAGGTGCGCGCGCTCGATGACGTGACGCTCACGATCAACCGCGGCGACATCGTCGGTCTGGTCGGTGAGTCCGGTTCCGGCAAGACCACCTTGTGTCGCGTGCTGGTGGGGCTGACGCCCCCCACCAGCGGCAGTGTGTCGGTGGGCGGGGAGAGCGTGGCGGAGCAGCTTGCGCGCCAGCCGCTGGCCTTCCGGCGCCGCGTGCAGATGCTGTTGCAGGACGCGGTGGCCTCGTTGTCGCCGCGCATGACCATCGGGCGAACCCTGCGTGAGCCGATCGCCATCCATAATCTGCCCAAAGCGGATGCCGAGCAACGGCTCGTGGCAATCCTGCAACGCCTGGGCCTGCCGGCCGACGTCACCGCCAAGTACCCGCACCAGATATCGGGCGGGCAGGCGCGCCGAGTGGGAGTGGCGCGCGCGCTGGTGATGCAGCCCGAGCTGATCGTCGCCGACGAGCCCACCGCCGGGCTGGACGTGTCGGTGCAGGGCGAGTTGCTCAACCTGCTGCTCGACCTGCAGCAGGAGTTTGCACTGACCTACCTGCTGGTCAGCCACAACCTGAACGTGATCCGCCGCGTCACCCGGCGCACGGCCGTCATGTACCTGGGCCAGATCGTCGAGCAGGCACCCACGCGAGCGCTGTTCGAGAAGCCCGCGCACCCGTACTCAGCGGCGTTGTTGTCCACCAACCCGGCGATCGACCCGGCCCGGCGGGCGCGGCGCATTGTGTTGCAGGGCGAAATTCCCAGCGTGGTCAACCCGCCGCCGGGCTGCCGTTTTCACACCCGCTGCCCGGTGGCGCAGCCGCGCTGCAAGACCGATGCGCCGGCGTTGGCCGATGGGGGCGAAGGGCGCCTGGTGCGTTGCCATTTTCCGTATTCACTGACGCTGCAACGCTGAGCCTGCCACTTGCAACACGCCTCCCGCTTTCCCCGCCCGGTGCGCGAGATCATGACGGCGTGGATGACCTTTGCGGGTGGCTGCCAGACGGCTCCATCAAACCCAGTTCTCCGCGTGCAGGCCAGGCACACGGTCGAATTCGCGAAGGTTGTTGGTGACCAAGGTGACGCCGAGCGCGAGCGCATGGGCGGCGATCTGCTGGTCCAACGGGCCGATGGGTGTACCGATTCGCTCCAGATGTGCCCGAAGCTCGCCGTATCGACGCGCCGCCGCGAGGTCGTAGTCGAACACCGTCAAGGGGCTCAGGAACTTCTCCAGTGCGGCCAGATTGCGGGCGGAGCCAGTCTTTTGCACCCCCCAATAAAGCTCGCTGACGGTGATGACAGAGACGCCCAGGCCGTCTGGCTCGTGGGTGATGAAGTGTTCCAGCACGGCGCTCGGGCGGGTGTTGATCACGTAGATGCAGATATTGGTGTCAAGCAGGTAGCGCACCGGCGCATGGGGCGTTTGAACCAGCATGGTGTCGGGCGTTATCTTGCGGAAAACAACAGGGGTTCGCGCAGATCGGCGCGCAATGGCTGGTTGCGTTCGATCACCAGCCCGGGCTCGAATTCGTTCAGCGCGTCGAGCAAGTCTTGCATAGGCGCTTTGGGCTGGCTACTGAGCACCACGTCCGCACCGACCCGTCGGACAAAAACTTCCGAGCCCTCGAAGCGGAACTCTTTGGGCAGGCGAACGGCCTGGCTGCGTCCGTGCATGAACAACTTGGCACGTGCGATCGGGGTTGAGGGAGTGGGCATGGGCGGCTCCAGGCTGATTTGGTAGCTATCAAGTGTATACCCATGTTTTGAGAACGATCGACCAATGAAACACGTTTCCCACTTTCCCCGCCCGGTGCGCGAGATCATGACCGAGTGGATCCCCATGCCCGACGGCACCCAACTCGCCGCCCGGATCTGGCTGCCGGTGGACGCCGAGGCCGACCCGGTGCCGGCGGTACTGGAATACCTGCCGTATCGCCGGCGGGACGGCACCAGCAGCCGCGACTCGGTGACCCAGCCCTATCTGGCCGGCCATGGCTATGCGGCGGTGCGGGTGGATATCCGCGGCACCGGAGACTCCGAAGGCCTGATGCTGGACGAATACGATCTGCCGGAGATCCATGACGGCGCCGAGGTCATCGCCTGGCTGGCGCGCCAGCCCTGGTGCAATGGCCGGGTTGGCATGTGGGGCATCAGTTGGGGTGGCATCAACACGCTGGAGGTGGCGGCCTTGCAGCCACCCGCGCTCAAGGCCATCATGCCGATGGGTTTTGCGCAGGATCGTTACAACGGCGACTGCCACTACATGGGCGGCTGCATGATCGAGGGCAACACCAGCTGGGGCGGCACGCTGCTTTCGGGCACGGCGCGCCCGCCGGACCCGGCGGTGGTGGGTGAGCGCTGGCGTGCCATGTGGCTCGAGCGCTTGCAGAACACGACGTTGCCGGTAGAAATCTGGCTCTCGCACCAGCGCCGCGACGATTACTGGAAACCCGGCTCGGTGTGTGAGGACATCGGCCGGATTCAAGTGCCGGTGTACGCCATCAGCGGTTGGGCGGACAGTTATTCCCGCAACGTGTTGCCGCTGCTGGAGCACTTAAGCGTGCCGAAAAAGGCGCTGATCGGCCCTTGGGCGCATTCGGTGCCGCACCTGGCGCGGCCCGGCCCGGCGATCGGTTTCCTGCAGGAGGCGATCCGCTGGTGGGACCATTGGTTGAAAGACAAGGACACGGGCATCATGGACGAGCCGATGCTGCGGGTGTGGATGGGGGACTGGGTAAAACCCGCCAAGCTGGTAGTGGATTGGCCCGGTCACTGGGTGGCGGAGCCGGTTTGGCCACCGTCGGGACGCGTGCCGAAGTGGCTGTACCTCAATCCGGCAGGCTTGGAAGCCAGTGCGGCCGAGCCACACGCCTTGCGCATCCACAGTGCGCAGACCACCGGGCTGGAGGCTGGTTACCAATGTTCCTACGGTTTGGGGCCAGACCTGTCGGACGACCAATGCAGCGACGACGCCCAAAGCCTGTGTTTCGACACGGCGCCCCTGACCGAAGCCATGGAGTTGTTGGGCGAGGCCGACCTGGAACTCGACGTCCGTAGCGACCAGCCGCAGGCCTTGCTGGCGGCGCGCCTGTGTGATGTGGCGCCCGACGGCAGTTCGCTGCGCCTGAGTTATGGCCTGTTGAACCTGTCACACCGCGACGGTGATGCCGACCCGCAGCCCCTGGTGCCGGGGCAGGTTTACCGGGTGCGCATTGTCTTGTGCGGCTTGGCCCAGGTGGTGCCAGCTGGGCATCGGATACGCATCGCTTTGTCCACCAGTTACTGGCCAATTGCCTGGCCCTCACCCAAGGCCACCACCGTCACCCTGCAGTGCGGTAGCAGTATGTTGCGTCTTCCAGTGCGAACACCCAATGGGGAGTCAGACGCCGCGCTGACGCCGTTTGCTGAACCCGAGGGCGCCGCGCCGGTGGCTTTGCAGTCAACGCGTTCCCGCGCCACGGACCGCCCGCTCGACCACATCGACCGGTCATCACCGGACGGCCACGTCGATCTGCTGCGCACACGTGATCGCGGGGCCTGGCGCACCACCGATACCGATGTGGACTACGACACCAACGGCGAAATGCGCTTTTCGATCCACCCCGACGACCCGCTGAGCGCCGAGCAGGACATCAACCTGACCACCACCATGGGCCGCGATGGCTGGCGCATCCGCACCGAGGCCCGGACCCGCATCAGCTGTACCGCCGATGACTTCGTGCTGCACGCCCGGTTACAGGCCTGGGACGGTGAAGACCAGGTGTTTGAGCGCAGTTGGGAGCGGCAGATACCGCGCGACAACGTGTAGCGCCACCACCATACGCGCCATACCCGCAACCATGATCGCTGATGGTTTCAGGCTGACGGCGTGGTCTGCTCGGGACGGTGGCGCGCGTAGTGTACCGAGCCCGCCGCGGCCGCGCAGCGCTCTGGCTGACTCGGCCAAGTGGTGGTATGCACGGCAAGGACATGGCGCAGGAAGGGGTTTGCACGGTCTCGCTTCGTCCGGCCTGTCGTCATCGCGCATGGGTAGGAGGCACGGCTGCTACGGCAACGGTTCGTCAGGCTTGCGGCAGCCTGCGGCATCGTTGCCAAAGGTGGTGCTGGCTGCACATGCGCCGTGGACCGCCTTTTGTCGCCCTTTGTCAGTCGTGCTCTCGCGTGCCGCAAAAGGTCTGGTAAGAGCAGCAGCAGGACCAGGTGAAGCGCAGCGTTCGTGGCGACGCAGGCAAGTGCGGCTGTTGAGGTTGACCACGGTTGCGATAGCTGCGCTGGATCAAGCTGCCAAATACAGTGGCACCCGGTCCGTTGTCCAGGTAGCCACCCCAGTGCCAAAAAAGTCAGCATCCTCCGTCCAAACCGGGCAGCCTATCGTCATGGCGCAGGCGAGAACTGGCCAGTCATCGGCATCGCGCATGGCAATTCTCTGAAGCGCTTTTTCTCGCAGGCTTGCGTACAAATCGAGGTCAAGAGACTGAACAATGGACTCGAGTGAATCCAGAACCAACATTGCCGATACCGAATTCACCCCCCGCTTTTCCAGCAGTGCTGGCAGGTGTTTCCGGGCATCGGCATACGCCACGTCGGGGGCGAAGAACTTGACAGATTCGGTGTTTTGGAGAATCAGTGTCCGCACCCTTTTCCCCAGCACCGCGCGAATCAGGATATTGGCATCCAGAACGATGGCTTTTTGGCTCATGCCACCGTAACCTTGGGCTTCTTGCGAGAGTTGGCCTGCTTGCGCGCGGCCTTGAATTCTGCCACGAGTTCGTCGACATCGATTTCCCTTGCCGCCAGCAACTCATCTAGCGCCTTGCTGGCTTTCTTCAGCGCCGCAACATCTGCGTGCGCTTGCACAGATGTCGGGATGAAATAGCCGACAGTTTGACCGTGACGCGTGACAGCCACAGGCGTGCTGGACGCAATGAACTCCGCCATGCCCGCGCGGAACTCCCGGATTCCTACTTTGGTTGCTTCCATGAGTTTGACTTCCTTGTTCGGCAATGAATTATGAATCTCAGTGTACACAATATTTGCGAATTTCGAGTACGCGCTGGCGACCTGAGCCGGGTTGCGCCAAGCGGTTCAGGCGAGCCGACGCCTGCGCAGTATCAGCAGCATCGCGATGCCACCGGTCATCAAGGCCCACGCGCGTAGCTCCGGGATCGGCGAGACGGCCCCCAGGCGGCTCGATCATGCCGGCATCGGCATCGGCACCGGCACCGGTAGCCATTGCCCCGAACATGCGCGACACATCGGTCGGTTCGACGGCAATGTCACCGGCGTAGCCAAAAAGTCCGCTACCCACAAAGGTCGATATGCCGGTCAAGGGATCGACCCGGTGAAGTTCTGTGTCGGCACAATGCATATAGTGAGCCATCGCGTTCTTCGCCCAGGGCATTGCCCGGCACCGCACCAGCGACGGTCGAGATGCTGGAAGTGTTCAAGTTCGGCGAATG
This sequence comes from Betaproteobacteria bacterium, assembly GCA_031363785.1. Lineage (GTDB taxonomy): Bacteria > Pseudomonadota > Gammaproteobacteria > Burkholderiales > Burkholderiaceae_C > CAISIP01. The sequence goes on from JANLVB010000468.1 coordinate 6,688, forward strand.
CCCAATCGAGACTGAAAAACATCCCGCCAGAAGGTGTGGTGTTTGGTTTGCACATTGCAATCTGCGGCACCGGACATCACACCTCCGCAGCCCGACTGCGCAGCGGGCCGATGAGCGCCTCCACCGGCGCCTGCACATCGCTGCGCAGCCCGAGCATGAATGCGGCCTCGGCCACCAGAAACAGCGGGCCGACGATCAGCCCTGTGAGGTCATCGACAAAAGCCGGCTTCTTGCCTTCATAGTAGTGGCCAATGAACTGGATCACCCAACCGACCAGAAACAAGCCAATGCCCCAGCCTAGCCAGAACGGTGTCGCCTGGGCAGCGAACCAATGACCCACCGCCCCGGTGAACACCAGCACCAGCGTCATCACCAGGCCTAACCGAAGGTCCAACCGCAGGTAAAACGCCGCGCTGGCGGCGATCAGCAGCCATACCGGCGCCAGGTTCCAACTACCTAACGAGGCCCACGTTGGACGTGACAACAAAATACCCACCGCCAGCACGATCATGGGTACACCGATGAAATGGGTGACGATGTTGCGTGGATCGCGATGGAAAGCACCATATTGCGCGAGATGGTCGACCAGTGTCTTCACGGCTTGCTCCTCTTGCGGAAAAAGGATGAATGGATGGTACTACGCCACTCGATTGTTCCTCGAAATGCAATGGTGAATTGGCCTACCTGCTGATTCTCTCGCGGGCCGGTTCCCGTGACAGTACGGGTAGACGCTGCGAACCCACAGCGAGACCAACCGCAACCGCCAAGGAGCATTCCCATGAGCCGCGCCTTCTCCGACAACGGGCGGCGGTGATCGCGGCGCAGGCATATGACTGGAACTGCCCGCTGCACTTCACGCCGCCAGCGGCTGCCGTCAGGGATTGTTCACGGCCACACCCAATTCAGCGCACAGCCGCTGCACAGTAGCGCGCAACTGCGCCACCTCGGCCTCCAAGCGGGTTATTCGTTCGGCGCTATCAGCCGGACGGTCATTTGCGAGTTGCTGTCCCTCCGATTGCGCGGCAAACACCGGCCCGCATAACAGGTGTGCCCAGCGTTGCTCGCGCGTGCCAGGAGCACGCGGCAGCTTCAGCACCAGCGGCCCACCCTTGTCGGCAGCGCGCTCCAGCAGTTCCTCCAGAAACCCCTCGACCGACGAGATGTCGGCAAACCGGTACCAGCGCTCACTGTTCAGGCGCAGTTCACCGGCGGTCTGCGGGCCACGCAGCATCAGCAGGCCGAGCAACACGGCCGCCTGCTCGAACACACCGATGCCGCGCTGGAAGTTGTGTTCGTAGCGCGCCGTGCGCCCACCGCTGGCTTCGCGCACCAGCCCGTTCGCCTTCAGGTGGTCGAGCGCGCTGGCGACCTGCGCCTCGTCGAGCTCCATCAGCGGCTCGCGGCTGGTCTTCTGGTTGCAGCCCAGCAGCAGGCTGTTGAGCGACAGCGGGTAACTGTCGGGTACGGTACGGGCTTTTTCCATCAGCGTCGCCAGGACGCGGACATCGATGGGGCTGAGCAGCGGAGTTGGGGCTTGCGCGGAATCGGTCGTTGCCATGGGAGGGTGGGGGTCGGGTTGGTCTCGCTACCGGAACACACGCCGGTCAAGAATCACAATGGCAACGCATGCGGATTCAGGGCAACCACTGGTCAACCCGCCTGGTTCGGATTCACCAGAAACTTCGCACCGGTGGCCTGTTTGCCATACACCGCAATCGCCTCCAGCGTCAGCGCTTGCGCCAGCGACACTTGGCGCGTGTAGCTGCTGGCGAAGGTGGTGGTGAGCTCGGCGACCACGCGTTCGCGCAGTTTTTGCGCTGCCGCATTGCCGATTTTTTGCAGGAACGGGAACAACAACCAGCCACCCATGCCCCAGGTCATGCCGAAGTTGCGCACGATCTCGGTCGCTCCGCGGTCCAGCCCGCCGTAGATATAGACCTGTTTGTAGGTGGTGGAGCCGTAGCGGCTGTATTCCTTGGCATTGCGATTCGCGGCGGCTTCCATGCAGCCCAGTAGCTGACCGGCCAGTTTGCCGCCGCCGATGGCGTCGAAGGCGATGGTGGCGCCGGTGGCGACGAGCGCGTTGGTCAGGTCGTCCAGGAACGTCGGCGCGCTGGAATTGCAGATGAACCTGGCACCCTGGCTGCGCAGCAGCGTCTCTTGCTCGGGTTTGCGCACGATGTTCACCAGATCGATGCCGTCCTGCAAGCAAATGCGGTTCAGCATCTGGCCCAGGTTCGAGGCGCCGACGGTGTGCACGATCGCCTTGTGCCCTTCCCGGCGCATGGTTTCGACCATGCCCAGGGCGGTCAGGGGATTCACGAAACACGAGGCACCGTCGGCCGGCTTCGTGCCATCGGGCAGCGGCAGGCACTGCGTGGCCTGGATGCAACGGAACTGGCTGTACATGGCACCACCCAATATCGCCACCGTCTGGCCCAAAAGTGCCTGGGCTTCGGGCGCGGCACCGGCCTGCACCACCACACCGGCGCCTTCGTTGCCCACCGGCATCGATTCGTCCATGCGCCCGGCCATGCTTTTCATCAGTTTCTCGGGTACTTTGGCAGTGATCACCGGCCGGCTGGCGCTGCCGGAGGCGGTGGCTGTTGAAAGGTCGGCCACACCAAACAGCAGCCCCAGATCAGACGGGTTCATCGGTGCGGCCAACATGCGCACCAGCACTTCCGCCGCCCCCGGCACGGGCATAGGCACGTCGGCCAGCGAGAGTTCGAGTTCGCCGCTGCTCTTGATGAGCGAGCGTAGTTGCAGCATGGTCGGAGCAGTGGTTTCGGTCATGGCGTGTCTTTCGGTTGCAGGGTCAGAATACTTCGGGTGTTTGCGGCCACATCGGCCGGGCTCAGCCATTGGCGCAGGTAGCCGCCCTGGATGTAGGTTTGCGCCTGGTCTTTGTAGTGTGCATCGAATAACACGCCGCTTTGCCCGATCGGGTTGATTCCCAGCGACTGGCTGGCATCGGCAAAATCGATCAGACGCCGGGTCGACGGCCCATAACTCACGGCCCATGGCGCCGGGCCGATGCTGCTGCCCAGTGCATTGGGTATCTCGCGCCCGCCGGGTGCCGCAAACGGCCCGATGTTGAACAGCTTGTCGAGCGGCTTTTGCAGGCCCAGCGCATGGCCATGGGTGAGGGTGTGGGCACGGCCCCAGGTCCATTGGCTGCTGTCGTTACCGAACTTCGATTGCAAATGGTCGATGCAGCTGCGCCAGACCTTTTTCAGCGTGTCGGTGCGGGTTTCCACGGCCGGGGTATTGCGGTCGTCCCACCAGGGTGAGCTGGCGTCGGCGGCCAGACGCGGCAGCGCCAGGTCCAGGCTGCGGCTGCCCAACAGATTCTTGAACTGGAGCGCACCCATCTCGTCGGTCATCGTTACTGCGGCAAGGCTGTACAGCAGCTGGTTGAACAGGGTCGGTTCGATCCGGTCGATGGTGTGACTGCCGTCCCAGGCGGCGAGCTTGTCAAGCAGCGCGCGTTCGGCCGGGTCGCTGACAAAGCTGCGCAGCTCGGGCAGCAGCGCCTTGAGGGTGCGCGGCCCGTAGCCTGTCTGCGTGTCGAGCTGCAGCGCCTGGCTGTTCCTGGTGTCCCACTTGCGGTTGTCATCGCGCAAATGTCCGGCAATCCGTTGTACCCGATCCGGCAGATGGTAATAACCGGGCACCGGCACACCACTGGGTGATTCGGGTTGGTGGTTGGCCGAGACGATCCAGCCACGCGCCGGGTTTTCTTCCTGCGGGTTGTCGGTGAACGGGTGAAAACCGGGTTTGTCTGACTCTGCCGCGCTGCCGTCCAGGATGAACGTCGGGTTCACGCCATCTGGCCGCCTGGGCAGTTTTGCGGCCGCCCACCAGCCGATGTCACCCGCCGCATTGGCCCACACCACGTTCAGCCCGGGCGCGTGGATCAGGCTGGCTGCTTTGCGCGCTTTGTCCAGCGTGTCGGCACGGTTGAGTGCGTAAAAGGCGTCCAGGATCGGGTTTTCGGTCTGCAGAAAGGTCCACCACAAGGCTACGGGCGTTGTGCCGAAGTTGTCCTTGAAGGCGTCGGTGATGATCGGGCCATGCGGCGAGCGGCGCAGTACCAGCTGGACCGGTTGCCCACCCTTGACATTGATGGTTTCTTCACGGCTTTGCAGCGCCACCCATTTACCCTGGTGCCAGACCTGATTGGCATCGGCCGGATTGGGTTTTTCGGCCACCAGGTCCATGTCGTCGTTCTGGAACATGGTCATGCTCCAGCCAAAACGCTGGTTGTGCCCGAGCAGGGCCAGCGGCACCAAGGCCATGTGGTGGCCGTAAAGCTCAAAACCGGGCGCCGACAGGTGTGCCTCGTACCACACGGCTGGCGCCGCAAACCCGATATGCGGGTCGCCCGCCAGCAAGGGTTTGCCGCTGCGGGTGCGGTTGCCCGACACGGCCCAGGCGTTGCTGCCGATGAAGGGCGCCAGACTGGCCTGCTCGATGGCTTGCTGGCTCGCGGCGGCGACCCGGTTCAACGAGCGCCAGCCGGAGTCATTCAGCCGGGCCAGGTTCGCCGGGTTGTCCACACCCTGCGGATGCCACCCGAGGTCAAACACGGTGAGGTAAGCGGCGCCCAGCTTGTCGCGGATGTGTGTCATGGCGGGCTCGGTGCGCAGGGCGGCGGCGAAGCTGTAGGCCAGATAACCGGCCACGGCGATGGTGTCTTGCGGTGTGAAGGGGCGCTTGCGAATGCCCAGCAGATCGAACTCCATCGGCGCCGGGTGGCCGGCTTGGAATTGGTTCACCCCGTCCAGATAGGCCAATAGCGCCAGCGCTGCCGGGCTTTTCATGTCCATACGCTGTGCATAGGCATCGGCATAGGCGCGCAGCCCCAGCGTGCGAAACAGCCGGTCGGTGTCCACCAGCTTGGGGCCCAGCACCTCGGCCAGCTCGCCGCGCGCCAGACGGCGCATCAGCTCCATCTGGAACAGGCGGTCCTGCGCGTGTGTATAACCCAAAGCCCGGTACATATCGGCTTCGGAGCCAGCGCGAATATGCGGCACACCACGTTCGTCGTAGCGCAGTTCCACTGTGGCCGAGAGGCCGCTGAGGGCCATGCTGCCGCTGCGCTGGGGCTGTTTGGTATGCAGGTACCAGGCGCTGACGGCGACCACCACCACCACGGTGCCGGCCAGCAGTCCGAGCACGGATTTCAATATTCTGTTCATGCGGCGATCCTGGGCCCTTGGGTGAACGGCATTTTCGCAGCAGAATAGGTCCATGGACGCACAACTCTTGCGCGATACACTCGCCGACCTCGACCATGACCTGCTGGAGCGTGATGTGCCGGTGCGTCTGCTGCTGCTGGCGGCTCTGGCCGGTGAACACGTGTTGCTGATCGGCCCGCCAGGAACGGCAAAAAGTGAGTTGGCGCGCCGGCTGCAACGCAGCTTCACCGACACGCGTTATTTCGAGCGCCTGCTGACGCGTTTCTCGGTGCCGGAAGAACTGTTTGGCCCGCTCTCTCTCAAGGCGCTGGAGCAGGACCGGTATGAGCGGCTGATCGAGGGTTTCCTGCCGAGCGCGCACATTGCCTTCCTGGACGAGGTGTTCAAGGCCAACTCGGCCATCCTCAACGCTTTGCTGACACTGCTCAACGAGCGTGAGTTCGACAACGGCAGCGGACGCATCCGGGTGCCGTTGTTATCGGTCGTCGGCGCCAGCAACGAGGTGCCCGACGACGAGGCGTTGCGCGCCTTTTATGACCGCTTCCTGCTGCGCGTGCCGGTGGCGCCAGTGGACGACACCAGTTTCAGGGCCCTGCTGGCCCTGCCGATGGAGGCCAGCATCGCAACAGCGCGTATCTCGCAGCTGATGCTGGCGGGCTTGCGCATGGCGGCACAGGGCGTCACCTTGGGCGAGCCGGTGGCCGGGTTGCTGACGCAGGCGCGCACCTGGTGCGCCCGCCACCACTGTGCGGTGTCCGACCGGCGCTGGCGCAAGTTGGTGGGCTTGCTCAAGGTGCAGGCGGCGAGCCGCCATGTGCACGCCGTGGCGGCGTGGGACCTGTGGCTGCTGCCGTTCGTGCTGGCACAACAGACGGCCCAGACGGGTGACCTGGTGCAGTGGTTCATGGAGACGGTAGCCCACGCGGCGCCGGTGGATGTGTCGTGGCTGACACGTGCTGCCGAGGCGTTCGAGAAGCAGCTCGAGATCGAAAGCCGGGCACAGGCAACACACGACGAGGGCGCTGGCAAAGTGGCGCTGGCGCGTGCCATCTCTGCGCCGGACAGTGGTGATGCCGATGGCATGCTGCGTATCGTTGCGCACGGTGCGCAGCGCCGGTATTGCCAGCTGCATGTGGACACCCGCGTGGCCCAGGTGTTTGAGGTGTTGCGGCGCGCGCAGACGGCATTGGAGGGGGCGCTGGCAAGTGCGCTGGAGTCACTCGGCGAAGCGCGTGGCCACGCCTGGTTGCCGCCGAGCTGGCTGGCCCGTATCGATGCCGTGCACCGCGCCAACGGCCAGACCACGGCGGCGCTGGTGACGCGGCTGCAGCAGTTGCGCCAGGGTTTTGCCGCCTTGCCGGTAGACCAGCGGGCGGCCAATATTGCGCCAGCGCCGGTGGCCCTTGCCGCCTGATCCGGTGCTCGGTGTGGCGCCCGTGCCTGACAGCAACGACGCCAATGCGCCCTACCACCTGCTGGGCCGCCTGGACCGGGCGTTGTGGCTCGCTGCGCTGGTGTGCAGCAGCGGCACAACGGCGCGCCGCCTGGACGACCTGCGCGCCTGGGAGCAGCGCCTGGTGGCTGGTGAGCTGCCCGACAGGGCGCTGAATTTTGGGGACGCCCAGGCGCTGCACGCACTGCGTGCGGCAGTTGCTGATCTGGACCTTTGCGCTTTGACCCACGGCAGCCCGGCCATGGCACGCCAGGTATTGCGCGCCCTGTTGTGGCATCTGGATACCCTGATTGATCGCCCACCCGGGCAGTCCAGGGCGCAAGCCATTACGCACATGGTGCAGCTTTTTCGCGACGACTGGAGTACCCAGCGCCAGGGTTGGGAAGAAGTACGGGCCTTGTTCCGTGGCCTGGGGGACCTGGCCGAGCAGCAGTGGGACAGCCTGCGCGGGCAGTTGCGCAGCCGCGAATGGCAACAGGCACTGCGTATCGGCGAGTTGCTGCAGCAGCTGCCGGACCTGACGGCTTTCATCGACGCTGTCGGTCGCGCCCAGTGCCTGCCGCAGGCGCCCGTTGCATGGCAGGCGCAGCCCGCACCGCAGACACCGCGGCGCCCCCGGGCGATGCTGCAGATCACCCATCTGGCGGATCAGCCGGGCGAGGTGCGCGGGGTCAAGCGCTCCGGCCAGATCGCGCGCATGCTGGCCAGCGAAGCCGCCATGGTGCGCCATCCACTGCTCAAACGGCTGTGGCGGGCCCGTTTCGCGGAACAACAGCTATTGACCTATGAAGACGAGGCGGTGCTGACCCAGTGGCGATGGCAGGCCGATGCCAGCCATGCCCTGGCTAGCACCAAGCAGGCGCAGCCACTCGCGCGCGGCCCGATGCTGGTGTGTCTGGATACCTCGGGCTCGATGCGTGGCGCGCCCGAGAACGTGGCCAAGGCCTGTGTGCTGCAGGCTCTGCGCAGCGCCCATGCCATGCGCCGGGCGTGTCGCCTGCTGGCCTTTGGCGGCGCAGGTGAGCTGGTCGAGCGTGATCTGTCGCCCACGGCCGCTGGCCTGGAGGCGCTGTTGGAGATCATGGGTCAGGGTTTTGATGGTGGCACCGACGTGCAGACACCGCTGGAGCGCGCCACGGCGCTGGCCGCGACGCCGACCTATGCACAGGCCGATATCCTGATCGTCAGCGACGGTGAATTCGGCGTCACACCGGCCACCCTGCAGGCACTGCGCCGCTGCAAGGCTGAACTGGGCCTGCGCGTACACAGCATCCTGATCGGGGACCGCGAGACCATTGGCATGCTCGAAGTGAGTGACCAGCTGTTTTGGGTGCGCGCCTGGCGCCGCTACGCCACGGCCAGCAAGGACGCCTATGCCGACGGCTTCTCGCCGGTGCACAGCCGCAGCCTGACCGCGCTGTATTTCCCCAACGCGATACGGCGTTAGAAGCCTGGGCGACCGGTGTTTGCGCCACCATACGATCGCCCGCGGCGGGCAATTGGGGTATCTCTCTGCCGTAGGAGGTTCGGGTTTCGCTCACGCCAGCGCCCAATCAGGCGTCATTGAAGACGCCCCAGCCAATACTCTGGAAGCCGACGGCTGTCAGCAACTGCGTGGATGAGTACGCCATACGCCTCCAACGTGTAGACGAGCGAGAAAGGAAAGCCCGCGACAAGCCGACGCCGAGTGCCGCCAGCAGAGGGCTTGCCATGGTGTGGATATGCGGCGGCGCGGCGGGTAGTGGCCTCGACCTCGGATCGGAATCGTGCTCCGAGGCCCTTTTCGATCGCCTCGTAGTACGCAGTTTGTCCAACAAGCTCGAATCGGGCGTGCTTGGTGAAACGAGCTTGGCTCAAGGTGCAATACGTCTGGCTTCGGCAAACACTTCTTGGGCGGCGAAGGTCTGCACGTCGCCCTGCTTGTACGCCTCTACCCGCCGGACGATCTCGGCATCCCACGCGGTCTCGATGTCTGGAAGTTGCGGCTCATCAAGCGACTCGAGGAGCAACTCCACCAGGCGCGAACGATCTTCCGGGGTCAGCGACCGACCACGATCTGCAAGCTCGGCAACGATGTCAGCCATGGTGAATCTCCGGTTGAATTCGCATCATAGCGGGGCCTGCATCCCTTGAGCGTGCATCTGGAGAAGCGTATGACATCCATGCATGCCGCGCATCCGTAGCCCAAGAGCTATTTGGTATGTGACGGTATTCGATGGCAGGGTCGGTCACCCAAGCGCCGCCAACGCCGCCGCAGCCTCCTGCGCCTTCTGCGCCTTCTGCGCGAACTCCGCCCGCAGCGCCTTGAGCTTGGCCCGCGGGTCTTCCTTGCCCGTCTTTGAATCCAGCGCCATCTCGGCGATGAAGCGGCTCGGCAACGCGGCGACCATGTCGCGCCCCTTCTTGCGTTTGCGCGTCCAGCTCACGGCCAGGCTGCGTTGCGCACGGGTGATGCCCACGTACATCAGGCGGCGCTCCTCTTGCAGGCGCTCCGTCAGATTTTCACTCATGGGTCCGTCCGGGTGGCCGCCCGGGTTGTCCTGATCTCCCGGCTTGAAGGGCAACATGCCCTCGTTCACACCAACCAGCATCACATGCGGCCATTCCAGGCCCTTGGCGGCGTGCAGGGTGGACAGGGTCACCACGTTCTGGTCTGTGTCGCGTTCACTGATGGTCGACAACAACGAGATGGTCTGCGCCACTTCCAGCAGATTCTTCACCTCGCTGGTCGTCGACACCCCAGCTGTGTCGTCGATCAGCCCGCCGCAGCGCGCGCCCATCCATTGGCAGAAGTCGATCACATGGGTCCAGCGCGCTGCGGCGAGTTTCTCGCTGTCCTCCCCGTCGTACAGGCTCTTCTCGTAACCAATCTCGACCAGCCAGTCACGCAGGAATTCGCCGGCCGCCTCGGCGCCCAGGGTCTGGCGGGCACGGAACTCGAGGTCGTTCACGTAACGTCCAAACTCGTGCAGGCTGCCCACCGCGCGCGCCGGCAAGACGCTGGCCAGGCTGGGGCTGAACAGGGCCTCGAACAGGCTCAAGCGGTATTTGCCGGCGAACACGCCAAGTTGCAGCAGCGTCTGGTGGCCGATGCCGCGTTTGGGGGTGGTGATGGCGCGCAAGAACGCCGGATCGTCGTCGTTGTTCACCCAAAGGCGGAACCAGGCACACAGGTCCTTGATCTCGGTGCGGTCGAAAAAGCTCTGGCCGCCAGATACCTTGTACGGGATTTGCGCCTTGCGCAGCGCCTGCTCCAGCACCCTCGCCTGGTGGTTGGCGCGGTACAGCACAGCGAAGTCGCGAAACTCCCGGTGTTGTGTTTGGGCGCTGGCGCTGTCGGCGGTGCCGGCGCGGATACTCTGGATACGCGCCACCACACGTTCGGCCTCATGCTCCTCGTGGTCGGCATCCACCACCCGCACTGGTTCGCCTTCTCCCAGGTCACTCCAGAGGTTTTTCGCAAACAGCTTGGGATTCGGGGCAATCACGTTATTGGCTGCGCGCAGGATGCCGCTGGTGGAGCGGTAGTTCTGCTCCAGCTTGATTACTTTCAGCGCGGGAAAATCGATTGGCAGCTGGCGCAGGTTGTCGAGTGTGGCACCGCGCCAGCCGTAAATCGACTGGTCGTCATCACCCACGGCGGTGAATCGTGCATCGCTGCGCTGCGCGCCACCCGCCAGCAGCTTGAGCATGGCGTATTGGGTGGCGTTGGTGTCCTGGTACTCGTCCACCAGCACATGGGCCAGCGCCTGTTGCCAGCGCTGGCGCACTTCGGCGTGGTCACGCAGCAGCGTCAGCGGCAGGCCGAGCAGGTCGTCGAAGTCCACACTCTGGTAGGCGCTCAGACGTTCTTCATACCGCGCCATGATGCGCGCGGTGACACGTTCGGTGTCGTCTGCCGCCTGTGCTTCGGCCACGGCAGCGTTCAAGCCCATGTTCTTCCAGCGGCTGATGGCCCATTGCCACTGGCGCGCCGTGGCGGCGTCGGTGCTGCCTCCACAGTCTTTCAGGATGCCGGTCACGTCGTCGGTGTCGAGGATGGAAAAATTGGCTTTGAGCCCGAGCACGGCACCATCCTGGCGCAACATGCGCACGCCCAGCGCGTGGAAGGTGCAGATCAACACCTGTTTGGCAGCAGGGCCGACCAGGCTTCTGGCGCGCTCGCGCATTTCTGCCGCGGCCTTGTTGGTGAAGGTGATGGCGGCGATGTTTTTCGCCGCCACCCCGGCATGGATCAGGCGGGCAATCTTGTGTGTGATGACGCGCGTCTTGCCGGTGCCGGCTCCCGCCAGCACCAGGCAAGGGCCATGCATGTAGTTGACTGCCTCCTGTTGCGCAAGATTCAGGCCGGTGGAGAGAGACGGGGGAGGGCGGACCTGCATGGAGCAATTCGATGATGCGAGCGACGCATGATACCGGCGCACCCTGCAGCACCTGGACCTGGCCGGTTACAGACACTGGGCGAGAATCACCGCATGCTCCAGGTTCTGCTCGTCACGTTTCCCTTTTTTGCGCTGGTGCTGGCTGGTTATGTGGCGGCACGACGGCGCATGTTGCCGCTGGACGCAATTCCCGGGCTGAACGGTTTTGTGTTGTTCTTTGCGCTGCCGTGCCTGTTGTTCCGGTTCGGCTCATCGTTACCCATAACAAAACTGCTGGACGCCAGCGCTTTCCTGACCTACATGGTGTGTGCGCTGGTGCTGGTGGGTTTTGTGGTTGCGGTAAGCCTGAACCGGCGCATCGGCTGGAACGACGCGGCCTTTGGTGCGCTGGTGGCGGCGTTCCCCAATACCGGCTTCATGGGTGTCCCCTTGCTGGTTGCGTTGCTTGGACCCGCGGCCGCTGGCCCGGCCATCCTGACTATCCTGGTCGATATTCTGATTACGACCTCACTGTGCACCGCGTTGTCACGGCTCGACGGGGCGGACGAACACGGCGTCGCCCGTGCTGCACGCAACGCCCTGCGCGGCGTTTTGGTCAACCCCATGCCCTGGGCAATTGTGCTCGGGGCACTGGCGTCAGCGGTGGAACTGCAGTTGCCAGCGCCGGTGCTGCAAACACTGGGCCTGTTGGCAGATGCAGCGTCTCCGGTGGCGTTGTTCACGATTGGCGCCGTGCTGGCACGCTCCCAGATGCAGCGGCCCGGCGCGGCATTGCCGCCCCTGCCCCTGCGCGACTACTTGCCGATCGCCGTCATCAAGTTGCTGGTGCACCCCATGCTGGTGTTGCTGGTGGGGGTGGCGGCGATTCAGCTCGGTGTGCCGCTGGAGCGTTTTACGCTGACCGTGATGGTGCTGGTGGCGGCTTTGCCCAGCGCCAGCAACGTGTCACTGCTGGCCGAAAAGTATGGCGCCAACAACGGGCGCATTGCCCGCATCATCCTGGTGTCAACAGCGGCCGCGTTTGTGACCTTTTCCGCTGCAGTGTCGCTGCTGGTGGACCAGGGCTGACGACGCAACCTCAGATCGCCAACGGATCAACATCGATGGCCCAGCGCAGCAGGCCTTTGCCGTGTGGTCCCTGGCGCAGGCTGTGTAATACGCCGTGCCAGGCGCTCAGGAAAGTTTGCAATGCCATGCGCGAGCTGCTCTCTACCAGCATCTGGGCGCGTTCCACATTGGCCACCCGCTGCATGCCCAGTGGCACGGCCGGATACAGGCTGAGTTGGGCATAACCGGGCAGGTTGGCCAGCTCAGCGCGCGCTGCGTCGCCGGCCGCGCTCAGGAAGGCCTGTGCCACCACCTGCGTGCGTGCGTCGGCACGCAGCAGGGCCTGAAAGCTGAACGGTGGCAGGCCGGCGCTGGCACGTTGCGCCAGCTGCTGGCCGGCAAAGGCAGGATAGTCGTGCCGCGTTATCGCATCGAACAGCGGGTGTTTGGGAAAAAACGTCTGAATCCACATCTCGCTGTGGCCACTCGTTGGTGCGTCGCGGCCGGCCCGGCCGGCGGCTTGCAGCAGCAGGCTGAACAGCCGCTCGGGTGCACGAAAGTCACTCGAGAACAGGGCGCCGTCCGGGTTGATTGCCGCCACCAGTGTGATGCGCCGGAAGTCGTGTCCTTTAGCGACCATCTGGGTGCCCACCAGCACGTCGATCACACCCTCGTGTACACGTGCCAGCTGGGACTGCAGGTTGCCGGCCAGGCGCGTGCTGTCGGCGTCGATGCGCTCGATACGCGCCTGCTCACCGTCCGGGTATTGCGGCGACACCGAACCGGGCCGGCGCACGTCGGCCAGCAATTCGGTGAGGTGCTCCTGCAATCGCTCGGTTCCGCGCCCGACCGCAATGATGTCCAGATTGCCGCATTCCGGGCAGGCGCGTGGCACCGGCTCGGCGCAACCGCAATGGTGGCAACGCAGGCTGCGATCGATCTTGTGAAAAACCCGAAACGCGCTGCAATGCGGGCACGCGCTCTTCCATTCGCAGGCGCTGCAGTGCAATACCGGCGCATAACCACGCCGGTTCAGCAGCAACAGGCTTTGCTCGCCGGCGGCAATGCGCTCGCGGATGGCCTGCAACAGGGGCGGCGCCAGCACACATTTTGCCGGCTGGTGGTTCATGTCGACCCGGCGTACCAGCGGCAGTGCCGCCTGCGGGCCGATACGGCTGGGCATCTCCAGCCGCTCGTAGCGGCCACCCTGCGCCGTCGGCCGGCTGTGGTGCCAGCTCTCCAGCGACGGCGTGGCACTGCCCAGCAGCACCTTGGCGCCTTCCAGCCGCCCGCGGTAGACCGCCAGGTCACGCGCCGAGTAACGCGCACCTTCTTGCTGCTTGTAGCTCGGATCGTGTTCCTCGTCCACCACGATCAACTGCAGGTGCGGCATCGAGGCGAACACCGCCATTCGGGTGCCGAGGACAACCCGTGCGCTGCCCTGGTGCGCGGCAATCCAGCTGCGCAGCCGCTGCGGGTTGGTCATGCCGCTGTGCAAGGCAACTACCGCCTGTGCGCCACACAGGGGGGCAAAACGCGCCAGGAAGCGGCTCTGCAGCTGTGGTGTCAGGTTGATCTCGGGCACCATCACCAATGCCTGGGCCTGCGGGTCACGCTGCAACAACTCCTGCACGCACTGCAGGTAGATTTCGGTCTTGCCGCTGCCGGTGGCGCCAAACAGCAGATGCGGGCCCCGGCCGTCGCGAAACCGCTGCAGCGCCGCATTTTGTTCGGCGCTCAGGCTGGGTGCCACGGCAAGCGCGCCCGGCGCATCGGTTGGTGTCTTGGCGGGGGGGCGCAGGCGGCGACGCAATTGCGGCTCGCTGAGTTCGCGCATTTGCGGTGGCAAGGCGGCCAGCGCCACTTCGCCGGTTGCGCGCTGGTAGTAGGCGGCTGCGAAGTCCACCAGGCGGCGCCAGCCTGCGCCCAGGGGCGCCAGGCCCTGCAGCACGGCGCCGACATCGCGCAGCTTCGTGTTGTCCCACGCCTGTGCGCCGTCGTCAGAGCCTGCATCCCATACGATACCCAGTGTCTCCCGCTTGCCCAGCGGTACGCGCAGCAGCGTTCCGGCAGCCAACGCCAAGGGACTCCGGTATGTCAAGGCCCCGGCCACCTGGCTGTGCGCCGGTGTTGGTACAACGACACGCACCAGTGTTGTCATGGCGTGCGCCGAGTTGCCCCGACATCTTGAAGTGAACTTGTGAAACAACGCTTAAGTGCTTGATCTATAAGAACTTTAGGCGTCACCCAAGATTTCTGTGGATAACTTTGTTGATATCTACCAGCCGCACAGTCCAAAGCCATTGAAATCAAGGCTTTCACTGGAATGCACGTCAAAAAAGCAGCGGGCCAATTCCTATATGAATCAATCACTTAGTGCAGCTATCGGATTTGTAGCGCGGGTCGGTCGTTGGTATCGGTGATGGCGCGGCGCAACAATAATTTTGTGCATAAGTCAGGGGTCACCAACCAAAATATGGCCCAAATGGTGTTAGGTAATCAGGCTGTGGCCATCTGCTTGCGCATCGCCCGTGAGCAAGAATGGACCGCATCTACCAACACTGCTACGTTTTCAGGAGGAGTGTGCTGGCTGATGCCATGTCCCAGGTTGAAAATATGGGTCGGCCCGGTCTGGTCCGGCAGGTTGGCGTCGGCCTGGTGCGGCGTGCCGAAGCTGCGCAGTGTGCATTCCACCTCGGCCTGAATTTGCAGCGGCTGCGCAAACAGCACATTCGGATCGATGTTGCCCTGCAGGGCTTTGCCGGGCCCACCGACCGCGCCTCCCAGCAATGCCCTTGCGCGGGCCAGGTTGACCGTCCAGTCCAGACCCAGCACATCGCAATCTAGTTGGCCCATCTCCTCCAGCCACAAGCCGCCACCCTTGGTGAAAACGATACGTGGTATCGGCACGCCCTGGTGCTCACGTTTGAGTTGCCCCAATACCCGGTGTGTGTAGGCCAGACTGAACTGCTGGAAGGCGCCATCGGCCAATACGCCGCCCCAACTGTCGAACACCATCACGGCCTGCGCGCCGGCCTCGATCTGGGCGTTCAGGTAGGTCGCCACCGCGTCGGCGTTCACCGACAGGATGCGGTGCATCAGATCCGGCCGTGCATACAGCATGGTCTTGACCAGCCGGTAGTCGTCCGAGCCACCACCCTCGACCATGTAGCAGGCCAGTGTCCACGGGCTGCCGGCAAAACCAATCAACGGCACACTGCCCTTCAGCGCGCGGCGGATCGACGTGACGGCATCGAACACGTAACGCAGCCGGTCCATGTCCGGCACGGCAAGTTTGGCCACTGCCGCCTCGTCGCACACCGGATGGGCAAAGCGCGGGCCTTCGCCCAATGCAAAACTCAAACCCAGGCCCATCGCATCGGGAATGGTCAGGATGTCGCTGAACAGGATTGCGGCGTCCAGGTCGTAACGCTGCAGCGGCTGCAGGGTGGCTTCGGTCGCATAGTCGGTGTTGGTAGCCAGGCCCATGAAGCTGCCGGCCCGGGCCCGTGTGGCGCGGTATTCGGGCAGGTAGCGCCCAGCTTGTCGCATCAGCCAGACCGGGGTGTGGTCGGTGGCCTGGCGCATACAGGCGCGCAGGAAGCTGGCATTTTCGAGTGTGACGAAAGGATCAACGGGGCCCATGGCGGTCATCAACTATTGTGGCATCAAGCCGCTGCGCGCTG
>JANLVB010000496.1:0-3541 GCA_031363785.1 Betaproteobacteria bacterium
GCGGCGGCAACTATGCCGCCTACCTGTATGTAGTCAATGCCCTGACCGGGCAGCTCATCAGCGCCATCAAGGCCGGTGCCAATGGCACGGCAGCGGCCCCGAACGGCCTGTCAACGCCGGTGGCGATCGATGTGGACGGCGATGGTGCGGTGGACCGCGTCTACGCCGGCGACCTGAACGGAACGATGTGGAAGTTCGACCTCGCTGCTGCCACCTCCAGCGCACTGATGGTCACCTCGCCGCTGCAGGCCATCACCGGTACGCCGGGTGTCGGTGAACACCCCAATGGCGGCTTCATGGTTACCTTTGCCACCGGCAAGATGCTGGTGGCGGCTGACGCCACCGATAACAGCGTGCACTTCGCCTACGGTGCCTGGGACCCGGCGACGCCGGTGGCCAATGCCGCAATCCAGACCCAGACCTTGACCGAGCGCAGTTTCACCTCGGGTAGCGTGACGACCCGGGTGCGCAATGTCACCGCCAACGAGATGGTCTGGACCAACAACATCGCCAGCCACAAGGGTTGGAAGGTGGCCCTGCCGGCCGGTGAACGGGTGCTGGGCGAAGGCAGTTTTGTGGAGAACGGGCGCTTTTATTTCACCGCCCACAATCCGACACTTTCCAACCTGGTTCCTGGAACCACCACCACGGTGAAGGGAGAGAACTGGCTGATGGAGTTGGACTACCTCAGCGGCGGCGCCAAAAACCAGCCGTTCCTGGACCTGAGCGGCGACATCATTCTCAACGACAGCGACCGCATCAAGTACATCGCCACCGACGCCGACGTCATCACCACACCGGCCAAACTCGGCACCCCGATCCCCACCGTGGCCGGCATCTCGGTCGGCAAGTTTATCTCCATCGGTGTCCTGTCGCAGCCGGTGCTGGTGCAATTGTTGTCGCTCAACGATACGCTGTTCAACCAGAGCCCGGACATCACCATCGTCAGCGTCATTCCGTCGGGACAAGGCGTGGATGGCGGGCACTTTGACCAGGACTTCTATTACGGAACGGGTGGTACGGCTATCAAGGCTTCTGGCTCGGTGTCGTTCACCTACGCCGTCGGCAATGTGCCGCGTACTATCACGGCGCTGAGCATCGTGGCCAATGGCGAGACCATTTACAGTGGTGCACCGGGCAGCATTCAACCGAGGCTGCTGGACGACTTTCTGAACGGCAGGTCGTCGGCCAACTACATCATCACGCGCAACTTCGGCGACTCGGTCACCATCAAGATCGAGGCCAAGACCGGTGGTGCCGCTTTCAACGGCACGGTGGCGGTGAGCATCACCACCACGGGTGGCAGCGTACCGGGCTTCACCAAGACCAACCTGGCCAACGGTGCCGATGCCGGGGCCGGGGATAACTGTCTGGTATGCACGTCGAAGAAACACGTGCACCAGTACGACGACAAATTTGACGTCACCGGCGTCAACTTTCTGAACCCGAGTGACACCACACAAAAACTCAGTATCGCCATCCCGTCCATCACCACCCAGTTCAAGGTGCTGGCGCAAAACCAGTACCTGAGCCCGGCCGTCAAGCTGCATATCGGCAACAAGGGTTACCTGTTCGATGTCGATGCGGGTTACATCAAGCTCAAGGACTACACCACATCCGCCACGCTGGACCTGGCCACCCTGCCCAGTTATGTGCTGGACCCGGCGTCGGCGTTGTATGTCGGCAGCCTGGCCATCAACATGCCGGTGAGCGCACTGAGCGCCAGGGACTGGTGGGGCAACGGCGACGTGCGGGTCGGTCTGCACCCCACCAAGACCGGTTGTGTCAAGTCCAGCAGGGACTCGATCGACGGCAACATGTACCAGCCGGTGATACCACCGGCCAAGGGTGTCAACGGCCCAGGTGTGACGGGGGTCAAGGCAGCGCCGAACAATACGCCGGACAAGTCGACCGGCGTGCGCCACATGGGCGCGTTGACGATACAGATCATCGCCGCAGCGACGCCCAACAGTGCCATCGAACTGAGCGTGCCGGGTGAACCCGAATACGGCTGGCGCGTGAAGTCGAGCGAATTCGCCAAATATGTGCTGGCCGAATACACCACCTTCTGGCACCACCCGAACGGCCTGTGTTACCTCGACGCTGGTTGGACCAAGACCCCCGGGCCCGACACTGGTACCACCAGTGGGTCAACCACACCACCCGGCACCACTGACCCGAAGATCGGCAACCTCAGCGGCGGCAGCGGCGATGTCGTCTCCATTGTCACCACCGTGGTGGGCAACGTCACCACGACCGTCATCACCTACGCCAACAACCTGAAGGCGACCATTGTGCGTACGGCGAATAACGACGGCTCGGTGACCATTGTCACCACCGCTGCCGGGGCGGCGAATTCCACCACCGAAATCGTGGCCAACGTGGCCGGTGGCGTCAGGTCGGGTGGTGACGAGCGCGGCCTGCAGGCCAAGACCGGCCGGGTCTCGTGGCGTGAACTTGTGGCACCATAGGATCACGCAGGGTGCACAACACGGGGCGCCCGCGACAAACCATGGAAGGAATGCCAGTGAACCGTAACAAGAACCGGGGCTTCACCCTGATCGAGTTGATGATCGTGGTGGCCATCGTGGGTGTGCTGGCGGCGGTGGCGCTGCCCAGTTACCGCACCTACATTGTGCGTGCGGCGCGGGTGGAGGCGCAGACCGAGCTGCTGGAGCTGGCCGGTTTGCAAGAAAAAATATTCCTCAACAGCAACAACTACACCCCCTGCGTCACCAACCCCTACAACGGCAACAGCGTGTTGTCGCCGGCCAATACCTGCAACGGCGCTGCCGCGTCGCGCGGCGGGCTCGGCCGCACCACCGGCATGACCAAGGACGGCCGTTACACGCTGTCGTTGGTGGACGCCGCTGGCACCGTCATGACGACGCCGGCGCAGACTTTTGTGCTGCTGGCCACACCCACCGCCGGCAGCACCCAGGTGGGCGACGGCAATGTGCTGGTGGATGAGGCTGGCCGGCGCACCTGCGTGCCCGGCTGCGGGCCCGGCGGCGCCGCCAGCTGGTGAGGTGGGCGCACTGGCGTGCTTGGCGCTGCGCTGCCACGGCGCGACCGTCTGTGCGCGTTGGCGTGTCAGGCTGATAACTAGCCAAAAGCCCTGTCGGATAACTTGACACAGCGCCAAAATTCTCGCCACGTTTTCGTAAAAAATACATATAAATCAAGTACTTGTATTTTTGGCACAAAAGATGCTTTTACTCTAGCAGTTCACCAACTTCCTGGAGCAGCAGCATGAAACTGAAAACCAACAAACTAAGCGCCTGGCTGGCTGCTCTGGCATTTGTAGTGATGGCGCCGATGGCGCAGGCAATGCAATTTGTCACCAACGGCGAATTCGATGATCCTTTTCCGCCTGATTGGTCTGCAGGTGCCGTGGTCGACCCTCCAGTGCACACCATGTCGCTGGACAGGCCGGGTGGCATTGGTGGCGCCGCAGAGTTTGGTTATACCAGCTTGGATTCTGTGCTGAAGCAGTTCATCGGCTCCCTCAATGGACTGCCTTCCACGATTGATTTCTACT
>JANLVB010000506.1:0-13206 GCA_031363785.1 Betaproteobacteria bacterium
GGGGCCGTGGCGCAGGCGGCTGACGCCGGTGTCCAGCGCTTCGGCCAGCCACGGTGCAACGGCCTGCAGCAACCCCTCGACACTTTCGCCCGGCGGCAGCTTGGATCTGGCGATGTGCGGTGCGCCCTTGTCGCTCTGCAGCACCAGCAGCACCCGCTGCGCACCCAGCAGCCGGGTGGCCTCAGTGACGATGGCCGCTTGCAGTGCGGCCTCGGTCTTCAACTTGCCCAGTTTGAGCGGCAGTTCCGCCAGCCGGTCCAGCGGCAAGGCTGCCGGTTCTATGGTTGCCTCTGACTTTGGATTAGCTCGCATCACGGGCCTAGTGCGGGGTTGGCGCAAACGGGTTGAACAGCTTGACCTCGAACCCGGAAAATTCGCGCAAGTTGCGCGTCACCACTGTCAAGGAGTGGACGGTGGCGGTCGCTGCAATCATGGCGTCCTCGACCAGCGTATCGGACTTGCGGTGCAACAGCCGCGCCCATACCCGGAAGGTGTTCGCGTCCATCGGCAGAATGTTGTATGCGTTCGCCAGCATGTCGGCCCAGGCCTCGATCCCGGCTGCCTTGGCGGCGTCCTGTTCGCGCGTCAGCTCGATGCCGTTCTGTATCTCGCCCTGCGTCACGGCCGAAAGGTCAAGATCGGCGTCGGCGACCGACTGCAACCAGGCCACCACGGCTCCGTGTGGCTTGGGCTTGCGCAGCTCCGACACCACATTGGTGTCAAGCAGGTACATCTGCCTACCCCAGGGACAGCGGGTTGCGACGGCGCACCACACGCCGCGGCGGCGCAAGCAGCTCGACGCGCCCCTCATCGGACAGCAACAATTGCTTGATCGTGGGCCGGGCTGCGGACTGCAGCCGGCGCCACTGCTCCACCGGCACCAGCACCGCCGCCTCGGCGCCGCGTTTGGTCACCATCTGCGGGCCTTCGGCAATACAGGCCTCCAGAAACTCGCTGAAGCGCGCTTCCGCGTCTTGAATCGGCCAGGTTTTCATGGTTTTTATCTCCACTAGGACTAGTCAGGTGACTAGTTTAAATGCAAGGTATTGCTGTTGCCAAGGGCGGCCTGCAATCGGTCTGGCCCTTGCCGGCTCGTGACCACCATCAACGCCTGCACCAGCGGGTCCACCCAGACTGGCGCGGCACGTGACACTCTGGCGGCTACCCGCGATGGTGACGATTCGTCTGGCCTGATCATGCGACGTCAAACACCAGGCGCCTGCCGCAGGCCTGGGCATACTTTCGCAGCGTGGCGATGGACGGCGAATGCTTGCCGGTCGCAAGCGAGCGTTCAAGACGGGCCACCGACGGCGCCTGCGTACCCATGAGTTCGGCCACCTGGGCCTGCGACAAGCCGGCTTCATGCCTGGCCTTGAGCAGGACATCGAGCAGCGCGGATTCGTCACGCTCGATGCGTTCGACCTCTTTTCGCACGCCAGGGCGGCGCAACAGCTTTTCGACGACTTGTTCATGGGTTCGCATGTTTGACTTCCTTCATTCGTGATTCAGCGATCCTGATTTCGCGCGTCTGTTCGAGGCCAGCGGCGCGGTCGGCTGTGTGCTTGATTGGTCAGTGTTCATGATCCAAGCTTGCAAAGCTCATTGCGGGCGTCTCGCGGCTGATGTATATTGATCATATTGAATTCACCATCGTGCGCTTGTATGCCATTGCAAATCGCCAATCCCATCGTCGTCGGCAAGGTAGAACTACTGGCCAAACGCACCGGCCTGAGCAAGACTGCGGCGGTCGAGCACGCAGTGGACCGGTTACTGCGCGAGTCGTCAACGCCAGCGCAACATGGGAAACGGCTGGAGGCACTGCTTGACCAGCTGGATCGCATCCCGGACCGCAGCGACGCCATGAACCCATTGCAGTGGGACCACCTGGGATTGCCAGCTTGATCGTCGCCGACACCTCGGCCATTGTCGCCATTGCGTTTGCGGAACCCGAGCGCGATTCGTTTGTACGGGCGATTCACAGCGCCGAGCGGGTATTGGTGAGCACGGTATCCGTGGTGGAGGCGCGCATGGTCGTGCACGGCCGGCGCGGTCAGCGCGCGGTCGTGCTGCTCGATGATCTGCTGCGACTGCCAATGTTCGAACTCACGCCGCCCGCAGCGGCGGAAATGGATGCGGCCTACGCCGCTTTTGTGGCCTTCGGCAAAGGCAGCGGCCACCCAGCAGCGCTCAACTTTGGCGATGTATTCAGCTACGCGTTGGCCAAGGTACGCGGCCTGCCGCTGCTGTACAAGGGCAATGACTTTTCGCAGACCGACATCACGAGCGCGATGCTTGCTTGAGGCCGCAGCGACCGCAACAACGCCCGCGCGGGCAGACGCTGACCATGGGTCAAGGTGGTGAAGCTGCTCAAGCGCCATCCCGCACCCTGACGTGAAGTAGCGCCTGCACCAGCGCATCCACGCGGATCGGCTTGGTCACGTAGTCGTCCATGCCCGCGGCCAAGCATTCCTCGCGGTCTCCCTGCATGGCGTTGGCAGTCATGGCGATGATGCGCGGGCGTTTGTCGGGCGGGTACTTGGCCGTGATGCGGCGTGAGGCTTCAAGCCCGTCCATCTCCGGCATCTGCACGTCCATCAGCACCACGTCATAGGTCTTGCTTTCGATGCATTCCACGGCTTTCTGCCCGTTGACAGCCACATCGGCGCTGTAGCCCATCTGGCCCAGCAGCCGCAGCGCGAGTTTCTGGTTCACCAGGTTGTCTTCGGCCAGCAGGATGCGCAGCGGATGCCGGCTGGCCATCTGCGGGTCGATAGAGGCCTTGGCGGCGGGCTGCGCCGCCGGTGCCGTGGCCGCAATCGCCTCGGCCTGGATATGGAAGCGGAAAGTGCAACCTGTGCCAGGGCCATCGCTGTGCGCACTCATCGCGCCACCCATGATCTCGGCCAGGCGCTTGCTGATCACCAACCCCAGGCCCGTGCCGCCGTATTTGCGCGTGGTGCTGCTGTCGGCCTGGCTGAAGCTCTGGAACAGCCTGCCCATGCCCTCGGGCGTGAGACCGATGCCGCTGTCTTTTACGGCGAAGTGCAGTTCGTGGTTTTCGCCCTGGGTCACAGTGAGGCGCACCTCGCCGCGTTCGGTGAACTTCAATGCATTGCTCAGCAGGTTCAGCAGGATCTGGCGCAGCCGCGTGCTGTCGCCCCGCACCGTGTGCGGCACGTCGTCGGCGATGGCCACCACCAAGTCGAGCTTCTTCTCGGTGGCGCGGTGGCGCACCAGCTCGACCGCCGAGCTCACGCACTCGCGCAGCGCAAAGGGCTGCAGCTCCACATCCAGCTTGCCGGCCTCGATCTTCGAGAAGTCCAGGATGTCGTTGATGATGGTCAGCAGGGATTCGCCGCTGTCGCGGATGGTGCGGGCGATGTCGCGCTGGTCGTCGCTCAGCGTGGTGTCGAGCAATACGCCGCTCATGCCGATCACGCCGTTCATCGGCGTGCGGATCTCGTGGCTCATGGTGGCCAGGAAGCTGCTCTTGGCGGCGTTGGCGGCTTCGGCGGCGGCGCGGGCTACCTGCGCTTCCTTGAACAGGCGCGCATTCTGGATCGCGATTACTGCCTGGTCGGCGAAGATCTTGAGCAGCCCGATCTCACGCGGCTTGAAGCCTTGCGGTGCCATGCCTGCCAGCGGAAAGCGCGTGACGTGGATGGCTCCGATTCCCTCGTCGTTCCAGACCATCGGAATCACTGCGCAGGAATAGTTGTGACCTGTCGCCTCGGCTATCTTGCGCAGGCCCCACGGCACACCGTCCCCATGCAAAACATCTGCGAACTCCAGCACCTCGCGCGCACGGATCGACAGGTACTGCATCGACTTCTTGTAGGGCACGGGGTAGTAGGCGGCCACAATGCGATTGGACGCCTCATCCCTGCCCTTATGGGCCTCCAGATGCATCATGCCGTCGTCATGCAGGACCGCCACGCCGGCATCTGTGACGTCGAACAACAAGCGACAACTGCGCACGATGGCCTCGAAAACCGGGCGCGCATCGGCAACGGAAGCACTGATCACATTCAGCACTTCTGCACTGGCCGTCTGCCGTTCCAGCGCCTCCTGCGTCTCGTTGAACAGGCGTACGTTCTCAATGGCGATGCTGGCCTGGTCGACAAACCCTTGCAACAGGGTGAGCGCCGTGGCGTCGAAACCGCCCGGCTCGTCGCGCGCGACGACCAGCCCGCCGATGACCTCGTTAGCGCGCAGCATCGGCAGCAGCACAATCGAGCGGAACCCCTGCTTGGCCTGCACGCGCTGCTCGAACGGCGGCAACTCCATCGCCAGCAGGTCCGGGATGTGCAGCATCCTCTTGCTGACGACCATCTGCGACGGGAAATTGTCGTTCGCATTCAGCGGGGTCAGATCCGGGAAGGGGCCGCCCACCGGCTCACCCGGACGGGCCATCGCCATCGTGCGAAATGCCTGCCCTTCCAGGCGTGCCACACCAGCCACCGACGCACCAACCAGCCGTACCGCCGCGCCGACGATGGCGCCGAACACCGGCTGCACGTCCGTGGGCGACGCGCTGATGACGCGCAGGATCTCGGCGCTTGCGGTCTCGCGCGCCAGCGCTTCCTTGGTCTCGTTGAACAGCCGCGTGTTCTCGATCGCGATGACCGCCTGGTCGGCGAAGGTGGCCAGCATGCGCATCTGGTCATCGGTCATCGCGCCCGGCTCCGGCGATGAAACCGAGATCACTCCGATGGCGGCGCCACCCTGCAGCAGTGGGGCAGAGGCGATGGAACGAAAGGCCAGTTGCGTGGCGTTGGCGCGGGTATAGGGCGTGGCGCCCATCGCCTGCGTATCCGGATTCTGCAACGCACGACGCTCCAGCACCACCCGCCCCACCAGGCTGTCGGTGTTGATCGGCATCACGTCATCGCCATGGAATTCGCCCGGCACCGAGGCATAACTCCGCGCCCGTCGGCGCAGGCCCTCAGGTTCGACCGTACGCAATGCCGCCTTGCGCCCGAACAGCCGCGCGACGCTGTGCACGATGGCGTCGAACACCGGCTGCGTGTCGGTGGGTGAACTGCTGATGACCTTGAGAATCTCGGCGGTAGCGGTCTGGCGCTCCAGCGCCTCGCGGGTATCGCTGAACATGCGCGCGTTCTGGATCGCGATGGCGGCCTGGTCGGCAAAAGTCTTGAGCATTCCGATCTCGTGCGGCATGAACGGCCGCATATCGATGCGCAGCGCGGCGATGGTCCCCAGCACCTGGTCGTGCGACACCATCGCCGCGCTGAGCATCGACGCGTTGATACCCATGACGGCGGCACCGGCGCGCACCGCGTCCGGCACTCCCGGGCCATGCAACACGTCGGGCCAGTACGACGGTGTGCCCGTCACCAGGCCGCGCGTGATGGCCGGCCGGGGAAACAGGTTGCGCAGCGCTTCGGACTGCGGCCCGCTGCCGGCACGCCAGTAGATGCGGCCATCCTCGCCAACCGATCCGATGGCCAGCTCGGAGCCGGGCAGCAACTTCTCCATGCTGGCGCAGATGGTGTCGAACACGGGTTGGGCATCCGACACCGACCTGCTGATGACGCCCAACACGGCAGCCGACGCCTGTTGCTGCTCCAGCGCCTGCTGGCTCTCACCCAGCAGCCGCGCGTTCTCCGTCGCCACGCTCTCTGCCTGCGCCTGCGCCGCGCGCGCCTCGGCGGTGCGTTCTTCCACCTGCTGCTCCAGGCCTGCAGCAAAACGCAGGTTGTCCAGCGCCACCGCAGCCTGGGCTGCGAGCATGGCCAACTGGTCCCGGTCTGCATCGTGAAACCGTCCAAAAATGCCCTCGATGTCGGCATACAGGAAACCCAGCACGCGCTGATGCACCACCAGCGGCGCCACCAGGCAGGAGCGCTGGTCGACCGCCGCCACGCCATCGGGTCCGTGGCGCAAGCGCACGGTGCGGCTGCGCGCGGCCTCTTCAAGCCAGGGGGCGACCGCCTGCAACAGCGCGGGCGCGTCTTCCCCAGCCGGCAGCAGTGAACCTGCAACCTGCCAGTTGCCGGCGGCGCCCAGCACCAGCAACACCCGCTCCGCACCACTGAGTTCGGTCACTTCGTCGATCAGGAAGTCGTGCAACTCCTGGCTGCTGCGCAGCTCGTTCATGCGGGTGCCGCTGTCCACCAGGCGCTGGAACGGCTCACGCAGGTTGCTCTCGATCGCCAGGTGCGCCAGGCGCTCTGCTGCAGGCAGGTCGCGGTGCGCCGATTCGCGCAACCAGGCCGTGGTTAGCTGGCGGTTCAGCGCACGTTTATTCAGGTAACTGCGGCGCAGGCCTTCATCGCGCACGTTGTTGACCGCCACCAGCAACACGCCGTAAGCCTTTTGCAACGCGGGCCAGGCTGCAGCCCCCTGCCCATTGGCGATCAGTGCCTGGCTGTGCAGTGTCCAGATGTCCTGGCTCTGACTGAATCCGGTGCGCGCAAAGCCGTGCTTGTTGTGCAGCGCGGTGCCGCGCCGGGTGGTACGCAGGGCTGCAGCGGCATCACCACCAATGAGGTGTGCTTGCGCAAGCAGGATCAAAACATACAGCTCAAACCCGGGGTTGCTGGCACGTACATGGCGCAAAAAGCTGCTCAGGCGTTCGACAGCAGCCAAGTTATCGCCCTCGGCCATCGCCAAGATGCCGGCCCACATCTCGCGGTCGTCGCCTGTCACCGGTTCGCCCAGCGACGTCACCAGGGCGTCGTAGCCGGGCCACGACGCCCGTGCGCCGGCCACGTCACCCATCTTGATCTGCCATGTCAG
The DNA here is from genome assembly GCA_031363785.1 of Betaproteobacteria bacterium. Lineage (GTDB taxonomy): Bacteria > Pseudomonadota > Gammaproteobacteria > Burkholderiales > Burkholderiaceae_C > CAISIP01. Next base: position 6,763 of record JANLVB010000506.1, read on the forward strand.
GATGATGCCCGCCTCCAGCGCCTGATTGAGCCGCGCTCCCATGCGCTCCGCCGCCACAACGCACAGGCCACCAAAACGGCAGGCGGAGCGCCACAATCCGAGTTCGGCAAAGGCCAGCGAGAGGTTGCCAAGCACCAGCATCTGGCCATAAACGTAACCGCAGCGCCCGAACGCCTGCGCTGCCTGGCGCACTACCTCCAGACGTTCGGCAATGTCGGTACAGCTGAAACTCTGCACATTGAGCGCATTGGCCAGCCCATATTCGTCGCCCGCCTGCCGCGCCAGGACCTCGGCCTTGTGTGCCGCTTCGCGAGAGGCATCGTTTTGCGACAGGCGGGTGTAGGCAAAGGCTTCGACCCAGTGCGCCCGCCCCTGGTGCAGGGTGTCGCCCACCGCAGCGAACTGCTTCGCCACCTGTTGCGCGGTGACCAAAGCCGCGTCGTGCTGCGCCGCGCGCAACTGCGCCTCGGCCAGGCACAACAGGCTGCGGGCCGCAAGCGCGTTGTCACGTAACTTGCGCGCAAGAGCATGTGCCTGCGTCGCAGTGGCCAGCGCCGCCTTGACCTGCCCCAGACGCATTGCAGCCACCGCCTGGCGCATCTGCGCCAGCACGGTCAGGCCACGGTCCTTTTGCTTCGCTGCCAGTGCCAGCATGGCATCGGCATTCGAGGCGGCATCGCCGAACGAGCCCCGGGCAATCAGCGACTCGGTGCGCAGGTCCAGCAGGGCAATCCGCCGGGCTATCGGAACCGGCTGCATGGCGAGGCCTTGGTTGCAGGCTTCAATCGCCTCCATGTGCAAACCAGCCAAGGCCAGTTCACGCGCTTGTTCGATGCAGTCGGCCATTGGCAATGTCACCACCGGATACAAACCAGACGACAGTGTCGGGGTGCGCCAGTGTAACGGTGATGCGCTGCGAAGCGAGCGTCGTGCGTGGCTCGCCACCCCGATCACATCTGGCGCAAAATGCGGGGTCTGCAAACCCGCAAACATCAAGGAGACGGCATGGGAAAAACAATCAGCTACCAGCGGCCGGACGGACCGGACGTCAACGGTTATCTGGCAGAGCCAGCCGATGGCAAACCCGCCCCGGGGGTGGTGGTGATCCAGGAATGGTGGGGTCTGAACGACCAGATCAGGGGTGTGGCCGACAAGTTGGCCACCGCGGGCTACCGGGCTTTGGTGCCCGATCTATACCGCGGACGGGTGGCATTGGAGGTCAACGAGGCCGAGCACCTGATGAACGAGCTTAACTTCGCCGACGCCGCCTCGCAAGACGTGCGAGGTGCGGTGCAGCACCTCAAGGCCACTGGCAGCGCCAAAGTAGGCGTGTCGGGCTACTGCATGGGTGGCGCGCTGACGCTGCTGGCGTCGGTGTTCGTGCCCGAAGTGGACGCCGTCGTGCCGTACTACGGCTACCCGCCCCTGGACTACATTGACGCCTCCAAGATCACGGCGCCCATCCTGGGCCACTGGGCGACCCTGGACGTGCCATTCCCGATCGCCAAGGTGTCGGACCTGGAGAACAAATTGAACGCCGCCGGGGTGCGTTTCGAGTTCCACCGCTATCAGGCCAAACACGCTTTTGCCAATGAAACGGCTGACTCCAAAGGTCTGCCGATGCTGAAATACGACGCCGCCTTGGCCGAATTGGCATGGACTCGGACCATGGCCTTCTGGGCCAAACACTTGCACTGAACGCATGCGGGGGTTTGGTCTTTCCACTACCATCCCACCAACGCAATTTTCCTTCCACTTGAATCTGCACAGGATTAAAAATGAAGCTTTACATGCACCCCGTATCCATGACCAGCCGCCCGGTGCGACTGTTCGTTGCCGAGAACAATATTCCTATGGACGAACAGGTGGTAGACCTGATGACCGGCGAGCATTACCAACCGGCGTTCACTGGTGTGAATCCGAACCGCCTGGTGCCGGTGCTGGAAGACGGCGACTTCCGCCTGACCGAGAGTTCGGCCATCCTCAAGTACCTGGCGGACAAGTTCAATCTGCCGAGTTATCCAAAAGACCTGCAGCAACGCGCCAAGGTCAACGAGATGATGGACTGGTTCAATAGCAACTTCTACCGCGACTTTGGCTACGGCCTGGTCTACCCGCAAATTTTTCCGCACCACAAGCGGCCAACTGCCGAAGTACAGGACGCCACCCTGGCCTGGGGCAAGGAGCGAGCGCAGGGTTGGTTGCAGGTGCTCAACGACCACTGGATCGGTCCGGCCAAACCCTATTTGTGTGGTGACCAGATCACCATCGCCGACTACTTCGGTATCGGCTTGCTGACACTGGGCGAGATCATCCGCTGTGACCTGTCGGCCTACCCCAACGTGCAGCGCTGGGTGGCCAACATGAAGAAACTGCCGCACTGGGCCAAGGTCAACGAGGTGTTCTACGGTTTTGCCGGCTCGGTCAAGGACCAGCCGTTCAACGCCATCTGACACACACCGGACGCGCACCATGCTCAAGGGTTTGCACCACAACGCCTACCGCTGCCGCGACTCGGAAGAGACGCGCAAGTTCTACGAAGATTTTCTGGGCCTGCCGCTGGCCAATGCGTTTGCCATCACCGAGACCAAGAGCGGGCGCGCCACCAACACCCTGCACTCGTTCTACCAGATGGACGACGGCTCCTGCCTGGCCTTCTTCGAAGCGCCCGACCAGCCGTTCGAGTTCAAGGAGCAGCACGACTTTGACCTGCACATCGCGCTCGAGGTGACGCAGGAAGACCTGCACCTGATGTTTGCCAAGGGCAAGGCGGCCGGCATCCACACCCGGGGCGTGGCCGACCACCATTTCATCGATTCGATCTACTTTCGTGACCCGAATGGCTACGTGATCGAGCTCACCGCGAAACGCCCTGACCACGACGCGCAGGTTGCGGCCGCGGGCAAGAAGGCGCACGAGTTGCTGAAGAACTGGCAGCTGTCCAAGTCAACAGCCAAGGCCTGACCGCCCGCAAGACCAGTCACGGCTCCAGCCCGGCCCGGCGCAGGCTGTCGAGCAGCATGGTCATGTGCTCCGGGCGATGTAATGGCCGGTAGTCGCCACGAAACAGGCTGGCGACGAAGTCCGGCGACACCGCCTGCAGGCGGCCCAGGTGTTTGCGCAGCAAGGCCTTGTCGCCGACCTCGGCGGCAAAGGCGATCATCAATACGCGCCGTATCGGGTGCGTGGCCTGCGCCTGTATGGCCAGGTCAGCCCAGTCGTGCAAGGCTTGCCAGTCGCGCTCGACGAAAGCACACAGGGCCTGGGCCAGTTGGGCCGTACTGACCCAACGGTCTTTCGGGCTCATGCGCAGGGCCCGCGAGGCAAGTTCCTTGGCCCGGACGATGTTGCCCTCAGCCGCCTCGAAGAACGACAGGAAGAATGCCGCCGTGGCGTCGTTCGGATTGAGTTCCAGCGCACGGCGCAGGTCGGACGCGCCCGCCGCAGACTCACCTGCCATCTCCTGCGCGATGCCGCGCTGGAAATAGGAGCGGCTGTCGTTGGGCGCCAGATCCAGCAGGGTGTCGGCGGCATGGCGGCACACTGCCAGCTCGGTCGCCCGGTCTTGCGCCCAGGCCATGAAAACGCGCCAGGCATGGCTGTTGCTGAGCACGTACCAGGCCAGCGCGCAGGATGGGTCGAGCGCAATCGCCTGGGATGCCTGCTCGATCGCCTGGTGCGAGCGGCCCGGTGTGCCGCCAAAAATGCTGTCCGACATTGCCTTGGCGGCGCGCCATGCCATGTCGTCGACCTCGCGGTAGCGACGCTGTCCGCTGTCGGACAGCCGCATCTCCTGCGCCTCGATCTCCGGCACCATGGTGCCCACCACCTGCCGTGTGATGCGCTCCTGCAGGTCGAAAACGTCGCTCACTACGTCTTCATAACGCTCAGCCCAGATGTGGTGGCCGGTCTGGCCATCGATCAGCTGGGCCGTGATGCGCACGCGGCTGCCAGCCTTGCGCACACTGCCCTCCAACAGAAAGCGCACGCCCAACTCGCGCGCCACGCGGGTGGCGTCCACGTTTTTGCCTTTGAAGGTAAATGCGGTGTTGCGCGCGATCACAAACAGCCGGCGAAAGCGCGACAGCTCGGTGATGATGTCCTCCACCAGACCATCGGCAAAATACTCCTGCTCCGGGTCTCCGCCCAGGTTGGCAAACGGCAATACCACGATGGAAGGTCGGTCTGGCAGACGCAGCGGCGCAACTGCTGCCATGTCGTCGCGCCGCACCGATACCGGGGCGGGAGCGGTCGAGGAGGCAAACGCCGCCGCGCCGCCCGGATGCACACGCCAGGCGTGCACAACATCGGAAATATTGCGCACCAGTTGGTCACCCAGGTCTTCAAAACCGGCGCCATGTTTGCCTTTGACCGCTGTACGCACCGAATCCGAGACGACGATGCCGCCAGCGTCAGCCAGCGCCTGCAGCCGGGCGGCGATGTTGACACCGTCGCCGTACACCGAGCCATCGGGCTTTTCGATCACGTCGCCCAGGTGGATGCCGATGCGAAACCGCATGCAGCTGTCTTCGTCCACCTCGGCCATCGCCTCAGCAAGCTGCTCTTGAACCGCCAGCGCCGCAGCTACCGCCCCGCTGGTGGTCTGGAATACCGCCAGCACCGAGTCACCGGCCATGTCGATGACGCGGCCATGGTGCACGCTGACCTGGTTGCGAAACACCGCCCGCGCAGCATCCAGCGCATCCAAGGTGCCCTGCTCGTCCAGCGACATCAGGCGCGAGTACCCCGCTGCATCCGCGACGAGGATGGCACAAAGCCGGTGTTGCAGTGCGTTTTCAGCCATTTCAAGTCAGCCATGTGCCAAAGCAGCAAAATCTGGTACAAAAGTGGCTCCCATGGGTCAGTCTAGCGCAACCGGGCCGCTTCCCCCTTTTTGACGACTCCAGCGCAAACCGCCACTTGCGTCGCATCCGGGTCCGGGTGCATACTGAAGGGCGCTGGCAGAAACCCAATGAGCGGACAAGTTTTTACCGAACACCATGTCAACCGCATTTCCATGCGCGTGGCGGAACAGGGCACGGGTCCGCTGGTATTGTTGTGCCATGGATTTCCGGAGTCCTGGTATTCCTGGCGCCACCAGATGGCGGCGCTGGCCGGTGCCGGGTTTCGGGCCGTGGCCCCCGACATGCGTGGTTACGGTGCCACCGACGCCCCATCCGACGTGGCGCAGTACACCATCTTGCACCTGGTGGGCGACATGGTCGAACTGGTGCGTTCGCTGGGCGAAAAGCAGGCGGTCATCGTCGGCCACGACTGGGGGGCTCCAGTGGCCTGGAATGCCGCCATGTTACGGCCTGACATGTTTCGCGCCGTGGTCGGCATGAGTGTGCCGTTCTCCCCGCCCGGGCACCTGGATTTCCTCAGCGCGCTGGAGAAACAGGGCATAGACAACTTCTACATGCAGTATTTCCAGAAACCGGGCGTGGCCGAAGCCGAGTTGCAGCGGGATGTGGAAGCGTCGATACGGCGCATCCATTTCAGCGGCTCTGCCAACTGCCCGGAACGCAATGTGTTCGGCGCCCTGGCACCGGGCAAGGGATTCCTGGGAAACACGGTGGAGCCGACTGCGCTGCCGCCGTGGCTGACACCAGCGGACATCAGCTACTACGCCAGTGAATTCCGCCGCTCCGGTTTTCACGGCGGACTGAACTGGTACCGCAACCTGCGCCGCTCCTGGGAATTGATGGGCCCCTGGCGCGGCTGCATCATCGAGCAGCCGTCGCTGTTCATTGCCGGCGCCCGCGACAGCGTGTTGAAGTTTCCTGCGGCACGCGCCAATATCGACCATTTCTCCGACACCCTGCCCGGCCTGCGTGGATGCCACCTGCTGGAGCACTCTGGCCACTGGGTGCAACGCGAGCGCGCCGCTGAAGTCAGTCAATTGCTGGTCGGTTTTCTGAAGTCCCTGTAAGCGAAGCCGGCCCGACGGCCGGCCGCTGACCGATGTCAAGGACAATCAGTCACCTCCTTGTTGCCCCGTCCCCCCCCCCCATGCCCCCCCTTTCGCCCACGGTTCCACGCCGCGCCCTGTTGTTGCTGGTGGCGTTGACCATCGTCTGGGGCACCAACTGGCCGTTATTCAGTTTTGCGGTGCGTGAGGTGTCGGTGTGGACATTTCGTGCCGTGTCCATGACTGGGGCCGGGCTGCTGCTGCTGACCATTGCGCGACTGCGCGGCGAGTCGCTGGTCATAGAGCGCCGTCATTGGGCAACCATCGCGATCGCCACGTTTTTCTACCTGATCCTGTGGAACATCACCAGCACCTACACCGCATTGCTGATCCCGTCCGGTCAGGCTGCGGTGCTGGGCTTTACCATGCCACTGTGGTCAGCGCTGATTACCTGGCTGGTGCTGGGTGAACGCTTGCCATCGCGGCTGGTACTGGCCATAACACTCGGTGCGGCCGGCGTGGCGCTGCTGATG
>JANLVB010000522.1:0-1849 GCA_031363785.1 Betaproteobacteria bacterium
ATCGCCGGCTACAAATGCCCCAGGAGCGTCGACATTCGCACCACGCCACTGCCACTTTCAGGTGTCAACAAAGTGCAAAAATGCCTGCTTCGCGAGGCATACTGGCAGGGGCATGCGCGGCGCGTCAATCGAGCTGCACCAACCGGAGGATTTCCCATGACTAAACTGCTCAGCATCACGCTGTTGACCCTGTTGGCCCTGTTGGCGTTGCCGGTCGCGGTGGCGCAAGACTACGCCCGCGAGAAGCGCTGGGCGGACGAGGTCGTGCCAACCATCGTGGTGGGGGACCCGGTGCAGATACGTGCCGCTTCGGGCCGTGACTTTCTCGGCCTGTATACCGCGGCCAAAGGCCCCAAAGCGGCCATCGTGCTGGTGCATGGGGTTGGTGTGCACCCGGACCACGGCGTGACAGGCATCCTGCGCGACAAGCTGGCCGCACTGGGCTACAGCACGCTGTCGGTGCAGATGCCGGTGCAGTCCAAGGAAGCGCAGGTGGACGACTACTACCCCAAGGTATTCCCCGATGCCGCAGACCGCATGGCCAAGGCTGCCGACTGGCTGCGCTCACGCGGCCATGCCGATGTGGTGTTGCTGTCGCACAGCATGGGCGCCTGGATGGCAAACGAATACTTCGACCGCGCCCACGCCAGCACCCCCTACAAAGCCTGGATCGTCATAGGCCTGACGGGCAGCTACTCCTGGACCATGCGCAGTTATGCCTTTCCCGTGCTGGACATCTATGGCGAGCAAGACATAGCGCCAACACTTGGCGCGGCCGGGCGGCGCAAGTTGGCGCTCAAGAGCAGCAATGGCTCACGCCAGGTGATGGTCGCCGGTGCGGACCACTACTACAGCGGGCGCGAGACCGAGTTGGCCGCCGTGGTCGACGCGTTTTTGCGCGAGCGCAAATTGCCGTAACGAAGTGCCATGCGGCGGTGCGGCGCCATGCTGGCGCCCGGCTGACCGCGACCCAACCGCCGTCGCTTCCACTTCGCGATAATCCGTTTTCTCCTCCACCCCGTTTGCTGCCTGTTGCCCGGTCGCCTGACGCCAGGACCGGCACAACCGCATGCAACGCACCATCTTCACCACCCCCGTCGTCAACCGCGTCTTGCGGGCGCTCTCCGTTTTTTATCTGCGCCACACCGGCTGGACCGTGCAAGGCGCGCTGCCCGCGGACCTGCACAAGTGCGTGTTCATCGCCGCGCCACACACCAGCAACTGGGACTTGCCCAACACACTCATGGTGGCGTTCGCACTGCGGCTGAACATCTATTGGATGGGCAAGGCCAGCATCTTCCGCTTTCCGTTTGGCCCGCTGATGCGGTGGCTGGGTGGCATCGCGGTGGACCGCAGCCAATCCGGCAACATGGTGGCGGCATCGGCGCTCGCAATCACCCGCGCCAGCGGCACGCTGCAACTGGTGGTGCCTCCCGAAGGCACACGCAACAAGACCCGGTACTGGAAAACCGGCTTTTACCATATCGCAGCGACCGCCGGTGTACCGATCGTCTTGTCGTACATGGACTACCGGCACAAGTGCACCGGCATCGGGCCGGTGTTTGTGCCCAGCGGCGACATCGACGCCGACATGTTGCGCATCAAGGCCTTTTACGCGCCATTCCAGGGCAAGAACGCAGGGCAGTTTCAGGCCGACTGAGACAGCGACAAATCCAGCCTGCGGCAACTGGTATCCAACCTGCCAAAGCGGGTGCGTCGACAAAACGTCAAGCAGCGTGCACTCACCCCGCCAGCAAGGCCGCATTGCCGCCGGCCGCCGTGGTGTTGATGGTGATGGTCTGCTCGGCACAAAAACGGTAGAGGTAATGCGGGCCACCGGCCTTGGGGC
>JANLVB010000531.1:0-2811 GCA_031363785.1 Betaproteobacteria bacterium
GGGCGACGGCATCATCACCGTGCGCACCCTGTCGCGGCCCAGGGCATCCACGGCTATGGCCAGCACCAGCGCCGAATCAATGCCGCCTGAGAGGCCGAGCAAGGCGCCGGGGAAGTTGTTTTTTCCCAGGTAGTCGCGCACGCCAAGCACCAGCGCATCCCAAAGGTCGGCGTCGGCATCACGCACTGGCTCCACAGGCGCCTGCAAGACCAGCTGCGCGCCCTGGCGCCGCACCTGCACATGGAACGCATCTTCACGGAAACTGGCAGCGCGACCGGCCAGGCTGCCATCTTGTTGCAAGGCGAACGAGTGGCCCTCAAAAACCACCTCGTCCTGGCCTCCCACCAAATGCGCGTAGACCATCGGCAGGCCACAGGCCAGCACCCGCTGCCGCATGGTCTGCTCGCGCTCATAACCCTTGCCGACATGGAACGGCGAGGCGTTGATCACGGCCAGCAACTCGGCACCGGCGGCACGGGCTTCCCGCGCGGGTGCGTCGAACCAGGCGTCCTCACAAATCAGCAGTCCGACCCGCAAGGCGTCCGCACCTTCGCCGACCGCAAATACGCAGACACCGTCACCCGGCACAAAATAGCGCCGCTCGTCGAACACCTGGTAGTTGGGCAATTCGCGTTTGGCGTAGGTGTGCAGCACACGCCCGCCACACAGCACGCTGGCGGCATTGAAGCGCTTTTGTACTGCCACCGAACGCGTGCGGTCGTCGCCACCCACCGGGTGGCCCACCACCACATGCAGGTCTTTTAACCCGGCCAATGCGCTGGCAACACTTTTCACGGCATCATCGCAAGCCGAGACAAAGGCCGGGCGCAGGAAAAGATCTTCGGCGGCATAACCACAGATTGACAATTCTGGAGTCAGCACCAGGCGGGCACCATCGTCGTAGGCGGTGCGCGCTGCAGCAATGATTTGTTGCGCGTTGCCGGCAAGGTCACCCACACACAGATTGAGCTGGGCAACGCAGATTTTGAGGGTCATGAGAACACTACCAAGCGCCAACCGGCCGACCAACACGACTGACACAACGGCCAGACACCGCAGATACGCCACAAAAAACAAGGCTGCCCGTGACGGATGTTGATTATGTCATCGCAGTGCATTCGTCGCCGGCCGGCATAGCGGCCACTGCATGGAACGACCTGCTGGCCGCACAAGCCGACGCCACGCCCTTCATGCGCCATGAATACCTGTGCGCGATGCACCAGAGCGGCAGTGCGGTGGCCGCTACCGGCTGGACCGCCAGCTTCATCACGCTGGCGCGCAAAGACACCGCCAGCCGCAACCAAGAACCACAGCTCGTGGGTGCATGTGCCCTGTACCTCAAAGACCACTCTTATGGTGAATATGTGTTTGACCACGCCTGGGCCCATGCCTACCAGCAGCACCGGCTGGCGTATTACCCTAAAGCGCTGGTGGCACCGCCCTTCACCCCGGTGCCGGGCAGCCGGTTTCTGGCGCTGGGCGCCGCAGCCCGGGTGCAGCTGGTGCGCACGGTGCTGCAATGGTGCGCCGGGCAGGACCTGTCGTCATTGCACATTCTGTTTGCCAGCGATGCAGACGCCAGCGCCTGCAGCAGTAACGGCATGATGCTGCGCCACAACATACAGTTCCACTGGACCAACCGCACGCCGGCGTACCGCGACTTCGACGACTTTTTGCTCAGCCTGTCGCAGGACAAGCGCAAAAAAATCCGCCAGGAGCGGCGCAAGGTGGCCGACGCCGGGGTCGTGTTCCGCGGTGCGCAGGGAATCGCCATCACGCAGCAGGACTGGGATTTTTTCTACCGCTGTTATGAGCGCACCTACTACGAACACGGCAATGCGCCGTACCTGAGCCGCGACTTTTTCGCCCGCATGCAGGCCACCATGCCCGAGAACTGGCTATTGTTTGTGGCTGAGCGCGCTGGCCAGCCCATGGCCTGCAGCCTGATTGCGCTGAGTGACCCGGCCACTGCGCCACACACCGGCCAAGTGGCCTATGGACGTTATTGGGGCGCGCTGGAGCGGGTGGACTGCCTGCACTTCGAAGCCTGTTACTACCAGCCTTTGCAATGGTGTATCACCCATGGTTACCAGCGGTTTGAAGGCGGCGCCCAGGGTGAACACAAGATGGCGCGCGCACTGCTGCCGGTAAAGACCACCAGCGCGCACTGGCTGGCGCACCCGGCCTTTGCCGACGCGGTGGACAAGTTTTTGCAGCGCGAGGGTAGTGGCATTCAAAACCACATGCAGGCACTCGAGGCGCGTAATCCATTCAAGGCGGTTTGCGACAACACACCGGCGGCTGGCAGTTCGACCTGATCCGGAGCCTGGAGAAGACGGTGGCATGGTGCGCAACCGCAGCCACCGGGTGCGCACCTACCCGGCGTGTTTTATTGGCTCCGAAGCGGTTGATACGCTGCAGGTGGCGTTCCAGCTACCGCGCCATCTATGCGAGATCGGGGCAGCGCATCAACAGCGGCTGCCTGATGCCCCACGGCGCATTGGCAAACCCGCCGCGCAAACTCAACTCCCGATCGCCCCCCCATCCTTCTTGCGGATCGCCACGATGCCCGAGCGCGGCCGACCACCAGGCGTGTAATCCGGCCAATTGGAATACTTGACCGGCTCGCGCGGGTCGCTGCGTTCACTGGGGGTTTCGCCCGGGTGCTGGATGCTGATGAACACGGTGCGTCCGTCGGGGGTGAACGTGCAGCCGGTGACCTCGCAGTTGGTGGGGCCGGTCAAGAAGCGGCGCGTCTCGCCAGTGGCCGGGTCACAGGCCAGCATCTGGTTGTTGCCGATGCGTTCGAAC
>JANLVB010000538.1:0-2660 GCA_031363785.1 Betaproteobacteria bacterium
AGACGGCGGCCCAGGCCATGCAGGATGCGCAGCGGGAAGCGGATCGTTTGTTGCGCACGTTCAAGTAAGGTGCATTTCGGCCGCGGCAGCACCGCCGTTCAAGCCTATCTGTTGCTGCTGCCGGCATTCGTGCTGCTGGTGGCGTTCACGCACTTCCCGGCGGTTGCCACCTTGATCGACAGTTTCTACTCGACACCCAAGGGCACACGCCCCGGTGTGTGGGTGGGGCTGGAAAACTACCAGGTGATGGTCGAGGACCCGGTGTTCTGGAAGGCGCTGACCAACAACCTGTGGTTTGCGCTGGCCACCATCCCCTGCTCGATTGCCCTGGCCCTGGTGATGGCGCTGTGGGTGAACGAGCGCATGATCGGGCGCGGTTTCCTGCGCATGGCCTATTTCACGCCCACCGTGTTGCCGATGATTGCGGTGGCAAATATCTGGCTGTTTTTTTATACCCCTGGTTATGGGCTGCTGGAGCAGATCACCGGTCTCTTTGGTCTGCCGTCACACAACTGGCTCGGTGACCAGCGTACCGCGCTGGCCGCCGTGACCCTGGTGGCGGTGTGGAAAGAATCCGGTTTCTTCATGATTTTCTACCTGGCCGCGTTGCAAAGCCTCAATCCCAGCCTGCGCGAAGCGGCGGCCATCGAAGGCGCGTCACGGTGGTATTTCTTCTGGCGTGTGCAGTGGCCTCTGTTGATGCCGACCACACTGTTTGTGTTGGTCAATGCCGTCATCAATGCCGTGCGCATGGTCGACCATGTGGTGGTGCTGACGCGCGGTGGGCCGAACAATGCCTCCACGTTGCTGCTGTACCACCTGTACGAGGTCGGGTTCAAGTTCTGGGACACTGGTTATGCAGCCGCCATCACCGTGGTGCTGCTCGCCGTTTTGGCGACGGTGGCATTGTTCCAGTTCTTCGTGCTGGACCGCAGGGTGCACTACAAATGAACAGGCGCGGCGACCTTGGTGCCGCAGCCGCCACAGCGCCGGGTGTGCAGGTGGCCGCATGAGCGGTACTGCACCAAACCGGCTGGTCTACAACGACCCGGGCTGGCTCGACACCATCGCAGCCTGGCTGCTGGCGCTGCTGTGGATATTGCCGCTGGCCTATGCGGTATGGACCGCCTTTCACCCCGGTGAGTATTCGACCCGTTTTGTGCTGTTTGCGCCACTCACACTCGACAATTTTTCCCGCGCCTGGGCGGCGGCGCCGTTCGCACGTTATTTCGTCAACACCATCTTCCTCGTGACGATGATTCTGGCCTGTCAGCTGGTACTCAGCACCCTGGCGGCCTATGCCTTTGCGCGTTTTGTCTTTCCGGGCCGCAATATTCTGTTTGCCCTGGTGCTGATGCAGCTGATGATCATGCCCGACATCCTGCTGGTGGAGAACTACAAGACCATGTCGCGGCTGGGCCTGGTGGACACCCTGCTGGCGATTGGCCTGCCGTATTTCGCCTCGGCCTTTGCCATTTTTCTGCTGCGCCAGACCTTCATGGGCATACCGAAGGAACTCGACGAAGCCGCGCGCGTGGAGGGCGCCAGCGCCATGCAGGTGTTGTGGCGCGTTTATGTGCCGCTGGCCCGGCCGGTATATACGGCGTTCGCCCTGGTATCGGTGAGTTTTCACTGGAACAATTTTCTGTGGCCGGTGATCATCACCAACAGCGTCAGCGCACGGCCCCTGACCGTGGGCCTTCAGGTGTTCTCCAGCACGGATCAGGGCATCGACTGGTCGATCATCACCGCGGCAACCCTGATGACGTCAGCGCCGTTGTTGATTGGCTTTTTGCTGTTCCAGCGCCAGTTCGTGCAGAGTTTTATGCGCGCTGGCATCAAGTAGCGGTAACCAGGGGCCGAATCCATGAAACTGATCACCTGGAATGTGCAATGGTTTTGCGGGCTGGACGATCTGGTCAGTGTCGAGCGGGTTGTGGACGAGGCGCGTGCCATGGCCGATTTCGATGTGTTGTGCCTGCAGGAGGTGGCAGTGTTTTACCCGCAGCTGACAGGCAACGCCGGCTTCGACCAGGTGGCCCGGTTACAAGAACTGCTGCCCGGCTTCGAGATCTGCTTCGGCGCCGCAGTGGACGAACTGGGTCGCGATGGGCAACGTCAGCGCTTCGGCAACCTGGTGGCGACCCGCCTGCCCCTGGCGCAGTTGCAGCACTACCCCTTGCCCTATCCGGCGGATGCCGGCGTGCGCTCCATGCCGCGCATGTGCACCGTGGCTACCGTGCTGGCGCCCTGGGGCCCGCTGCGGGTGATGACCACGCATCTGGAGTTTTATTCGTCACGCCAACGATTGGCCCAGGCGCAGGCCCTGGTCGACATCCACGCGCAGGCCTGCCGCCAGGCTGCACTCCCGCCGCTGATTGATGAGACTGGCGCACCATTTCAGACCAAGCTGCATACACCCAGTGCCATCCTGTGTGGCGATTTCAACCTGGAGACGGGCGACTCGGAGTACCAGGTCTTGCAGGCGCCGGCGGGTGAGGGTGGTACGGCGTTGTGTGATGCCTGGCCCCTTGCGAATGGGCAGGCGCCGCATCCACCGACGTTCCGCCTGCACGACAAACGCTACGGGCCGCTGCCCATCAGTTGTGATTTTGTGTTTGTCAGCGAGGATTTGCGCGGCCGGGTGCAGAGGGTCAGCG
>JANLVB010000010.1:0-1612 GCA_031363785.1 Betaproteobacteria bacterium
CTGAGGCTTGCGCCCGCTTACGATGTGTTGCCAACCAATTCGGGGCAAGGACAGCAGGAGTTTGTAGTCGGCCTTGACGGGCGAGACTCGACGCTTTCCAACGCCATGTCGCAGTGCGAGCTGTTTGCTTTGCGGCGCGACAAGGCCGCTGCAGAAATACTGGAGGTTATTGCGGTTGTCGGCCGCTGGAAGACGCACTTTCGTACCTGCGGAGTAGCCACAGCAGACATTGATGATCTGGCCCAACGCATTGACGGCGATGGCCTGAGGCTGCAGCGCCAGGAATTTGGCGCTGCCACCTTTGCTGCGGCACCTCGCAAGAGGCACCGCAACCCGTTTACTTGATCGTCGTGAAGCGCGGCTCCGGGCGGTCATCGACCCGGTAACTGGTGGTCACACCGGCCTTCATGGCCCAGGGGCGCATCTGGTGGTGCAGCGGAATCACCAGCACTTCGTCGCGGGTGCGGATCAGCGCCTCGCGGATCAGCCCATTGCGTTTGGTGACGTCCATCTCGGTTTTCATGGCATCGACCAGCCGGTCCACCGTCGGGTCGCTGGCACGGCCGAAGTTGAAGTTTCCGTCGGCGCCGCCATCGACCTTGGTACGCACCAGCGACTGCAGCGAGTACTGGGCATCCATGGTGGCAACCCCCCAGCCCAGCAGGTAGGCCGAGGTGTCGTTGTTCTGCACCTTCTGGATGAAGGTGGCCATCGCCTCGGCGGCCAGCTTGGTCTTGACGCCGATACGCGCCCACATGGCGGCGACGTTCTGGCAAATCTCCTCGTCGTTCACATAACGGTTGTTCGGGCAGTTGAGCTGGATCTCGAAGCCGTTAGGGTAACCGGCGTCTGCCAGCAGCTTCTTGGCGCGCTCCGGGTCAGCCTTGACCGCCTGATCCAGCTCGGGGTTGTGGCCGTTCACGCCCGGTGCCACCAGGATGGAGGCCGGCAGCGACAGGCCACGCATGGTACTGCGCTTGATAAGCTCGCGGTCGATCGCCACGCTCAGGGCTTCACGCACCCGTTTGTCCTTGAACGGGTTCTTGCCCTTGACATCCGAATACTTGAGCTCGGCACTGTTCAGGTCCAGCGCCAGAAAGATTGTGCGTACCTCGTTGCCTTCGAGCAGCTTGAGCTTGCTGTCGCTGCGCAGCCGGGTCACGTCCTGCGTCGGCAGGTCGGTCAGCAGATCGAGCTCGCCGGAGAGCAGGGCGGCGACCCGGGTCGGGTCGGACTTGATCGGGGTGTAGACGACATCGGTGACATTGCCCTGGTGTTTGTCCCACCAGTTCTTGTTGATGGTCATGGTCACCTTCTGGTCCGGCGACCAGCCGGTGATCTGGTACGGGCCGGTGCCGTTGACGTTGCGCGAGGCGAAGTTTTCTTCCTTCGCCTTGTAGTTCTGCACGTCGGTGGTCTTGTTCTTCTCGGCCCAGCCCCGGTTCATCATGCGAAAGTCGATCAGGCTGCGCAGCAAAGTCGGGTTCGGCGCCGACAGGTTCATGTCAATCGTGTGGTCGTCCACCTTCTTGATCTCCTTGACGCCGCTGACGTAAATCTGCATCGTGCCGTTCGGCTGGCTGATGCGCCCGAGCGAGAAGATCACGTCATC
>JANLVB010000025.1:0-4777 GCA_031363785.1 Betaproteobacteria bacterium
GCCTGGTGCAGATGATGGACGTCGATGTCCATCGCGGCGTCGTCCAGCATGGCAGCTGCCAGCCGCTCCGGGCGCAGGCATGGCACCAGCGCCAGCGCCAGCGCCTCGTCGGGCCGCAATCGCCGCAGTCCCGCGCAGCTGTTGACCAGATTGTTGAATTCATGTTCCAGCTGCGCCTCTTGCCCTGGGCGGGCCAGCACCATCGACCCACGTGGCGACAACAGCGGTCGCTCGCAAAACCCGGCTGGTGGCGCCAGGTAAAACGCCCGGCTGGCCCGGGTCATGGCACGAACCGCGACTGGTCCGTAACTCTCCATGAACATGGCGGCTGAGCGGCCGGTGGTGTGGTAGCCGGGTTGGGACTCCCGCTCCAGCACGACGACGCTGCGGTCTGGCGCAAGCTGGCTGGCAAGCGATGCGCCAGCTATTCCGGCGCCGATCACGGCAATATCGAAAACCTGATTGTCGGACATGGGCTGCTGCGGCTCGGTGGCGCCATTCTCGCATTGGCCGGGAGGTGGTGGCTTAAGATCACCGTTCCACCACACCAGGGTTACCTCGCACAATGTCTTCTTCTCGTACCAGACCGGGACACCAGTTTCTGCATTCCCCCGGCCCCAGCCACGTGCCGTTGCAGGTCATGCAGGCCATGTCCCGTCAACCGATGGACATGGCCGATCCGCGTCTGGGTGAATGCATAACAAACATCGAACACGGCTTGCGATCGCTGCTGCAGACCAGCGATGCGCGCGTGTTCGTGTACTCGGCCAATGGGCACGGCGCCTGGGAGGCCGTCATCAGCAACCTGGTGGCGCCCGGGCAGACCGTCCTGATCCCGGGCACCGGGCATTTTTCCGAATCCTGGGCGGTGCAGACCGAAGCCATGGGCGCCAAGGTGCTGCGCACGCCCTGGGTCGAGGGCATGCCGATCGACGCGGCGGCGGTGGAGCAGGTGCTGCGCGACGACACGGGCCACGCCATTGTTGCGCTGTTTGCCGTACACACCGATACCGCCAGCGGCGTCACCAGCGACATGCTGGCGCTGCGCCGGGCGCTGGATGCGGCAGGCCACCCGGCGTTGCTGGTCGTCGACGTTGTCGCATCATTGGGCGCGGCGCCTTTTGCCATGGATGCAACAGGTGTCAACGTGGTTCTGGGTGCGTCGCAAAAGGGCCTGATGTGCCCACCCGGGCTGGGCTTTGCCGCCGCCGACGCGCGTGGCATGGCGGTCAGCGAAAAGAACCCGCAGCCGCGCTTCTACTGGGACTGGCGCCTGCGTGACAGCGAGTTTTCCTACCGCAAGTTTTGCGGTACACCGCCACAGACTCTTCTGATGGGCCTGGAGGCGGCCCTGGAACTGCTTGCGCAAGAGGGCTTCGCACAGGCGCTGCAACGGCACAGCCTGATGGCTGGCATGGTGCACGCGGCGGTAGATCGCTGGGCAACGGGCCGGGCCCTGCATTTTTTTGCCTTGCTGCCCGAGTGCCGATCCACCTCGGTGACGGCCATCACGGTCGGCCCGGGCATCGACCCGGAGCTGTTGCGCAGCCTGGCGCGTGAGCGTTTCGACGTGGCCATTGCTGGTGGCCTCGGCCCTCTGGGTGGCCGGGTGTTCCGTATCGGACACCTGGGCGATGTAAACGCGCCGATGATCCTGGGTTGCCTGGCAGGTGTCGAGGCGGCCTTGCGCGTACTGCGTGTGCCCATCGGGGATGGTGCGCTGGATGCGGCCATCCGCGTGCTTGTCGGCGCGTCGGCTTGATGGACAGACGGGACCTGGTCCGCCTGGCGAGCGCCAGTGCCGCCACACTCTGGCTGGCGCGCAGCAGCTGGGGCCAGGCCCGGTTTGCCAGCAATCCGTTTGCGTTGGGGGTGGCCAGTGGTTCGCCGGCACACGATTCCGTGGTCTTGTGGACGCGCCTGGTCACCGCAGCGCAGGAGCCTGACGTCGGGCCGCTGCCGGATCAGACCGTGCGGTGGGAGCTTGGACACGACGAGCAGTTCAGACACATCCTGCGCCACGGTCAGGTAAGCGCGCCACGGCAACTGGCATACAGCGTACACGCCGAAGTGGATGGCCTGGCACCCGATCGGTGGTATTTTTTTCGTTTCATGGTCGCCAATGCGGTGAGTGCCGTCGGGCGAACCCGCACCCTGCCATTGCCGGATGCGGCGGTGACACGGCTTCGCCTGGCTTATGCCTCGTGCCAGAAGTGGGAGGATGGCTATTTCGCGGCCTGGCGCCACCTGCGTGACGAGCATGTTGACATGGTGCTGTTTCTGGGTGACTACATCTACGAGTACCCGGGCACATCCAGCCGGGTCCGGGTTCCGCCCGGCGGTTGGGTCACGTCACTGCAGGACTACCGGCAGCGTTACGCCCTGTACCGCAGTGACCCGGATCTGCAGGCGATGCACCAGCAGTGCCCATGGTTGCTGGTATGGGACGACCATGAGGTGCAAAACGACTATGCCGGCACCCAAGCCGGCGACAGTGGCCCGAGAGACCCCGCTGCACCGGCTGAATTTATGCAGCGCCGGGCCTGGGCCTACCAGGCTTTTTATGAAAACATGCCGCTGCGCGCCTCGGTGCTGGCGCGCACCATTGGCGCTACAGGTGTGGATGGCATGCGTATCTACCAGCGCTTGCAGTTTGGCCGGCTGGCATCGCTGCATTTGCTGGATGATCGCCAATACCGCGACCCGCAAGTCTGCACCCGTGACGGCCGCCTGGGTGGCGGCGCCGTCAACCCGGCGCAGTGCCCGCCGTGGGATGACGGGCGGCGCAGCTTGCTCGGATTGGCGCAGGAACGCTGGCTGGACCAATCGCTGGCGCGGCCCGAGACGGCGCAGAGTTCCTGGAACATCGTGGGGCAGCAGACGGCGTTTGGCAAACGTGATTTCAAAGTGGGTCCGGGCGAGAGCCTGTCCAATGATGGTTGGGACGGTTATTCCGCTGCACGCCGGCGATTGACCGACAGCTTGCAACGGCACCGGGTGCCGAATGCGGTGATGCTGGGCGGCGACGTGCATGCGAACTGGGTAGGTCACGTGAAGGCCGACTACGCCGATCCGGGGAGCAAGAGCCTCGGTGTCGAGTTCTGCGGCACCAGTATCACCTCGAATGGGCCTGCTGGCGGGGCGGAGCAGATCAGGCAGCGCCTGGCGGAGAATCCGCATTTTGTGTTGGCCGATGGCCA
Source organism: Betaproteobacteria bacterium (assembly GCA_031363785.1). Lineage (GTDB taxonomy): Bacteria > Pseudomonadota > Gammaproteobacteria > Burkholderiales > Burkholderiaceae_C > CAISIP01. The sequence continues at coordinate 3,201 of JANLVB010000025.1, forward strand.
GAAGCGGGGTTACGGTGTCGCGGATTTTTCCGCCAGCCAACTGACAACCACGCTGCGCGTGGTGGATGATGTGAGGCGCCGTGACAGCGGCATTTCCACGCTCGCCGCATTCGCGGTGGCACGCGGACAACCGGTGGTCGAGCGTACCCAGTGAAGGCACCGTGCCCGGACTCGTGAGGCGTTGGCGCCTGGTCCGGTGCTGAAGGTGTCGGACCATGGCATGGGCATACCGCAGAGTGAGATCGAGCACCTGTTCGAGTCGTTCCACCGCGCCAGCAATGTGGGCGACATCCATGGTACCGGTCTCGGTTTGGCGATCGTCAAGAATGCCGTCGACCTGCATGGTGGAACCATCACCGTGGTCAGCACGCTGGGGCAGGGCACCAGTTTTGTGGTGCGTTTGCCGGGGAGTGTCGGTCTGGAGCTTTAAGCAAACACTTCCAGCAACCGGCCCAGCCCACCCTCGTTGATGGCGACCATGGCTTGCTCGCGTACCTTGGGTTTGGCGTGGTAGGCGACAGACAGGCCGACCACCGACATCATCGGCAAGTCGTTGGCGCCATCACCGACGGCGATGGCCTGCGACGGTTGCAGGTTCAGCTGTGTGCAGGTGGCCAGCAGCATGCGCTTTTTCTCCTCGCCGTCACAGATGTCGCCCCATGGCTGGTCGACCATGCGCCCGGTCAGCCGTCCGCCTTCGATCTCCAGCACGTTGGATCGGGCAAAGTCGATCCCCAGCGTTGCGCAGACGCGGTCGGCATACCAGGTGAAGCCGCCGCTGACCAGCAACACCTTGAGGCCGGCGGCTCTGCAGGCCGCCACCAATTCGCGCGCGCCGGGATTGAGTTGCAGTCGCTCACGGTAGATCTGCTCCAGACTCGTCTCAGACACGCCGCGCAGCAGCGCAACGCGTTCGCGCAGGCTCTGTTTGTAGTCCGCAATTTCCCCGCGCATGGCGGCTTCTGTGATCGCAGCGACCTGGTGCTTACGGCCCGCTGCAGCGGCAATCTCGTCCACACACTCGATGTTGATGAGGGTCGAGTCCATGTCAAAGGCGATCAGGCCGAAGTCGGCCAACGCCAAAGGCGGATGGAAGTGTTGCACCAACAGGCCTGGCGCGTACTCCGCCGGCTGCTGCAGGTCGTTCGCGGCAGTGCTCACCGTCACGCCGGCACCGCCCGGCTTTCATCCACCGGCTGGCCCAGTTGGCGCAACACGTCGCGCACCATGAGTGCCCGCTCACCCGGTTGCTCCAGGGCACGTTCGATGCGCAGCTTCTCGTTGCCCACCAGCTTGATGTGGCGCTGTTTGCGTATCAGGTCGATGATGCGCACCGGGTCCACCGGAGCCTCCTTGCGAAAGGTGATGGTGGTCACCAGCGGACTGGCATCCACCTTGAGTACCCCATACGGCCGGGCGATCACGCGCAGCCGGTGCACATCGAATAACGTTCGCGCCTGTGTCGGCAATTTGCCAAACCGGTCCACCAGTTCCTCCAGCAAGGCGTCGATCTGCTCGCTGTTCCTGGCGGTGGCCAGTTTCTTGTAGAAGCTCAGCCTCAGATGGACGTCGCCGCA
>JANLVB010000065.1:0-3610 GCA_031363785.1 Betaproteobacteria bacterium
TCTCGGTGGCATAACTCAGGAACGTCGGTATCTCACTGCCGCCAGCAGGAATGGTGCCAAACGGAAAACCGATCGCCGTACCACGCAACCAGGCCGGCCAGGAGCGGCGCCAGTCACTCCTGGTCATGTGCACGGCGCTGAGCTTGTTCTGTGTTTCGCGCGTGCCCCCTTCGTACAACACCGCATAAAGCGACTCGCCAACCGCGAACAGGCCCACCGCCACCAGCACGATCTCGATGCCGTCGAGCAACTCGGGTACACCGCCGGTGTAACGCGCCTGGCCCGATATCTGGTCCATGCCTATCAGACCGGTGGCCAGCCCGATGAACAGCGCCACCATGCCGCGCAGGGTACTGCGACCGAGCACCGCACTGACGGTGGTAAACGCCAGCAACATCAGGCAGAAATACTCCGGTGGCCCAAGGCGCACCGCGAAGTTGGCCAACAGCGGGGCAAACAGGGTCACCAGCACGGTCGCAATGGTGCCGGCCACGAACGAGCCAATGGCCGATGTGGCCAGGGCCGCTCCGGCGCGCCCGCTCTTGGCCATCTTGTTGCCCTCCATCGCCGTCACCATGCTGCCGGTTTCACCCGGTGTATTGAGCAGGATCGAGGTAGTGGAGCCGCCATACATGGCACCGTAATAGATGCCGGCGAAAAAAATCATCGACGCCGTGGCATCGACCTTGGTGGTGATGGGCAACAACATCGCCACCGCAACGGCTGGACCGATGCCGGGCAATACACCGACCGCCGTGCCCACCGCACAGCCGACAAAACACCACAGCAGGTTGATCGGGGTCGCCGCCGTGGCGAAACCCATCACGAGCTGGTTCCAAAGATCCATGTCAAATCCAGCCGGTGTTGGTCAAACCAGGCAGGTTGATGGCCAGCAGCTTGGTGAACATCCAGTACACCGGTGCGGCGATTGCGGCGCCGATGCAGGCATCCCGCAGCAACTGCGCTGGCTTGAAACCTGACGGCTTGGCGTCCTGTTCGTCCGCATTGCGCAGGCCACGTACCGCCAGCACAAAACACAAGGTACAACTGAGAATGAAGCCGATGGTGGTGATGAGGGCCGCATTGGCCAGCAGGGCTGCCGACATCCAGGCAAAACCGGGCCAGTAGCCGCGCTCTGACCCGCTGGGCTCTTCCATGTTGCGGTAACCGCCCGAACGCGCCTGCCAGATCACCAGCGCGCCACACAACAACAGGCAAGTCGCCACAACCCAGGGCAGGAAATTCGGGCCAACGCCACCATACCCGGCCTCCGCCGGGATCATCGCCGCGCCCGCCGCGATCACGCCACCAATGGCCAGTACACAGACACCGATCAGTGTCTGTGCGCCCGCATTGTGGCCGCCGGGCATCAGAGCATCCCGGCCAGGTGCATGGTGCCGCGCAGGGATGCAAATTCGTTGTCGACGAACTCGTCAAACGCCTTGCCAGTCATCAAGGCAGAGGTCCAGTTGTTCTTCTCCAGGTCGTCGGCCCAGGATTTGGATTTGGTCGCCTTCAGAATGATGTCGGTCAGGGCGGCACGTTGCTCCGCCGTGATGCCGGGGCCACCATAGACACCACGCCAGTTGCCCAGCACCACATCAAATCCCTGCTCCTTCATGGTTGGCACATTGATGCCGGGCAGGCGTTTTTCAGAGGTCACGCCGATCGGGCGCATCTTGCCGGCCTTGATGTATTCGGCAAATTCGCTGTAGCCGCTGCCGCCCACCGTGACGTTGCCACCCAGGATCGCCGCCGTCGCCTCGCCGCCGCCACGAAACGCCACGTAGTTCACTTTCTTCGGGTCCACACCAACCTTGCCGGCCAGCATCGATGCCGATATGTGCTCGGTCGAGCCCTTGGAGCCACCGCCCCACTTGACGCTGCCCGGGTCTTTCTTGAGTTGCTCGACCACGTCCTTCATGGTCTTGTGCGGCGAGTCGGCCGGCACCACGAAAACGTTGTATTCGCTGGTCAGGCGGGCAATCGGCGTCACCTTGTCCAGGCCCACCGCCGGTTTGCTGGTGATGATGCCGCCGAGCATGACCGCACCCATCACCATCAGGGCGTTGCCATCACCCTTGGCCGAGTTGACGAACTGCGCCAGGCCAATCACGCCGGCCGCACCACCCTTGTTGTCGTACTGCACGGTATCGGCGGCCTTGGCGTCGAGCATCGCCTTGCCCAGTGCCCGTCCGGTCGAGTCCCAGCCGCCGCCCGGGTTGGCCGGGATCATCATCTTGACATTGGCTGCGGCAAAGGCGGGCATCGGCAGAGCACCCGCAGCGGCCAGCGCGGCCATGGATTTAAGAAAGGTATCACGGCGCATAGATGCCTCCAGTTGGTTGGTAAACCGCCCTATGATGCTCCGGCAGGCTGTCATTTGGCTGGCCAAAACCCTCAGGGTAAACACTAGGAATCACCGGACCCATGCGCGTGCTGCTGATCGAAGACGACCCCGCATTGCGGTCCACCCTGCAGCGCACGCTGCAGCGCAAGGGCATGCAGGTGGGCGTCTGCTCCGATGGCCTCCTGGCATTGGCGCAATGGCGCAGCGAGGCGCCGGACGTGGTGGTGCTGGACCTGAGCCTGCCCGGGCTGGACGGCCTGGAAATACTGGCACAGGCGCGCCAGGCTGCCCTGCCGACGCCGTTACTCATATTGACGGCCCGCGGAACGGTGGGTGACCGCATCATCGGGCTCAACACTGGCGCCGACGACTACCTCGCAAAACCCTTTGATCTGGACGAACTGGAAGCACGCATCCGCGCATTGCACCGACGCTCCGTCGGCCCGCACAGCGACGCACCCGGCGACACCCGGCAATGGGGGCAGTTGCGGCTGGACCGCGCCAGCGGGGCGTTTTACCACGGCCACCAGGTGATCGAGCTGGCGCCGCGCGAGCTCAAACTGCTGCATGCCCTGGTGGCGCGATCAGGCCGCGCCGTTACCCGCGAACAACTGCTGGAACTGGTTTTCTCCGGCGAGGTCGAGGTGCATGCCGATGCGGTGGAAGTTGTGGTGTACCGGCTGCGCAAGAAGCTGGCTGGCACCGGGGCCAGCATCATGACACTGCGCGGGCTGGGTTACCTGCTCAAGGCGGGCGCCTGAGATGGTGGCGCCCGTCGCAAGAATCTCGCTGCGACGTTACCTTCTGCTGGGCATGCTGGTGCCCATAGCGTTGTTGATGGTGATCGACTCGGTGGTCTTCTACCAACAGGCGCTGGCGTCGGTGAACATCGCCTACGACCGCACGCTGTTGGCCTCGGCCAATTCCATTGGCGAGCGGCTCGACGTGGAGCTCGATGGCGCTGGCAGCCAGCCCAGGTTGCGCGGCAACCTGCTCTATTCGGCGCTCGAGCCCTTCCAGGCGGACAACCGCAGCCGCATGTTCTACAAGGTCAGCGGTTTTGCCGGCGAGCTCGTCTCGGGCTTCGATGAACTGCCCAGTTGGCGCGGCCCGTTCCCACACGACTGTGTCTACGCCGCACTGGTGCACTTCTACGACGACGCCGTGCGCGGCGTGCCGGTGCGCGTGGCCGTGCTGCTGCAGCCAGTGGCGGGGCAGGCGGGGCTGGGCATGGTCACGATCCAGGTGGCCGAGACGCTG
>JANLVB010000074.1:0-5105 GCA_031363785.1 Betaproteobacteria bacterium
CTTCCTTGTGCTCGTGAGGCGTCTGCAAACTATTTGCAGCCTTGTTGGCCCCGAGCCACTTGTAAGTGGCGAGTTTTTGGTTCGCCACTTGTTGGTGGCGGGTTATTCACCCGACACCATGGTGCGAGGTTGCCCTCGCCCAATTTTTACGATGCAGCCGCTACCGGCGCATCGGCCACCGGCTTGGCGGCCACCTTCTTTTTGCCCGGCGCGATCATCATGATCATCTGGCGCCCTTCTAGCTTGGGAAACTGCTCCACCAGAATGGTATCGGCCAGATCGGTACGAATCCGGTTCAACAGGGCCATGCCCAGCTCCTGGTGCGTGATCTCGCGCCCCCGGAAGCGCAAAGTGATCTTGCACTTGTCGCCTTCGGCCAAGAAGCGCCGGATGTTGCGCATCTTGATGTTGTAGTCGCCATCGTCCGTGCCAGGCCGGAACTTGATCTCCTTGATCTCGATCACCGTCTGCTTGGACTTCGCGTCCGCCGCCTTCTTCTGCTCTTGGTACTTGAATTTGCCGTAATCCATCAAACGACAGACCGGCGGATTCGCCGTGGCAGAAATTTCGACCAAGTCCACATCCAGCTCGCCGGCTTGCCGCAGCGCCTCCATCAGGCTGACGACCCCCAGGGGTTCGTTCTCGGGACCGGAGAGTCGGACTTCCGGTGCCATGATTTCCCGATTCAGGCGGTGTTTGCGTTCTTCGCGGTGACGGCGGTCACGAAATTCAGTAGCGATGGTTCAATCCTTCAAAAACGGTGTCGCCACCATGGCGACGAAAAGCCACGCACTACGCGCAGACAAACTGCAATCAAAAGTCAAAAAACTCAGACAACAGACTTGTGAGTGATGTCAGAGGCGACCGTTTGCACGAACGCTTCGACAGACATCACGCCGAGGTCTTTGTTCCCCCGGGCGCGCACTGCAACGGCACCCGCCGCCATCTCCTTGTCACCAACGACCAGGATGTATGGCGGCTTTTGCATTGAATGCTCCCGTATTTTATACGTGATCTTCTCGTTTCGCAGGTCGAGGTTTACCCTGAGGCCTTGATCTTGCAGCGTTTTGGCCACATTACGGGCGTAGTCGGCCTGAATATCGGTGATGTTGAGCACCGACACCTGTACCGGCGCCAGCCAGGTCGGCATGGCTCCGGCGTGTTGTTCGAGCAGGATTCCGATGAATCGCTCCAGGCTGCCGACGATGGCCCGGTGCAGCATTACCGGATGCGCCCGGCCGCTGGTATCGGTCACGTATTCACCGCCCAGCCGCTCGGCGGTATTGAAGTCGACCTGCAGTGTGCCGCATTGCCACTGGCGTCCCAATGCATCCTTCAACGTGTATTCGATCTTCGGGCCGTAGAAGGCGCCTTCGCCCGGTGAGACGACGAATTCACAGCCAGAGCGGCGCAACGACTCCATCACCGCAAACTCGGCCTTGTCCCACAGATCGTCCGCGCCGACCCGGTTCTCAGGCCGCGTCGCCACCTTGTAGATGATGTCGCTGAAGCCGAAATCCCGGTACACCTTCTGCAACAGTGCCGTGTAAGCCACACATTCGTCCAGGATCTGGTCCTCGGTGCAAAAGATGTGGCCGTCGTCTTGCGTAAAGCCGCGCACGCGCATGATGCCGTGCAGCGCGCCACTGGGCTCGTTGCGGTGGCATTGGCCGAATTCGCCGTAGCGCAGCGGCAGGTCACGGTAACTCTTGATGCCCTGGTTGAAGATCAGCACATGACCCGGGCAGTTCATCGGTTTGAGCGCATATTCGCGCTTCTCCGATTCGGTGGTGAACATGTTGTCGCGGTAATTGTCCCAATGGCCAGTTTTTTCCCACAGGCTCTTGTCCAGGATCTGCGGGCCTTTCACCTCCTGATAACCGTTGTCCTGGTAGATGCGGCGCATGTACTGCTCTACCTGCTGCCAGATGGCCCAGCCTTTGGCATGCCAGAACACCAGGCCCGGCGCCGTTTCGTCCATGTGAAACAGATCCAGCTCACGCCCCAGCTTGCGGTGGTCGCGTTTCTCGGCCTCTTCCAGCATCGTCAGATACTGCTGCAATTCCTCCTTCGTAGCCCAAGCCGTGCCGTAGACCCGCTGCAGCATCTCGTTGCGGTGGTCACCGCGCCAATAGGCACCGGCCAGCTTCATGAGCTTGAAGAACCGGAGCTTGCCGGTACTGGGCACATGCGGGCCGCGGCACAGGTCTTCGAATTGGCCTTCGCGGTACAGCGACACGTCCTCATTGGCCGGAATCGACGCGATGATCTCGGCCTTGTAATGTTCTCCCAGGCCTTTGAAATACGCCACCGCCTCGTCACGCGGCAGCACCCGCCGCGTCACCGGCTCGTCCCGGGCAGCAAGTTCCACCATCTTTTTCTCGATCGCCAGCAGGTCTTCGGGCGCAAACGGCCGCTTGTACGAAAAGTCGTAGAAAAAGCCGTTCTCGATCACCGGGCCGATGGTGACCTGGGCGTCCGGGAACAACTCCTTGACGGCATAGGCCAGCAGGTGCGCGGTCGAGTGCCGTATCACCTCCAGCCCGGCCGCGTCCTTGGTGGTGATGATGGCCAGGTCGCTATCGCCGTCGATGCGGTGGCTGGTGTCCACCAACTTGTCGCCAATCTTGCCAGCCAGCGCAGCCTTGGCCAGGCCGGCCCCGATGGAGGCGGCCACTTCGGCCACTGTGACGGCACTAGCAAATTCGCGTCGGGAACCGTCGGGGAGAGTGATGTGAATCATGATGAATCAATCCAAAGAAATAGCAGAGCGAAAAAAAACGCGGTCATTGCCGCGCTTTTTCAAATTGGGAAAGGGTCTTGTCAGGACCGCGCACACGAAGCGCGCGACTCACCGCTTCGTGAACTGGGATTTCCTCATCAATGTAGTTCGCGGTGTCATAACCGGGATGCCTTTCTGGCTCTTGTATCGGGTTGTCCTACTGCCATTGTCTCTCATGCGATTTTAGTGGCAAGTGTCAGAGATGAAAGACCATGGTACCTTGCGAAGCCACGGTCAAAACTCACCATCCGCAAGTGTGCTTGCGTCGCCAACGCGGCCAAATAGGCGTCAGTCCAGTCAGCCAAGCGAAAATCGGCCTGTTGACTGAGTCGCCGCAGGGTCGCGTCCAAACCGTCGGATTCACCTTGGAATCCGATTTCCGGCAGATCCACGATCCGCTGCAAGGCGTCCCACGCCTGACCCACAGTGAAGGGTGTGCCACCCATGACTGACCTGTTGGTAGACAAACGCAGCAAGCCCAACATGGTGATGCGACAAAGAAAAACCCGCCCCGCAGCGACGCGATTCCAGTAGTCAACCGCCGCGTTGTGATGAACGTGCTGCTCGTTGACCAGCGCCAGCCAAACATTCACGTCGGGCAAGTCGCCCCGCAGCGCCACGTCAGCCATGCGGCACGCGGCGCTTCGGCTTTGCTTTGGCAAGCGGCAAAACTTTGGCCGCATCTTCAGCGTCCAGCAAGGCGTTTAGCCGGGCGTTGGACATGGCGGGCATGGGCCGCGCGGCTTCGCGCTTGAACACTGGCGGCTGGCTCCGCAGCGGCTGGGCTACCGCAAGTGCTGGCCGCTGCAGTGCAGCCTCAACCAGACGCGCAACGTACTCTTTGAGCTTAAGCCCTTCAAGCGCCGCCCGCGCCTTGAGTTCGCGCATCAGCGGGTCGGGCAGGTCCATCGTGGTTCGCATGGAAACATTTTCGCATCAAAATGCAACATGCATCAAGGCTGGGCCACCGACATGTCGTGCACAGCGGCGTCCAGCACCTCATCCGACACACCAGGCTTTTTCAACGCCTCGATCAGCCGCGAAATTTGACCTTGGGTAAACCTGGCTTCGTCCTGGCGCAGCCCGTCGCTGATGTAGGACTTCAGCAGGGTCTGGTAACCATTGACCCCCTTGAGCGGTGCAATGTGTTTCATCGAATCCACCGGTCAAATCGTGCCCCAGTGGGCCGCCACCGCCCGTCGCGCCGTCGCAAACCCATCAGCAATTTCAAACCGGCCAGATTGCTACACGTTCGCACCGGCGGCCACACCCGCCCGTGGGTTGTTAATTTGATTGGCGAAGGCGGCGAACAATCGGTATGCAAGAATTGCACCCGACTTGTAACTGTATGTTTCAGTTGGACTTTACAAAATCGAAACGGTTGACTGTAAAGAATGCCGACGGTCATTCACCCGGCTCGCGCTTGTGCTGCAGGCGTGGCGTGCACTAAAATTTATCCCCAGCTTAATTGATTGATATGGGTACCCATATGAAAACCACCATAGAAATTTCGGACGCACTTTTCTCCGAGGCCAGAATGCTGGCCGCTGCTGAAGGCACGACCTTTCGTCAACTCGTGGAAGCCGGGTTGCGCCACGCCTTGGCACAGCGCAAGACCCAAATTGCGCCGTTCAGGTTGCGTGATGCCTCGTTCGAGGGCAATGGCCTGGTGGCCGAATTGCAAGATGCGCCATGGGAACAGCTGCGCGAAATGGCCTTTGACGGTCGTGGCGGATCTGAGCCGACACAGGCGGCAAAATTGCCATGATCGCCGTTGACACCAATATCTTGGTGTACGCCCATCGTGCTGATTCACCCCACCACGCAGCGGCATCAGCAGCCATGTCGGCATGTGCCCAATCGCGCCTTGCGTGGGGCATACCCTGGCCGTGTATTCACGAATTTTTTGCGATCGTGACGCATCAGCGTATCTACAACCCGCCAACGCCGCCTGCCATGGCATTGGACCAAGTCAACGCCTGGCTTGAGAGCCCCAGTCTGGTGTTGCTTGCCGAGACGGCCAACCACTGGCCCACGTTGCAGACGCAGCTTGTCGCAGCAGAAACTGTGGGTGCTGCGGTGCACGACGCCAGAATCACCGCGCTGTGCCTGCAGCACGGCGTGCGCGAGTTGTGGTCGGCTGACCGTGACTTCCAGCGCTTTCCCGGGTTGAGGGTGGTCAACCCGCTCGGTGCAACCAAATAACCACTGAAGGCGATAGAATTGACTTGTTCCTACATGCTGAGAGATCAATATGCAGACCATCAATATCCGTCAACTTAAAACCAACCCGTCTCCAGCCCTGCGTGAGGCACGCAGCGGG
>JANLVB010000079.1:0-7605 GCA_031363785.1 Betaproteobacteria bacterium
GCGCCAGTGCCAGCAAAAATCGCCCGGGCTGGACTATCTGCCCCGGCTCGACCTGGCGCAACAGAACCTGCCCCGGCGCCGGCGCCAGCAAGCTGGTTTGTGCCAGACGGGCACGCGCCGCCTCGCTGGTGGCGGCAGCAGAACGTAGTTGTGCCTGGGCCTGCAGCAACTCGGTGCCGGTATCGGCCACCGCCTGACTCGACGCGCGCGCCGCCGCGAGTTGCGCCAGCGCCGAATCGCGAACCCGGCGCGCCTCATCGAGCCGCGCCGGGCTCAGGAACCCTTGGGCCACCAACTGCTCGGTGCGGGCATATTCGGCCGTTGCCGCGTCCACCGCCGCCTGCGCCTGGGTTTGCAGCGCCCCAACGCCGACGCGACCGGTGCTGCGCAGCCCTGCCAGGCGCGCAGCCGCCTGTTGCTGTACCGCCTGCGCCTGGCCGAATGCCGCCAGCAACTCGGCGGACTCCAGCCGTACCAGTTCCTGATCCTTGCGCACCACGCTACCCTCTTGCACCAACACCTGCGCTACCCGGGCCGTCACGGTGCTGCCAATGTCAACACGCGACAGTGCCGCGACGCGGGCAGAAAACTGCAGTGTTTGCACCATCGGGGCGAATCGCGCCTGCATCGCATCCACCCGCGCTGGGCGCTGTGTCCACCACGCCACGGCAAGCGCCGCCAGTACAACAGCCGTGGCCAACAACAACCACGAGCGCCAGCGCATGGCGCTGCGCGCAACGGGAATCGCAGGGTCAACCACTGAACAGTTCTGCGCTGTTCTTTGGTGGCGTCACGCCCAGATGGCGGTACGCCGCCAGCGTGGCGATGCGCCCGCGCGGGGTACGCTGCAAGAACCCCTGCTGGATCAGGTAGGGCTCGATCACGTCTTCGATGGTTTCGCGTTCTTCACCAATGCTTGCCGCCACGTTGTCCAGGCCCACCGGCCCACCATCGAACCGGTGTACCACGGCTTCGAGCAGTTTGCGGTCCATGACGTCGAACCCCTGGGGATCGACGTCGAGCATGGCGAGTGCCAGGTTGGCGATGTCCAGCGTGATCTGGCCGCTGCCCTTGACGTCGGCATAGTCGCGCACCCGGCGCAACAGGCGGTTGGCAATGCGCGGTGTACCGCGCGAGCGCCGCGCGATCTCGAACCCACCGGTGTCATCCATCGGCACCTTGAGCAGCCCGGCACTGCGTCGCACGATGCGCGCGAGCTCCTCCGGGGTATAGAACTCCAGCCGTGCCACGATACCGAAGCGGTCACGCAACGGGTTGGTCAACATCCCGGCCCGTGTGGTCGCGCCGACCAGGGTGAAAGGTTGCAGATCGAGCTTGATCGAACGCGCGGCCGGACCCTCGCCGATCATGATGTCGATCTTGTAATCCTCCAGCGCGGGGTAGAGGATTTCTTCCACCACCGGAGACAGGCGGTGAATCTCGTCGATGAACAGGACGTCGTTTTTCTCCAGGTTGGTCAGCAAGGCCGCAAGGTCCTTTGGCTTCTCCAGCACCGGGCCGCTGGTCTGGCGCAGGTTCACACCCAGCTCATGGGCGATGATGTGCGACAGCGTGGTCTTGCCCAAGCCGGGTGGGCCAAACAACAACACATGGTCCAGCGCCTCCTCGCGTTTGCGCGCCGCTCCGATGAATATCTCCAGTTGCTCGCGGATTTTCATCTGGCCGACATACTCGTCCAGCAACCGTGGCCGAAGCGCCCGCTCAACCGCCTCCTCATTCGGGGACACCGGTGCCGCCGACACCACCCGAGGGGGCACAACGGAAAAACTGTCGGTTTGTATGCTCACTTTGGCGGGCTGTTCAGGAGGTGAACAACATGGTGCCTGACTATAACGTGCGCCCATTGACGCGACTCAAGAAAACCGGCCAGCCTGCCGATATCCCACCATGCACACCCGTCGCCCGCCTTACCGTCCGCTCCGCCCCGCCATCATCAGCATGGCTTTGTTGCTGGGGACACTGGGCCACCCTGGCACGGTCGGTGCGCAGGACCGCTCGGCGCCTGGCGGCCAGGGCGCCCAGGCGACAGCCGCGAAACCGGCAACACCAAAAGAGATGGGTGCTCAGGTCAAGGAAGCCGTGGAAAGTGGTGCCGGCAGCAGCAAGCGCCTGACTTTGACGATAAACGGCAAGGAGAAAAATCTTATCACCATGCCCGGGTCTGGCAGCCCGGCAAAGTCGACCACTGCCCCGTTGGCACTGGTCTCCACAACCAGGGAGCACACTGCGGCCGCGCCGATGATGGCAGCACCCGGGGCCATCCCCAACCCGATGGCCAGCCGCCAGTACATCCGCGCCAAGGCAGCAGCCCTGGCGGGCGCGGCGGCACCAGGCGCGGCCACGGCGCAAGCTGGCAGCGAGGTGTTTTGGGCCTACGAAGGCGAAAACGGGCCACCCGCCTGGGGACGGCTGAAGCCGGACTTCAACGTCTGCGCCATCGGCAAACGCCAGTCACCCATCAATATTGAGGAAGCCTCGACTTTGCGCGGGCCGGCTGAGCCGATCCAGTTCGACTACAGCCCGAGCAACGCGAGTGTGGTGAACAATGGCCACACCATACAGGTGGACGTGACGGGCGACAACAGCATCACGGTGCGCGGCTCCAACTACAAACTGCTGCAGTTCCACTTTCACCATCCGAGCGAAGAACGCGTGAACGACCGCAGCTTTGCCATGGTTGCCCACCTGGTGCACCGCAATGCCGAAGGACAACTCGCGGTAATTGCGGTGTTGCTGGAGCCAGGAGCCGCCAACAGCATGGTCAACAAGGTCTGGACCTATATGCCATTGGACGCCGGTGACCGGGTGCGCATGCCGGGCGGACTGGTGGAGATGTCCGAGATGTTGCCCCGGGACCAGCGTTATTACCAGTTCATCGGTTCACTCACCACGCCACCGTGTACCGAGGGTGTGTTGTGGATGGTGCTGAAACAGCCGGTCACCATCAGCCGCGAGCAACTGCGGCTGTTCAGGCAGTTGTTTCCCAACAATGCCCGCCCACTGCAGGCTGTCAACGGCCGCGCCGTGCGCGACGCGCAGTAATTTGTCGTGCCGGCTGATAGCCTGAGAGGCTCTCAGGCTCTCAAGCACGCGACAAGGCCTTCAGCGCCAGCTTGATGCCCTCACTGACACCCACCGTCGGTGGCAAAACCTTGAGTGCCAGGCCGGCTTCCTTGTCGCTGTAGCCCAGCGCCACCAGAGCCTGCAGTATGTCGCCCTGGTCATTGTTGGCCGCATTGGCCGCAGCGCCAATATCCGCGCCCAGCTTGCCCCGAAGTTCGAGCAACAGGCGCTCGGCAGTTTTCTTGCCGATGCCGGGCACCTTGATGAGACGGCCAGACTCCTGCAGCGTCACGGCCTGCGCCAGTTCCGCCACGCTCATGCCAGACAACACGGCCAGCGCGGTGCGCGGGCCCACACCCGAAATGCGGATCAGCTGGCGGAACGCCTCGCGCTCTGCCGGAGTCTCAAAACCATACAACAACTGGGCATCTTCACGCACCACAAAATGCGTCAGCAGCGACACCGCAGCGCCGCGCGCCGGCAGGTTGTAGTAAGTACTCATGGGCACCTGCACCTCGTAGCCGACGCCATTGCACTCCACCAACACCTGCGGCGGATTCTTGTCGCCCAATACCCCGCTGAGCTTGCCGATCATCCCGTGTCCAATCCTTGCCTATCATGGGGGGCCAAACCGGCGCCCCCACTGGAATTATCAGCTTGATTCTGCGACACCTGTTTTCACCGCCCAACAACACCCGCCTGGCCCACCTCTGCGGGCCACTGGATGAGCACCTGCGAAGCATCGAGGCCGCCTTGCAGGTGCGCATCGCGCACCGCCACGAGCAGTTCAAGGTGGAAGGAACCAAGGAGGCGGCACGGCGCGGCATGGAGATGCTGCAGGCGGTGTACGAAATCGCCGCACGCCCGGTCGATGCCGCCACCGTGCACTTGATGTTGTCGGGTGATGGCACGCAGGACAGCGCAGCCGCATCCGCGTTGCTGACGCGTCGTGCCGACCTGCGCGCGCGCACCAGCAACCAGGCAAGTTACCTCGCCAGCATCCACAGCCACGACATCACCTTCGGCATCGGGCCGGCCGGAACCGGCAAGACCTACCTGGCCGTGGCCTGCGCGGTGGATGCGTTGCAGCGCAGTGCGGTGGCGCGTATCGTGCTCACCCGCCCCGCAGTGGAAGCGGGCGAGCGCCTGGGATTCCTGCCCGGCGACCTGAGCCAGAAAATCGATCCCTACCTGCGGCCGCTGTATGACGCACTGTACGAACTGATGGGCTTCGAGCAGGTACAAAAGGCGTTTGAGCGCCAGGCGATCGAGATCGCACCGCTGGCATTCATGCGTGGGCGCACCCTCAACAACGCGTTCGTGATCCTCGATGAAGCGCAGAACACCACCCCCGAGCAGATGAAGATGTTCCTCACCCGTATCGGTTTTGGTGCCAAGGCCGTGGTCACCGGTGATGTCAGCCAGATCGATCTGGCACCAACCCAGTTCAGCGGCCTGATTGATGCCGAACGCGTGTTGCGCCGGGTCCAGGGCGTGGCCATTTGCCGCCTGACGAGTGCCGATGTGGTGCGCCATCCACTGGTCGCTCGCATCGTTGACGCCTACGACATGCAGGGCCCGGCGCGGGTTATCGAACGCGAGGCGCAGGCACCGGCCCCGTCCAGGCGCACCAGGGCGGCGCCCCGCAGTCGGGTCCAATAATGCTGCAGCAGCTGTCGTTGTCGCTGCAGTTCGCACTGGCGCACGAGGCTGGCCGACACCGCGCGGCGCTGGCGCGCCACTGTGTCACCCGCTGCATACGGCACGCGTTGCAATGTGACGCCGCCATCACGGTGCGCATCGTTGATATTGAAGAAGGACGGCTGCTGAACCGCGACTACCGGCATAAGGATTACGCCACCAACGTGTTGACGTTCGCCTACGGCGACGATCCACTGTCGGCCGACCTGGTGTTGTGCGCGCCGGTGGTGGCTCGGGAGGCCGTGGCGCAGGGCAAGACCCTGCAGCACCACTACATGCACCTGCTGGTCCATGGCAGCCTGCATGCCCAGGGCTGGGACCATGACACCAGCCCGGCCCAGGCACGAAAAATGGAAACCCGGGAGACTGCCATCTTGGCCAGGCTCGGCGTGCCCGACCCCTACCGTTGAGAGGCTGAGAACCTTTCTGCTGCGCGGGCCGATCTGGCGTCTGCGGTGTTGCCTCCGGCATGACAAGCGCTTCGCGCAGTTGTCAGCCTACGCCGCAACTTCGTTGTCACCGTACACCTGTACGGCTCCGCTCCTCGACACCACCTTGACCCGCTCGCGACGAAAACGAAGTTTCAGAGAAAACTAACTTGTACACAAGTTACGTTGCAACTAAATCTTCTCAACCTCTGAACGTGCCAGAGCCGCCCCGGTGCGCGCCTCAGGACGCGGGATCGATCCGCAGTGGAATGGTGACCGGGCCTTCGTTGATCAGCGACACCTGCATGCTGGCGCCAAAGCGGCCAGTTTGCACATCGGCATGGGCCAGCCGCGCCTGTTGCACAAAATAGTCGAACAGGCGCCTGCCATCGGCGGGTGCTGCAGCCGAGCTGAAGCCGGGCCGGTTACCGCTGCTGGTATCGGCTGCCAGTGTGAACTGGCTCACCAGCAACAGGCCACCGGCCACGTCCTGCACACTGCGGTTCATTTTGTCGTCGTCGTCAGCGAAGATGCGCAGCCGCAGAATCTTGGCCAGCATCTTGTCGGCCTGCAACTCGCCATCGCCGCGTTCGGCACACAACAAGACCAGCAATCCCTGGCCGATGCGCCCGATCTGCTCGCCATCAACCGTGACACTGGCTTGTCGTACGCGTTGCAGCACGGCCTTCATATCAGATCCCGCGGGTCGTTGAAGTGGGCCTCCACATCGCTCGGTAACAACTGTATCGTGGCACGCAGGCCCGGCACCGCGCTCATCAGGGCCTGCTCCACGCTGGTGCGCAAGGCGGCCGCGCGCCCCAGGGTCCAGCTGGCGGGCATGTGCATGTGCACGTCGACAAACCGGCGCTGCCCGGAGCGTCGTGTGCTCAGGTGGTCGAACCGGATCGTGTGGTGGTCGAACTCCAGCAAGGTGGCCTGGATTTGCGCCATTACATCAGGCTCCACGGCCTCGTCCATCAGACCCTGCGAGGAGCGCCAGATCAGGTTCACACCTTCGCGCAGGATGTTCAGCGCCACGCCTATGGCGACCACGGCGTCCAGCCACAACCAGCCGGTCATTGCGACCAGACCGACGCCCACCACCACACCGACGGACGTCCAGACATCGGTGACCAGGTGTTTCGCGTCCGCCTCCAGTGCGATCGAGCGGTGTGTCGCCGCAGCCCGGAACATGACGCTGGCAAGCACCGCATTGAGGATGGAGCTGATAACCGACAGGGTGAGCCCCCATCCAACGGCGCTCAGCGGCTGCGGGTCGAACAGGCGATGCCCCGCTGTCCACAAAATACCCGCCGCTGCACCGAAGATCAGGACACCCTCAAAGCCGGATGAAAAATACTCGGCTTTGTGGTGACCATAGGGATGGTCCGCATCCGCCGGACGTTGCGCGATCTTGACCATGGCGAGCGCAAAAATGGCGCTTGCCAGGTTCACGAAGGACTCCATGGCGTCGGACAGCAGGCCCACCGAACCGGTGATCACCCAGGCCAGGGTCTTCAAAGTAATGGTGATCACCGCCACTACCACCGATGCCCATAACAGACGCGTAGGTGTCAGCAAATGGGCAGGCAACTGGCGCATGGCGGAATTGTGACCCATGGCGGGTCCGGGGTCATGCTGGCGGGCGCCGGCAGTGCGGTGAATCAAGCCAGGGTGACGCGGGCAAACTTGCGTTTTCCGACCTGCAGCACATAACTGCCCGGGCCCAGCTTCAGCGCCTTGTCGCTCACCACCACGGAATCCACCCGCACACCGCCCCCATCAACCAGCCGGTTGCCTTCCCCGCCGGAGCCGGTCAGGCCAGCCAGCCGCAACACGGCCGCGATGCCCAGTGGCGAGCCGGCATCCCCCAGTGGCAATTGCAGCTCGGGTATGTGCTGGGGCACGCCGCCTTGCGCGCGGTTGGTGAAATCCTGCTGCGCCGCGGCGGCCGCACTGGCCGAGTGAAAGCGGGTCGTGATCTCCATCGCCAGGGCAACCTTGGCGTCCTTCGGGTTGGCTCCTGCCTCCACCCGCGCTTTCAGCGCCGCAAGCTCTGCCTGCGGGCGCAGGCTGAGCAGCTCATACCAGCGCCACATCAACACGTCGGAAATGCTCAACACCTTGGCAAACATGCTGTTGGCCTGTTCCGTGATGGTTATGGTGTTGTTCTTGCTCTTGGACATCTTCTCGACTCCGTCCAGGCCTTCGAGCAGCGGCATGGTCAGGATGCACTGCGGCTCCTGGCAATATTCGGCCTGCAGGTGTCGCCCCACCAGCAGGTTGAATTTCTGGTCGGTGCCGCCAAGCTACAGGTCCGACTGCAACGCCACACTGTCGTAACCCTGCATGAGGGGATACAGGAACTCGTGTACGCTGATCGAGCGGCCCT
>JANLVB010000123.1:0-10359 GCA_031363785.1 Betaproteobacteria bacterium
CTGAAGCGTCCTTAACGCAAAGGAACTGGTGATACGCCGGGGAAGGATTCCACCTACTCTCCGGATACATGCGCGGCCCCAATGAGTCACCGAGACCATGCAACGGCTTCGTGCACATGAATGTCTTCAACCCAAGCGGGTCAGTTCTCGTCATAGGCGACCCGTCAGCATACCCATACAAATTCATCCCCCCCTCCAACCCGATCGGATCGGGCTGGGTATACCTGCCCGTGCTGGGCTGGTACGAGCGGAAGTAGTTGTAGTGCAATCCCGACTCCTGATCAAAAAACTGGCCCGGGTAGCGCAGGTTGAACTCTATCACCGGCGCTGTGGCACGCAGCAACGGCGCAGCCCCGGTTGCGCCTTGCCTTGGGTCCGGTATTGATTTGAGCACACCAGTGGGCTTGTTGTCACCAAAGGCGCTGTAGGGCCATTGCCATACCGGCCGGTTGTTGTCATCGGTGATAAGGCGCGGGGTGTTGAGGTGATCGGTGTGAATGGCATACAGCCTGCCACCGCTGACCAGCCCGATCGGGATGGCCAATCCCCCTTCAACTGGCAACCAGATGATCTCGTTGCCCGGGGGCAGATTGACGCCGCCGTTGCCGTATTCGCCCAACAGGCTGTGCTCACCCAGCGCTCCATCGGCATACACATAGGCATTTCCCAGGCTTCCAGTGGCCGCGGGCATGTTGGAGGTGAGCCAGGTGGTCACCACCTGGCTGGCAGATGGGCCAAACACACGACGCACCCAGCCAGTGAACGCCAGCGCTTTGGCATTCGATCCAGGTCCCGGTATGACGTACACCGGTTCACTCTTGAACACGCGCTGTCCCAACGCATTGTGCAGGTAACGTGTCTCCGCTGGGCCGCGCGATGTGTTGGCAACGGTCTTGGACAGACGGTTCGAATCATCGTATTCAAGGCGCCGGGTACCGTTGGACAACATGTTTCCAACTGCGTCATGGGCATAGGTGACGGCCGATGTGCTCGACGCCGACACTCCAGCGGTGCTGCTTGACTGCGACTGGCTGAATCCCGTCATGCGATTGCTTGCAGCATCGACAAAGATGGTCTGCTGCACGGCCCGGGTGTCGCTGGTCCCCACCACGGGTGCCTCGAAATCGCTCGCCACTGCGATCAATTCACTCGCCCCCACGCGGTTTGAATTGTTGTCGTAGACAAAGGCCGCCGTGTGTCCTGCACGGTCAAAGCGCACGATCCGGTCTCGGCGGTCATAACCCACAGACCATGGAACCTGAACTGCCGACGGCGCAAGCGTCTGCGCCCCGGGCGCCGCCCGCGGCACGCTCCACAGACGCTGCTGTATGCCTGTGATGCGGCTGGCGGCATCGTAGGCATAACTGGCAAATTCGTTGCCTGTCATCCGCCCGGCAGCGTCAAACTCGCGCCTTGCGCTGTCTCCACTGGCCCAATTCCAGGCACTCGGCAGGCCAGACGCCGTATAAACCAGATCGCGAACAAAGGGGCGCACAACCTGCCTGGTCCCATGCAGCCGTACATCCACGCTGCTGATCAAGCCCGCAGCGTTGCGCCGGTAGGTGACCTTCAGACCACTGGGATAACCGACCTCGGCGAGCCCACCACCAGGTTGGTACTGGTAGGTGACGGTGCGCACCGCGACAGGCAAACCAGGTAGCAACACGGACTGGCGCTTTTGCAACAGGCGACCTGCCGTGTCGTATTGCAGGCTGGTCAAGCCGCTGCTGTCGCGCACCTGTGTGATGCGCCCGGCCAGGTCATAGCTGAACTGCTGCGTGTTGCCGCCGGGCAGGCTCAACTGGCTGGTGCGCCCCAGCGCGTCGCGCAGTATCAAGGTTTTCTGGCCGCGGCCATCGGTGCGCGTCACAACTTGGCCCGCCGCGTCGCGCACATAGGAAACAGTGCCGAAGTCCGGACTGGACTCCTGCAGCACTTCTCCCCAGGCGTTGCGCACATAACGCGTCGCCACTGCCTTCGGATCAACAAAGTTCGACGCCTGATCCAGCGAGTCCCATTGCAAGGTGGCCTCGGCGTTATCCGCGAAGACGGTCGAAGTAACACGGCGCAAGGCGTCGAGCCGCTGCCGGGTGGTCTGCCCCAGGCCGTCCGACTGGCTGGCCAGCTCGCCATTGGCGTCAAATGCCATGCGGGTGGTCTGACCGACGCCGTTGACGATCGCCTCGATCCGGTTCAGGCGATCCACCACGCGGCGCATCGTTTGCGGCGTGTTGCCAGAGGCATCGGTGACGTTTTCCCAGACCCGATTCCCCATCCCATCCAGCACATAGTCGACCACATTGCCACGGTTGTCGCTGTAACGCACCAATCGCTGCGCAGCATCGTAGGCCAGGTTGACGGTGTGGCCATCAGGCAGGGTGATGCGACTGACCTGCCCCGATGGCAGGTAAGTCAAAAGCGTCTGTTCACCGGCAACCCGGTGAGCGATGAGCCGACCCCGTGCGTCGTACTGCCATTCGGTGACCAGGCCACCGGGGTCATGCTGCCGGGCCAGCCGCCCATGTGCGTCGTAGGCCAACTGCGTGATCCGGCCCAGCGCATCGGTGGACGACACACGGTTGCCCCGCGCGTCATGACTGAACACTGTCACCCGCCCCAGCGGGTCCGTGGTGGTGGCAACCAGGCCTCGGTCGTTGTAGCTCCACCGGTTGACCCGCTTGACACCGGTAGCGTTGTCCGTGACGGTATGCGACAACACGTTGCCCAGCGCGTCGTAATCGGTAAGCGCAGTTCTGCGCTCCTCGGTCACGCTCACCGGCAATCGCCACCGCGCATGCCACTGGGTCAGCGTGGTTTGCGCCACGGGGGTACCGACGGCCCGAGTCAGCGACACCGGAAGGCGCCGCGGTTGATCCCAGGTGCGTGCCGTTGTGACGCCCAGGTAATCCGTCTCTGTCTCGACCAGACCGCTGGCATTTTGAATTCTGCGCGAGGCCTCATTGCCAGGCGTGCCACTGGGTAAGTCCGCGCTGCTGACCGTCAGCCGGTTGGCTACGGTCGCATAGGAATAACTTCGCTGTGTTCCCAACGCATCGGTGACGACCACCGGGTCACCGGCTGTGGCGCCGTAGCGTACCGAATGGCGGTCAACCCCCAGTGCATGTTCGGTCTGCACGGCCCGCCCGAGTTCGTCGTAGCTGTAGGTGGCCAGACGTATCCCGCGCTCATCGATCAGCCCGGTAACGGCATCGGGCCAACGGCTGTCTTCATACAACAGCGTCTGCACCTCCTCACCCGGGTGCGTGATGGTGATCAACCGCTGTGCCGCATCGTAACCATAACGCACAGTTTCGCCACCGGGCGAGATCAATGCTTTGAGTTGCCCCGCTGCGGAGTATTGAAACTGCAGCGCGGTGCCGAACTGGTTGCTCACCCGAGTCAGCAGCCCCGGCTGCGCCGCTGTCTCAAGGGGCGTGGCGGCGTCGCTGTAGCTGTAGCTGGTCTGCCACTGGTTGCGCTGTACCACCCGGGTCAGGCGACCCGACGGATCAAAGATGAACGTCGATCCGTCTGCGTCGCGTGTCAGCACGAACGCGTCGGCGGTTGCCTCGAGTTGGTCTGCGGTATTGACTCCGACCCAGCCAGATTGCCCTGCGGCCCGGCCAAACAGCGCAACTTCGCCATCACCAAATCGAATCAGGGCCGAACTGGCCGGTGCGCCACCCAGTGTCAGCGTAACGACATGGCTGTGAGACCATGAGGCCCCCAGCGGGCTGGTGGTTGGCCGGGCACTGCCGGGGCGATTGACCCAGGCGCTGCGGAAGTGCCTGACAAAGCCCAAGGGTTGCGCCCCAAACCCCGCGTAGTCAACGTGCGCCAGGACTTTTTCGCCGGTCGCCGGAACAATCGGGTGCCCGACCTGGGCGCCGGCCTGGCACATCGCACCGTCGTCTTCAATCGGCCGGCCGGCAAATGCGGTGCAGACGGCACCGTCTTCCACAAATCCCGGGTTGCAGTTGCAGGCAGAGCCCTCCTGGACACTGTTGGCCGGACACTGCAGCTTGGGAAGCAATTGAACAATGTCACCATAACGAGGGCCGCCCCACATGTCGGTGCACTGGATTCTGTAGACCACATAGATATATCCCGGCCCGTAGGGCAGGGCTGCCACTGGCCCGGTGTTCAAAACACCGCCATCCAGCAGCCTGCAGGCCGAGCGTACGACGTAGCCAGGCTGCCAATCGACGAGGTTGTAAACCAGCGCGGCGCCGGTGAACGTCGAATGCCGCAGGTATGCGGCGACAGTGGGATACCACAGATTGGCGTACGGGGCCTGCACCGGGGCGCCGGGGACAGAAGCCAAAGCTGACCCAAAACTGCCACATCCAGCAAGGCAGGCAAACACGGCCCAGCACCAGTTGGCAATACGAGCCACACCTATTGGCAATCGAAGTATTTTGCGCATGACATGTCACCGGGGGTTTGGGCAAATCGCAATCCAACAATCTTCTCCAGGATGTTCCGACAATCAGGCACTGCGTGTCACCCGATTCGGGTTTCATATGACCAAGTTCATCCACAAAGTTGGGTATAAAACACGCCCGACCCACCAAAAAGTACTAAAGTCCCCCATGCCCAACCCCTCCCGGTATTCACGCTTTGCCAAGGCGGCTTCGCATTTTTGCGGTCGGCCGCGCGTGTTCTCGCTGGCGGTGGCGGTGATCGCGGTGTGGATCATCACCGGGCCGATTTTTCATTTCAGCGACACCTGGCAGTTGGTGATCAACACCGGCACTACGATCGTCACGTTTTTGATGGTGTTCCTGATCCAGAACACACAGAACCGGGATACCGAAGCGATCCAGGTCAAGCTTGACGAGTTGATCCGCGCCACCAAGGGCGCGCACAATGCGCTGCTCGATCTGGAAGAGCTGGAAGAAGAAAACCTCGACGCGTTTCGTGCCAAATACCAGGCGCTGGCCGGTGCAGCGCGCAGCCAGCTCAGCCGCGGACTCGGGGATACCGACACGCCAGAGCCGTAACGTTGACAAGACTGTTTGGCCTACATGAACGCCATGGACATCTTCGCGTCGGCAAATATCCGCCGCGTGCCCGTGGTGCACGAGCAGGGCGCCGGCCACATGGTCGACGGCAGGTTGGCTGAGGCGCCAAAGGGAACACGATGCGCCTGCTGACGCTGAACGCCGGCTCATCGTCCATCAAGTTCGCCCTGTTCGAGGGTGTCGCGCAGGCCCTGGGCGCGCCAGCCACTCCCTTGCGCATGGTGTGGGCCGGTCAGGCGGACGGCCTGGGAGCGGGCTTGCAGGCGCAGCTTCAGGTACGCGACTCGCACGGCACGACGCTGACCGATGCGGCTCTGGCCGGCAAAGATGGCACACACACTGGCGCCATGCAGGCCTTGCTGCGCTGGCAAGATGACCAAGCCGACAACACAGCCTTCGATGCCATCGGCCACCGCATCGTGCATGGCGGCACGCTGTTTCGCGCGCCGGTGTGTATCGATGCACAGGTGCTGGCCCAACTGACGCGCCTCGAACCGCTGGCGCCACTGCACCAGCCGCACAACCTGGCGGGGGTACGCGCGGCGATGCAGGCCTTTGCCGGGGTGGCGCAAGTCGCCTGTTTCGACACTGCGTTTCACGTCGGCCAGCCTGCCGTGAATCAGCGTTTTGCACTGCCCCAGGCGCTGCATGACCAGGGTGTGCGGCGCTACGGCTTCCACGGGCTGTCCTACGAGTCCATCGTGGCGCAATTCGCGGCAGTCGACGCGCGCCTGGCCAGCGGCCGCGTGGTCGTGGCACATCTGGGTAACGGCGCCTCGTTGTGCGCAATCAAGGCCGGGCGGTCGGTTGCCACCACCATGAGTTTTTCTCCACTCGACGGCTTGACCATGGGCACGCGTTGTGGCCAGCTCGATGCTGCGGTAGTGCTGCATCTGCTGCGCGAAAAGGGCATGGATATTGACCAGGTCACCGAACTGTTGTATCGCCAATCCGGCCTGCTCGGCCTGTCCGGCCTGTCGAGTGACATGCGCGAACTCGAAGCCTCGGCGCTGCCAGCGGCACAGGCAGCAATCGACCATTTCGTCGAGCAGGTGGTGCAGCAACTCGGCCGCATGGCGGCAGCCCTGCGCGGCATCGACGCGATAGTGTTCACCGGTGGCATTGGTGAGAACGCCGCCACCCTGCGTCAGCGCATTCTGGCGCAATGTGCGTGGCTGGGGGTGGAGACAGGCGACCCTTGCAAAATCGGTACCGCTGTGCACTTGAGCAGCACTGCCAGCCACGTCGCCGCCTGGGTGTTCAAGACCGACGAGGAAGCGGTAATCGCAAGGCAGACGGCTACCGTCGTCTCCCAAACGCCAGGTTGACGTCGGCTGCGAACCAGCCTTGCTACTTTTCGATCTTGCTGATCTTGGCACCCTCGAACGTCAGGTTGTACATCAAACCCTTGTTCGAGAAGATGAAGCCGATGATGGGCTTCTTGGCGGTTTCGCTATCTATCGATCCGCCGGTGCCCAGGGTGGCCAGAGCCACACTGCCGTCCACTCCGGCCTTCCAGCCCTTGCTGGCGCGAAACTTGGTCAGGGACGCCGGGGTCATGAACAGCACGATCTGGCTGCGCGCCTGCGCTCCAAGCTGCAGGCCAATCGAGGCCGCTGCAAGGTTGTAATAGGCGGTGCTCTTACCATCCACCAGCAGCGCGCCTTCGCCATATTCACCGCCGATGCCGACACCGGCCTTGATCACATTGGGAAACACCAGCATGCCCGCCGATTTGGCCGCAAGCTCCTTGCCGGCGCTGGTATGGGAATAAAAGTTCGCCACGGCCTGGCGGACTTCCGCATCGAGTTCGTCCTTGGAAGCCGCATGGGCAAAAAAGGCTGGCAGCGCAAGCAGTGCGGACAGCAGCATCCATCGTATCGACAACATCGCAGGGTCTCCTTCAGTCAATGCAACGCAACACCATCGTTGCGCAACCTTGGCATCATGGCACAGCCGCAGGCTCCCGTGCCAGGTCCAATCGTGATCAGGCGTAATGAAGCCATCAAGCGGTGCAATGCCGAATGAATTCCTGCGCCATGCGCCCCAGCCGTTTGTCGCGCCCGACCACAATGGCGAGCCGGCGCCGCGCTGCTGGCAGCCGGGTGCGCAACTCCACCAATGACCCCTGCTCCAGCGCGCCGGCGACGGTGTGGCGCGACAGACACGCGAACCCGGCACCAGCCATTGCCAGCCGCTTGATCGCCTCCGTGCTGTCGAGTTCGAACTCCACGTTCAGGCTGCCGAGGTGGCCCAGCAGCCAGCTGTCCGTGGCCTCACGCGTGCCCGAGCCGGTCTCGCGCAGGATCCATGGCGCCTGCGCCAGCTGGCGCACCGTCACGGCGCGGCCCGCTGGAACCTGGCCGGGCGCAGCAACAATCACCAATTCGTCGCTCAGCCACGGCAACACGCGCAGTTCCTGATGCGTTTGCGAGCCTTCAATAAAACCCACATCGGCATCATGCGACACCACACTGGCGATGACTTCCGACGTGTTGCCGATCAGCATGCGCACGCGGCTGTTGGGATGCCCCTGTTTCCAGCGTGCCAGCAGCTCGGGCAGCAGGTATTCACCGATGGTCAGGCTGGCCGCCAGCCGCAGCGGTGCTGCATGTTCGGCGCCAAACAAGGCCTCCAGCTCGCCCGCCTGCGCAAGCAGCGACAACGCCAGCGGCAACAGGGCGCGACCGTTTTCGTTCAGGACCAGACGCCGCCGCAGGCGGTCGAACAGCTGTTCGCCCATCACCGCCTCCAGATCGGCCAGCGCCGAACTGGCGGCCGACTGTGAGCGCGACACCCGCGCCGCCGCCGCATGGGATGAGCCCTCGCTGGCAATCGCCGCAAAGACCTCCAGCTGGCGCAGGTTCAGGCGCAGGCGCTGATTTGTTTTTCAGATCATTATGAATTGAATTCTCCGCTTTTTTCTTTCAGCGATTTTGCCTAACATGGGTGCACAACAAGAGACAAGGACTGCCCGGTGCTGAACTTCCTTTCAAGCGAACCATTACACGACCCCACCGCGCCGCAAGACGCTGCGGGACCGAGCGAAATCAAATGCACCACCTGCTACATGTGTGCTTGCCGCTGCGGCATCCGTGTGCACCTGCGCGAGGGCAACAACGGCCCCGAGGTGCGTTACATCGACGGCAACCCGGCGCACCCGCTGAACAAAGGCGTGATCTGTGCCAAGGGCGCCTCCGGCATCATGAAGCAGGTGTCGCCAGCCCGGTTGACGCGACCGCTGTTGCGCAAGGCCGGCAGTGAACGCGGCGCCGGCGAGTTCGAAGCCATATCGTGGGCGCGCGCCTTCGACCTGTTGACCGAGCGCCTGGGGAAAATCCGCGCTACCGACCCGAAGAAGTTTGCCCTTTTTACCGGGCGCGACCAGATGCAGGCGCTCACCGGCCTGTTCGCGCGCCAGTTCGGCACCCCCAACTATGCCGCGCACGGTGGCTTTTGCTCGGTCAACATGGCGGCCGGCATGATCTACACCGTAGGCGGCAGCTTCTGGGAATTCGGTGGCCCGGACTTGGATCGCGCCAAGCTGTTCGTGATGATAGGCACGGCGGAGGACCACCACAGCAACCCGATGAAGATCGCCATCAGCCAATTCAAGCGCGATGGCGGGCGTTTCATCTCCATCAACCCGGTGCGCACCGGATATTCGGCGATTGCCGACGAATGGATACCGATCAAGCCCGGCACCGACGGTGCTTTGTTCATGGCGCTGCTGCACGAGCTTATCCGTACCGACCAGATCGACCACGCTTTTCTCAAACGCTTCACCAACGCGCCACAACTGGTGGTGCAAGACGACGGCGAGCGCGAGGGCTTGTTTGCCTTCGACCCCGACCCCGAGCGTGGCGCACCGGGTGACGGCCGCAACCCGCACAACAAGCTGGTGTGGGACAAGGCCTGCGGCAGTGTCAAGAACGCGTACCCGGAAGGCATTGCCGACGGTTGTGACCCGGCACTGGAAGGCCACTACACACTCACTGATGGCACCCGGGTGGTGCCGTCGTTCCAGCTGCTGCGCGAGCGTGTGGCGGGTTGCTCTCCCGAGTGGGCCGCAGCCATTACCGGCATCGCAGCCGAGCGCATCCGCCAGCTGGCACGCGAACTGGGACACGCCGCATTCCAGCAGGCGTTCGAGTTGCCGGTTGCCTGGACCGATGCCTGGGGCAAGCTGCACCCGAGCACCCAGGGGCGACCGGTGGCCTTCCACGCCATGCGCGGGCTGGCAGCACACTCCAATGGTTTTCAGACCGTGCGCGCGCTGGCGGTGTTGATGAGTGTGCTGGGCACCGTCGACGCGCCAGGCGGCTTTCGGCACAAGGCGCCGTATCCGCGCCACATCGTGCCCAACTACCGCGCCTTCAACGCACCGGACATGATCCAGCCGAACACGCCGCTGAACGCCGCGCCGCTGGGTTTCCCCGCGCATCCGGACGAACTCGCCATCAACGCCGACGGCTCTCCGATCCGCATCGACCATGCGTTCTCGTGGGAGCACCCGCTGTCGGCGCACGGCATGATGCACAACGTGATCACCAACGCGACGAAGGGTGACCCCTACCGCATCGACACGCTGCTGCTGTTCATGGCCAACATGGCGTGGAACAGCAGCATGAACACCATGGGCGTGCGCGAGATGCTGAACCGCAAGGACGCCCAGGGCGAGTACATGATCCCGTTCCTGGTGGTATGCGATGCCTTCCAGAGCGAAACGGTGGCGTTCGCCGACCTGGTGCTGCCCGACACCACCTACCTGGAACGGCATGACGTGATGAGCATGCTGGATCGACCGATCTCCGAATTCGACGGCCCGGTCGATTCGGTGCGGGTACCGGTGGTGCAGCCGCTGGGTGATTGCAAGCCGTTCCAGGAGGTGCTGATCGAATTGGCCTCGCGCCTCAAGTTTCCGGCCTTCACCACGGCCGAAGGCGCACGCAGATTCACCGGTTACCCGGATTTCGTAGTCAACTTCCAGCCGCAACCTGGCATCGGCTTCTTGATGGGTTGGCGTGGCAAGGACGGCACCGAACATTTGCGCGGGGACCCGAACCCCAAGCAGTGGGAGATGTACGCCAAGAACAACTGTGTGTTCCAGTACCACATGCCGAAGGCCATGCACTTCATGCGCAACTGGAACCGCGCCTACCTGGATTTCGCCAAGGAGAAGGGCTGGCGCCAGAAGAACGACCCGATCCAGCTGGCGCTGTACTCCGACACATTGCAGAGTTTTCGCCTCGCCGCGCAGGGCAAGAGCGGCGGCAGGCAGCCCCCCGAAGAACTGCGCGAGCGCATCGCCACCTATTTCGACCCGCTGCCGTTC
>JANLVB010000163.1:0-48298 GCA_031363785.1 Betaproteobacteria bacterium
TGTTGTAGGCCAGCGGCTGGCCCTTCATCAAGGTGATCAGGCCCATCAGGTGGCCGACCACGCGGCCGGTCTTGCCGCGGGCCAGCTCGGGCACGTCCGGATTCTTTTTCTGCGGCATGATGGAGCTGCCGGTGCAAAAGCGGTCGGCAATGTCGATGAAACCGAAGCTCTGGCTCATCCACAACACCAGCTCCTCGCTCAGGCGGCTGGTGTGCACCATGGCCAGACTGGCGGCAGCCGCGAACTCGATGGCGAAGTCGCGGTCACTCACGGCGTCGAGACTGTTTTGGCAAACGTCTTCCATGCCCAGCGTGCGTGCGACACGTTCGCGGTCCAGTGGGTAACTGGTGCCAGCCAGCGCGGCAGCACCCAGTGGCAACTGGTTGACACGCCGGCGTACGTCGAGCATGCGCTCGGCGTCACGCGAGAACATCTCCACATAGGCCAGCATGTGGTGGCCGAAACTCACCGGCTGCGCCACCTGCAGGTGGGTAAAGCCCGGCATGATGACCGCGACGTGGCGCCCGGCAATGTCCACCAGCGCGCGTTGCAGGGCATCCAGCAGGCCCACGATGAGGTCGATTTCGTCGCGCAGCCACAGCCGCACATCGGTCGCCACCTGGTCGTTGCGCGAGCGCCCGGTGTGCAGCCGCTTGCCGGCGTCGCCCACCAGTTGCGTCAGCCTGGCCTCGATGTTGAGGTGCACGTCCTCCAGCTCCAGCTTCCAGTCGAATTGCCCGCTCTCGATCTCCTGCGTGATGCTGGCCATGCCGCGTTCGATGGCGTCCAGGTCGGTCTGGCTGATGATGCCCTGGTGGCACAACATCTCGGCATGTGCCAGCGAGCCGCGGATATCGACCTGCCACAGGCGTTTGTCAAAAGAAACACTCGATGTGTAGCGTTTGACCAGGTCACTCATAGGCTCGGAGAACAGGGCGGACCAGGCTTGCGCCTTCTTGTCGAGTTGGTTGTGGGACATGGCGTGGTGTGGGGCGGCCGGGAGCCGGTTGCAGGATCACCAATAATCGGGGCAGAGCCGACGTCAAGATGAAAGACACTGAAATTTTATCGACCTTTCAGGAACTGGACTCCCGAGCGCCGTCGCCCGGTGCGTCGCCGCCCTTGGTATTTGACGCCTGCCACGTCGGTGTGGTACTGCGTGCGGTGTTGTTTGTCGAGGTGGTGGTGGGTGTTGGTGCCATGTTCGGCACCAACACGGCGACCGGCTGGCTGATGCGCATGGCGCTGCTGACCAGTGCGACGTTGCCGGCCACACTTGCCTGGCTCATTTTGGCCTGCAGCCTGAAGAACTGGCTGGCACGCTTGCGTCAGGGAGGCGAGTTGCTGGGCGGCCTGTTGCTGGGTGCGCTGGCGGGAGCCATGGCAAGCGGGGTGTTGGTGGCGGTCGGGTTCCTGCAGCAGGCTCCCTGGCTGGCCTCGGTCAGCGCCGGCATGCTGCTGGCGGCGGCACTGGTGCTGGCCCTGCAACTGCGTGCCAAGGCGCAGGCCCCAGCGGCCACCACGGCACGCCTGGCCGAATTGCAGTCGCGTATCCGGCCGCACTTTCTGTTCAATACGCTCAACAGCGCCATCGCACTGGTGCGGGCCGAGCCGCGCAAAGCGGAAGCGCTGCTGGAGGACCTGAGCGACCTGTTCCGTCATGCGCTGGAGGAGCATGCGCAGGCTGTGACACTGCAGCAGGAGATCACACTGGCGCAACGTTATCTCGGCATCGAACAGCTACGTTTTGGCGCGCGATTGCAAGTCGAGTGGGCGCTGGACCCTCAGGCAGCCCTGGCGCGTTTGCCGCCGCTGTTGCTGCAGCCACTGGTGGAAAACGCCGTGCGACATGGTGTGGAGCCGAGCGAAAGTGGGGCCACCGTACGCATCTCTACGCAGCGCCGCGGCTCCGTGGTGGTGATCAAGGTGACCAATACCGTACCGGCCGGCAGTGGCACGCATGGCCACGGGATGGCCCTGGACAACGTGCGTGATCGCCTGCAATTGCTGCATGATGTGCAGGGGCGCTTCCAGTGCGGCCTGGTCGACGGCGTGTACCAGGTGCGGATGGAGGTACCGCTGTGATGCAAGACTCGGCCGGGCGATGGCACTGACGGCGCTGATCATCGACGACGAGGCCCTGGCACGTGCCCGCATGCGCCAGTTGCTGGGGGATTGCGCCGACCCGCAGGTGCTGGTCGTGGGGGAGGCGGCCGGTGCCGCCGCGGCGCTGGAGTTCGTGGCGCGGCAGGCGGTGGATGTGGTGCTGCTCGACATCCACATGCCGGGGCTGGATGGCCGCGCCCTGGCTGGCAGACTGGCTGCACTGGGGCGTGCGCCGGCCATCGTTTTTGTGACAGCCCACGCCGAGCACGCACTGCAGGCATTCGAGCTTGATGCGGTGGACTACCTGACCAAGCCGGTTCGGCTGGCGCGGCTGGAAGCGGCGCTACAGAAGGCGCAGCGCCTGGTGCTGGCACGGCTTGCCGAACAGGCGGCGGCAGAGGATGGATTTCTGACCATACAGGATCGCGGGCGCACCGAACGTGTGCCGGTGAGCGAGGTGCTGTATCTGCGCGCCGAGTTGAAGTACCTTACCGTGCGCACGGCGACCCGCAGCCTGATTCTGGACGGCGCCCTGAGTGAACTCGAAGAGCGCTACCGGCACCATTTTCTTAGGGTGCACCGCAGCACCCTGGTGGCGCGTCGCCTGGTGCGGGCGTTGGAAAAGGTGTTTGATGCGCAGGAGGGCGATGGCTGGGCCGTGCGCCTGCAGGGCCTCGATGAACTGCTGCCAGTGTCGCGGCGCCAGTTGCCGACGGTGCGCGAACTGCTGGGGTCGGCATCGTGAGCATGGCAGTCGTTTGGGCGAAGGTACATCAGTGAGCGGCGTCAACCTTGTTGCCGGTGAACCGGATCGGGGCCGGATCGCCGCCTTGCCATGCTGGAGCGGGCCGGTAGAGATCAGCATCCTGTCGGGTGGCATGACGAACCGCAACTACCGTGTGTCTTGCAGCGGCTCGGACTACGTGGTGCGTCTGGGGCAAGACTTGCCACAACATGGCGTGTTGCGATTCAACGAGCTTGCCGCAGCGCGTGCGGCCCATGCTGCCGGCTTGTCGCCGGAGGTGGTGTATGCGTGCGACGGGCTGATGGTGAGCCGCTTCATTGCGGGGCGCACGCTGCAGGCGGCCGATGTGCGCGAGCCACGTTGTTTTGCCCTGGTGGTGGCGTTGTTGCAACGCTGCCACTGCGGCATGGCGCAGTTGCTGCACGGACCGGCGCTGATGTTCTGGGTTTTTCATGTGATCCGCAACTACGCAGCCAGCCTGCAGGCCATACCCGGGCACATACTGGAGCAGGATTTGCCGAGGCTGATGCAGATGGCGCAGCAGCTCGAGGGCTGCGTCGGGCCGGTCGACATCGTGTTTGCCCACAACGACCTGCTCAGCGCCAACCTGATCGACGACGGGCAGCGCCTGTGGTTGATCGACTGGGACTATGCTGGATTCAACAGCCCCCTGTTCGATCTGGCCAACCTGTCTGCGAACAACGGCTTTTCACCCGAGGACGATGCCCGTTTGTTGGCTCTGTACTTTGGCACGGAGCCGCAGCCAGCCCGTTGGCGCGCGTTCGAGGCGTTGCGTTGCGCGTCCCTGTTGCGCGAGGTCTTGTGGGCCGCGGTGTCGCACCACAGCTCGACGCTGGACTTCGACTACGCCGGTTATGGCAGCGGCTGGTTGCGCCAACTCGACGCGCGCTGGCAGCGCGGGCTTGTTGTGGCTTGACCAGGGGCCGGCTTCAGCCGGTGTTGCGCAGCCCGGCGGCGATGCCGTTGATGGAGATGTGGATGCCACGGCGTACCCGGTCGTCGCCCAAACCGGCGCGATAACGCCGCACCAGTTCCACCTGCAGGTGGTGTAAAGGGTCGATGTAGGGGAAGCGGTGGCGGATCGAGCGTTGCAGGGCGGGGTTGTTGGCCAGCCGCTGCTTGTGGCCGGTGACGAGTGCCAGGGCATTGGCGGTACGGTGCCATTCGGCTTCTATCCTGGTCAGGATCTTGCGCCGCAACCTGCCGTCGCTGACCAGTTCACCATATCGCGCTGCCAGGGCCAGATCACTTTTGGCCATCACCATGTCCATGTTGGAGAGCAGGGTGCGGAAAAACGGCCACTGGCGGTACATCCGCTGCAGAATGTTCAGTTGCGCTCGGCGCCTGGCCGGTTCGGGCTGATCCAGGAACGCATCCACGGCCGCTCCAAAGCCATACCAGCCGGGCAGTGTCAGACGGCATTGGCCCCAGCTGAAGCCCCAGGGGATGGCGCGCAGGTCCTCGATGCGTTGTGAAGGTTTGCGCGAGGCCGGTCTCGAGCCAATGTTGAGTTCGGCGATCTCCCGCACGGGTGTTGCACCAAAAAAGTAGTCGGCAAAGCCGGGAGTCTTGTAGACCAGGTCACGGTAGGCCGCCATGCTGGACAGTGACAGGCTGGCCGCGGCGCGCATGAAGCTGGCACTGGCCGGCTTCGTGGCTTGCAGCATGGTGGCCTCCAGCGTCGCCGCCACCAGGGTTTCCAGGTTGCGCCGTCCAATCTCCGGGTTGGCATATTTGGACCCTATCACCTCGCCCTGCTCGGTCAGCCGGATCTGGCCACGCACTGTGCCGGGTGGCTGCGCCAGGATGGCCTCGTAGCTCGGACCCCCGCCGCGTCCCACCGTGCCACCGCGGCCATGGAACATGCGGCCATGGAACATGCGCAGCCGGATCGGCGCCTGGCCGGCAGCGCCAGCCGCGGCGGCCAATTCGTCAAACAGCTGCACCAGGGCGATCTCGGCCAGATACAGCTCCCAGTTGCTGGTGAAGATGCCGCCGTCCTTGTTGCTGTCGGAGTAACCCAGCATGATGTCCTGCTCGGCTCCGCCACGGCGCACCAGATCCAGGATGCCGGGCAGCGCATAGAAATCGCGCATGATGACAGCGGCGTGGCGCAAATCGTCGATGGTTTCGAACAGCGGTACGACGATCAGGTCGGCCTGCGCCAGTGCGTCGAGCGTGCCGTGCAGCAGGCCGGTTTCCTTTTGCAGCAGCAGCACCTCGAGCAGGTCACTGACGGTTTCCGTGTGGCTGATGATGTAGTGTTGTATCGCCTGGCGGCCGAAACGCTGCAGCATGGTGGCCGCGCATTCGCAGATCGCCAGTTCGGAGCGCGCCAGATCGGAATACTGGTGGTCACGCACCCGCAGCGGGCGCGCGTCGCGCAGCAGGCGCAGCAGCAGGGCGCACTTTTCGGTCTCATTACAACCGGCGTAGTTGTCGCACAGCCGCGCCACCACCAGCAGCTCGGCCAGCACTTCTTCGTGTTTGTCCGAGCTCTGGCGCAGGTCCACCGAGGCCAGGTGAAAACCGAACACATCGAGCGCACGTATCAGCGGATGCAGGCGCTGCGTCGCCAGGGCCTGTCCGTGGTGCTGGCGCAGCGACTCGTCTATGGTGCGCAGGTCGGCGGCAAACGTGGCGGCAGAGCCATAGGGGTTTTGTGGTGCCACGGCATGGCGCGCCGCGTCGCCGCCGGTCAGCTCCTTCAGTGTTGCCGCCAGCCGCGCATAGATGCCGGTCAGGGCGCGCCGGTAGGGCTCGTCCATGCGATGCTCGTTACGGTCCGGCGAGCGCTCGGCCAGCGCTTTCATGGCGGGCGAACAATCGACCAACATGCCGGAGACCGACAACTCGCCGCCCAGGAAGTGCACCTCGGTCAGGTAGTGGCGCAGCGCCACCTCGGCCTGACGCTGCAGCGCATAGGACAGCGAGTGTGCGCTGACGTTGGGGTTGCCGTCACGGTCACCGCCTATCCAGTGGCCCATGCGCAAAAAGCTGTGGATGTGGCGTTCGCAGAGTTCCCGCTCCAGATTGGCATACAGCTTGGGTATCTCGCGCAGGAACGTCGCGTCGTAATAACTCAGGGCGTTTTCGATTTCGTCGGCCACGGTCAGCTTGGTGAAGCGCAGCAGCCGGGTCTGCCAAAGCTGCATGATGCGGGCACGGATCTGCTCCTCGTTGGCAGCGGTCTCGCGCGCCGCCATAGTGTCGGTCCGCGCCCGGTTGGCGTCGCGAGCCACCAGCAGTTGTGCAATGGCGCGTTCCGCATCCAAAATGCTTTTGCGTTGCACCTCGGTGGGATGGGCGGTCAGCACCGGCGACACGAAGCTGTTGGCCAGTGTGTCGACAATGCTGCGGTTGCTGATGCCGGCCTGGCGCAGCCGTGCCAGGGCGCGTTCGATACTGCCTGCATGGGTGTCACCGGCGCGCTCGTGAATGGCGCGCCGGCGGATGTGGTGGCGGTCTTCCGCCAGATTCGCCAGGTGGCTGAAGTAGGTGAAGGCCCGTATCACGCTGACGGTCTGGTCGCCGCTCAGCGCGGAGAGCAGCTTCTTCAGGGACCGGTCGGCGTCGTGATCGGCGTCACGGCGAAATGCCACGGACA
The DNA here is from genome assembly GCA_031363785.1 of Betaproteobacteria bacterium. Lineage (GTDB taxonomy): Bacteria > Pseudomonadota > Gammaproteobacteria > Burkholderiales > Burkholderiaceae_C > CAISIP01. Next base: position 6,480 of record JANLVB010000163.1, read on the forward strand.
GGGAGCGGATGCGCTCCACCAGTGCGAAGGCTTCGTCACCGTCCTGGTCGCGGATGACATCACCCAGAATGCGCCCCAGCAGCCGGATGTCTTCGACCAGTGGTTGTTCGTTTTGCCGCGTTGCGCGGGACAGGGCGGCAGTGGATGGTCGGCTCATGGCTGGCCCCGTGGCGGGTGGTGAATGTTGTGCCGTGCATGCTAGCATCGACGACCCGTAAACCGATTACCTGCAGGTTACATGCCTTGAATCCGATGAATACCCGACCTTTGGTGATTGCCTCGCGGGAGAGCCGGCTTGCACTGTGGCAGGCCCACCATGTGCGCCAGTTGCTTGAGCAACAAGGGCTGCGCGCCAGCGTGCTTGGTATGACGACCCGTGGTGACCAGATTCTGGACCGCTCGCTGAGCAAGGTGGGCGGCAAGGGCTTGTTTGTCAAGGAGCTCGAAGGCGCTTTGGATGACGGGCGCGCCGACCTGGCAGTGCATTCGCTCAAGGATTTGCCGATGGACCTGCCGGACGGGTTTGTACTGGCCTGTGTGCTGGAGCGCGAGGATGCGCGTGACGCCTGGGTGAGTGCCGACTGTGCCGGCCTGGAACAACTGCCTGCAGCGGCGATCGTGGGAACCTCGAGTCTGCGCCGCATGGTGCTGTTGCGTGAGGCACTGGCGCTGCTGGGACGCTCCGACGTACGCATCGAGCCGTTGCGCGGCAATGTCGATACCCGGCTGCGCAAGCTCGACGAAGGGCACTACGCGGCTATCGTGCTGGCGGCGGCCGGGTTGCAGCGCCTGGGACTGCGCGCGCGCATCCGCCATACCTTCGACCCGCAGGCCATGCTGCCAGCGGCAGGGCAGGGGGCACTGGGCATCGAGGTGCGGGCTGACCGCCCCGAACTGCTCGCCTTGCTGCAACCTCTGGCGTATCTGCCGACCTGGCTGGCGGTGACTGCAGAGCGCGCGGTGAGCCGGGAAATGGGCGGTAGCTGTTCCATGCCGCTGGCCGCTTATGCGACCTGGCGCGGCACCGGCCTGCACCTGGATGCAGCCTGGGGCGCTCTCGATACGGAAGGTGCCAAGGCTGCTACCGCCTTGCTGCGCAGCAGCGCCACGCTGCCCGTACAGACGCTGGCGCAGGCCGCCCAACTGGGCCGCCAAGTAGCGTTGCAGCTGTGTGCGGCGGGGGCGACGAGAGCACCAGCGTGACTGCCCGCGGCGGCGCGACCTTGGTGTTGGTGGTGACACGTCCACAACCGCAGGCCGACCGCTGGGTTGCCGATCTCGGCCGGCGCGGTGTAGCGGCCCTGGCCTTGCCGCTGATCCGCATCGGGGCACTGGCCGGGCGTGCCGTACTGGAGCATAGCTGGGCCCGGCTGCCTGAATACTGCGCCGTGATGTTTGTGAGCCAGGCAGCAGTGCAGCATTATTTCGACGGCCACCTGGCCCTGCCGTTTCAGGCCGCACTCGATGGCGGGCTTCGCCTGTGGGCCACCGGGTCGGGTACACGGCAGGCCCTGTTGCGTCAGGGCGTGCCCGAACAGCGAATCGATTGCCCTGGGCCGGACAGTGCGCAGTTCGACTCCGAAGCTCTATGGCCGGTGGTGGCCGGATCGCTGCAACCGGGCAGCCGGGTGCTGCTGGTGCGCGGAGAAGATGGCGCGGCGCTGCCGGATGCCGATGGTCAGTATCGGGGCAGCGGTCGCGACTGGTTGTCCAGGCGGCTTGGCGAGGCTGGCGTCCTGGTCGAGTCACTGGCGGTCTACCGCCGATGCTTGCCGAGTTGGGACGACACACAGCGTGAGCGGGCGCGCCAGGCCGCACGCGGGCAAGCGGTATGGGTTTTTACCAGTGGCCTGGCGATTGGCCATTTGTTGACACTTCTGCCAGCGCAGGAATGGCGTGGACAGCGTGCGCTGGCAACACATCCACGGGTGGCCGCGGCGGCACGGGCAGCTGGTTTTGGTGTAGTGCTGGAGTCACGGCCAGGGCTCGATGCATTGCTTGCCTCTATAGAATCCTTGGCATGAGCTCTGACGCTGCAACGCCCGTTCCCGGCGCCAGTACGCGCCCGTTGTGGGTGCTGCTGGTGCTGGCGTTGCTGCTGGCCGTGCTGGCGTTGCTGGCGGCTATTCTGACCTGGCAGCGTGTGTCGGGCATGCGTGAGCAGTTGGCGCGGCAAAGCGCCGACTCGTCATTGCAGGCGGTAGAAGCCCTCGCCATTGCGCGTCAGGCGCAGGAACTGGTCCGGGATACCGCGGCGCGGGTGGCTTTGGCCGACGTGCGGCTCAGTGAAGTGGCCCTGCAACGCAGCCAGCTCGAAGACCTGATCCAGAGCCTGTCGCGCTCGCGCGACGAGAACCTGGTGGTGGATATCGAGTCGGCAGTGCGTCTGGCGCAGCAACAGGCGCAGTTGACCGGCAGCGTAGAACCTCTGGTGGCAGCGCTCAGGAGCGCGGAACAACGTGTGACGCGGGCGGCACAACCGCGGCTGGCGCAATTGCTGCGCGCCATTGGGCGCGACATCAACCGCATTACCTCCACAGCCGTATCAGACATACCGGCGCTGTTGTTGCGCATCGACGAACTGTCCCGGCTGGCGGACGACCTGCCATTGGCCAATGCGGTCGCTGCGGTGAGCGCGGGCGGATCTTTGAAACAACAGGACGACGGGTCCATGCCCAGTTGGTGGCGCCGTGGACTGCAACTGGTGGGTGACGAAGCGCGCAACCTGCTGCGGGTCAGCCGCATCGAGCAACCGGAGGCTGCGCTGCTGTCCCCGGAGCAGTCGTTCTTCGTGCGCGAGAATCTCAAACTCAAGCTGCTCAACGCGCGTCTGGGTTTACTGGCGCGCCAGCTGGAGGCGGCACGCGCCGATCTGGCGTCGGCGTCGATGTCACTCAACAAATATTTTGACCCGGCCTCGCGCAAGACACAAGCTGCTGCCGGGCTGCTGCAGCAGATTCAGGGGCAGGCCCGCACCATGGACCTGCCGCGTGTGGACGATACGCTGGCCGCCCTGACAACGGCAGCGGCAGGCCGCTAGCCACGAGCCGCTTCGGCGATCAGCATGCGTATTGCCCTGTGGTTGCTGGCCTTGTTTGCGGTGGCGGTGGCGGCGGCCTTGTTTGCCGGCAGCAATCCGGGGTCGGTGACGCTGTTCTGGCCACCGTATCGGGTCGATCTGTCGCTCAACTTGGTGCTGGTGCTGGTGGTGCTGGCGTTTCTCACACTGTATGCGGCCTTGCGCGCGCTGTCCGCCTTGTTCGCCATGCCGCGTGCGGCGCGCCAGTGGCGTCAGCGCCACCGCGAACGCGCCATGCAGGCGGCGCTGCTCGACGCATTTGCAAACCTGGCGGCGGGGCGATTTGTGCGTTCGCGCAAGGCCGCTGAGTCGGTGCTGGCGCAGGTGGGCGCGTTCCAGGCGGACAACGACAGTCCCGGTTTCGTGGCACGCCTGCGCTCCATGGCGCATTTGCTGGCCGCCGAAGCGACACATGCGTTGCAGGACCGCCCGGCGCGCGATGTGCATTGCCGTGCCTCGCTGGAGCAGAGCAGTCAGGCAACTGCGGTGGAAATGCGCGAGGCGGTGCAACTGCGATCCGCGCGCTGGGCGCTTGACGACCGTGATGCCGTTACCGCACTGCAGCGGCTCGATGAAATGGGCAGCGGCGCTGCCCGGCGCACACAGGCCCTGCGCCTGCGGCTGGAGGCCGCGCGCCTGGCCCGGGCCCATGCCAGTGCCATCGAGACCGCGCGCCTGCTGGCCAAACACCACGCACTCACGCCGACGGCGGCCCATGGCGTGTTGCGTGGCTTGGCACTCGAGGTGCTGGAGGATGCCCACGATCCGGCACAGTTGCAAAAGGCCTGGCTCATGCTGGAGCCAACAGAGCAGGCGATGCCCGACGTGGCCTTGCGGGCAGCCGCGCGGCTGCGTTCACTGGGAGGTGCGGTGGCGTTGGCCCGGCAATGGTTGCTGCCGGTGTGGGAGCAGTTGCTGCTGCGGTCGGCTGGCTTCAGCGAGCCCGAGGGTGTTGCGTTGGTGCGTGAACTTGAACGCGGCTTTTCGCAGGGGCCGACAGCGCCAGACGCCGACTGGTTGGCACGCATCGAAACCGCGCAGATGCAGCGCCCTGGTGACGCGGTGTTGCAGTACCTGGCAGGTGTGGTCTGCATGCGGCTGCAGCTCTGGGGGAAATCGCGCCAGTTGTTGACGCAATGCCTGACGCGCCTGCAAGACCCGCAATTGCGCCGCGATGCCTGGCGCCTGCTGGCCGAGCAGGCACAGCAGGAGGGTGACATGGAAGCGGCAACACAGGCCTGGCGCCAGGCGGCGCAGCCCTGAGCAGGTTTTGCGGCAAACGCGGTCGCGTTTACCGGCCCTGCTACAGGCCTGTCGTCACGCCGTGGTTTGCTCGAAGGGCAGCGTCATGTTGCGCAGGTCACGCCGGGTTTCCACCAGCACCAGCGGACTGTCGTCCAGCACCATGGGTGGCAGCCGCTCGCGCGCAATGTGCACCGGGCGCGGCAAGGCGGCCAGGGCCGCCTGAGCGGCCTCGATCTTGCTGGCATCGGAGTTGACCCAATTCAGCCCGCTGCTGATTGCGACCTCTGCCAATGCGTCGACCGGCAATGCGTAGGGCGTAACGCTTGGCATCCGCAGTGGGCCCACGGCCGCCAGAGCCGCGGCAGCGACGGGCGTGGCGGGCTGTTCCGCGCGCTGGGCCGTCTCGGGCGCAGGGACGAATGGCACAGGCGCGGAAAATCCCTCCAGCGCCTGTTGTGGTGTCGATGGATCCTGGTCGGGCTGGTGTGGTTGCCGGTCCCCACGTGGCCCGCGATCGCGCCCGCCACGCTCGCGCGGACGGCGCTCGCGCACAGGCTGGTTTTCATCCGTCCCGGTAGCTGGGCTGTCCGTGGCGCTGGTGGCTGACGCGGTCGTGCTGTCCGACGGTTGGCTCTGGGCATCGCCTTGTCCGGCCAGTGCGTCCTGGCGCGGGCGGCGTTCCGGCCGACGGTCATTGCGTGGTTCACGCGCCTCGCGCGGTTCACGGCCTTCACGTTGCTCGTGGCGGCCGTCCGTCGGCGGGTCAGACCGTTCCTGCTCGCTGCGCTCCGCCCGCGGTGGGCGCTCCATGCCCTCGCTGCGTTCACCGCGCTCGCCCCCACGACCGCGGCCTCGCTCCCCAGATCGTGCCGGGCGCTCCGCACGCTGTTCACCACGCATGTTGTCTGGTGCCGCTGCTGCACCTTCGCCCGGACCCGCAGCCGCATTCGCCTCGGTCCGCTCGCGCTGTCCCGGCGCCGGGCGCTCGCCGCGCTCACCACGGTTGCCGCGCCCACCACGGCCACCACGGCCACGGCCTTCTGTGCGACCATCACCGCGGCCTTCGGTACGACCATCGGAGCGTGGGCCATCACGCCCTTCCGGGCGACGTATATCGGGTGTTGTGGTGTTCCTGGCATCGCCACGCGGTGCCTGAGCGGCACGGGTCGGCGGTGTAACAGCCGGCGCCGCTGCGGGGGCCCCGAACAGGTTCTTGACCCAGCCAAAAAATCCCTTTTCTGCCGCTGCGGGCGCCACAACCGGTGCTGCCACGCGGACCACCGGCGCCACGACAACCGGAGGTAGAGCGACTGGCTCGACACGCGGTGCTGCCTCCGGTGCTGGCGCATCGGGCAATACACCCTTTATCAGCGGGGTCTGCTTATTGGTCGGCTCCTGCGAGCGGCGCGTCACGGACGTCGCCTCTTCCATCTCATCGGCCATCTTGTAGCTGGCCTCGATATTGTCGAGCCGCGGGTCGTCGTGTTTGAGCCGTTCGAGTTTGTAGTTGGGCGTCTCGAGCGCCTTGTTCGGCACCATCAGCACATTGATGCGCTGTTTGAGTTCGATCTTGGCGATCTCGGTGCGCTTTTCGTTCAGCAGAAATGACGCCACATCCACCGGGACCTGGCACAACACGGAGGCCGTGTTGTCTTTGAGGGACTCCTCCTGGATGATGCGCAGGATCTGCAGCGCCGAGCTCTCGGAATCACGGATATGGCCGGCTCCGCCACAACGCGGACACGGAATCGACGCCCCTTCGCTGAGCGCCGGGCGCAGCCTCTGGCGGCTCATTTCCATCAGGCCAAACTTGCTGATGGAGCCGAACTGCACACGTGCGCGGTCCTGGCGCAGGGCGTCACGCAGCCGGTTCTCGACGTCGCGCCGGTTGCGGCTTTCCTCCATGTCGATGAAGTCGATGACGATCAGGCCACCGAGGTCGCGCAGGCGCATCTGGCGCGCCACCTCATCTGCCGCCTCCAGGTTGGTACGGGTGGCGGTTTCTTCGATGTCGCCACCACGGATGGCGCGCGCCGAGTTGACGTCTACCGAGACCAGTGCCTCGGTATGGTCAATCACAATGGCGCCGCCACTGGGCAACTGCACTGTGCGGGCATAGGCCGATTCGATCTGGTGCTCGATCTGGAAACGCGAGAACAACGGGGCATCGTCGCGATAACGTTTGACACGCGCCGCATGCTCCGGCATGACGTGGGCCATGAATTGCTGGGCTTGGTCATATACGTCGTCGGTATCGATCAGGATGTCACCGATATCGTGGTTGAAATAGTCCCGGATGGCCCGAATTACCAGCGAGGACTCCTGGTAGATCAGATAGGCGCCCTTGCCGCCCTTGGAGGCGCCATCAATCGCGCCCCACAGTTTGAGCAGGTAGTTCAGGTCCCATTGCAGTTCCGGCGCCGAGCGCCCGATCCCTGCGGTGCGGGCGATGATGCTCATGCCGTTCGGATACTCCAACTGGTCCAGAGCCTCCTTCAGATCGGCCCGGTCATCGCCTTCGATGCGGCGCGACACACCGCCGCCGCGCGGGTTGTTCGGCATCAACACCACATAACGCCCGGCCAGGGAAACGAAGGTGGTCAGCGCCGCTCCCTTGTTGCCGCGTTCTTCCTTCTCGACCTGCACCAGCAATTCCTGGCCTTCGCGAATGGCGTCCTGGATACGTGCCTGGTTGGCTTGCACACCCTGGGCAAAGTATTGGCGCGATATTTCCTTGAACGGCAAGAATCCATGTCGGTCTTCGCCGTAGTCGACGAAACACGCTTCCAGCGACGGCTCGACACGTGTCACGACGGCCTTGTAGATATTGCCTTTACGTTGTTCGCGGCCTTCGATTTCAATTTCGTAGTCGAGCAGCTTTTGCCCGTCGACAATCGCCAGCCGGCGTTCTTCGGCCTGGGTGGCGTTGATCAGCATCCGTTTCATGGGTAGCGTTCCTCTTCATGCGTCGGGCGACGCAGCGGCGGCGACTTGGCCGGAGCTGCAGCCCCTGGTCCTTGGACCTTTACCTGCTCTTGACGAGCAAACGATGCCTGGTCGAACGCTTTGAAACGATGGGAATCGGCCGTGTCCGCGGACTCAAATGGTGAGTCGCGGGGTGGGCGCGTGGATGCATGCGAGGGAATGGTGCTGCGGCTGCGGCGCGGGTAGGCGTGAGCCGACAAGTCGGCACATTGCAACTGCGGGCCGGACCATGCCATACAGCCACGCAACAAGGCGCAGCGGCACAACATGAATCAGGACAAACACGACAAACATTTCGCTTCATTCCGCCCACCAGCAGAAAACTGGCGGACTTGTGAATTCCATATCGGGTATTCAAACCGTCGGCGTACCCGTCGGCCGGGTAGTCCGGCGCAGGCAATTGGCCAGCACTCGGGCAACAAGGCGATTCGGAGGCATCGACCTACCAACACGCGTGAAGGGCAGTGTGTGGATTAAACTCCAGACAAATCAACCACTTGCAGCACACGGCTGGTGAAACACATTATAGGGGTCAATCCGTCGCAGGCAGGCGCAGAAGTCAGGACCGTGGCCGTTGACGAGCAGGACGCCGGGCAACGACTCGACAATTTCCTGATCCGCCAGTGCAAAGGTGTGCCGAAGACACACATCTACCGCATCATCCGCAGTGGCGAGGTGCGCGTCAACAAAGGCCGCGCCAGCGCCGAGCGGCGGATCGCGACCGGAGACCTGGTTCGTATACCGCCTCTGCGCACCTCGCGCCGTGCCGACGACAAGGCACAGGCGATGGCAGACGCAGGGGCTAACGGCGCGAACAGGACTGGCGCGCATGCGTCCGATGTCCGGGCCTTTGTCGCGTTGTACGAAGACGACGCGTTGTTGGTGATTGACAAACCTGCGGGCGTGGCGGTGCATGGTGGTTCCGGCGTCAGTTTCGGCGTGATCGAGCAACTGCGCATTGCGCGACCGCAGGCGCGGTTTCTGGAATTGGTGCACCGGCTCGATCGTGAAACCAGTGGCTTGTTGCTGGTGGCGAAGCAGCGGCTTGCGCTGCAGCAGCTGCAGGACCAGTTCCGGGCCCGTGAGACCGGCAAGACCTATCTGGCCCTGGTGCGCGGCCGCTGGCCGGCGGGGCTCACTTTGCTGGAGCGGCCGTTGCGCAAATTCCTGTTGCCTGACGGGGAGCGCCGCGTGGCTGCGGTGGCGCCTGACCACGTGGACGCGATGGCCGCCACCAGTCTGGTGAAGGTGGCTCTCACGGGTGAGGCATTCACGCTGCTGGAAGTAACCATCAAGACCGGGCGTACACACCAGATTCGTGTTCACCTGGCAGCGGAAGGCCGCCCCATCGCCGGCGACGGAAAATACGGCGACTTCGCTCTGAACAAGGCGCTGCAGCGGGTCGACGCGCCGGTTCCATTGCGGCGCATGTTCCTGCACGCCTGGCGGTTACAGTTCAACCATCCGGTGGGTGGCCGGCGCATGCACCTGCAGGCGGACCTGCCCGCCGAACTCCAGTCATTCCTTGACCATGCCATTGGCCCGCGACCCTGAGCCGCCGCCGGCTACGCGCCCGCGGGCCTATGACCTGATCGCTTTCGACTGGGATGGCACCCTGTTCGACTCCACAGCCATCATTGCGCGGTGTATCCAGCACGCGGTAAGCGACGTTGGTGGTACGGTACCGACCGATGAGGCTGCAGCCCATGTCATCGGACTGGGTCTGTTTCAGGCACTGGCCCATGCCGCACCGGATGTACCGCAGCACAAATACGCTGAGCTGGGAGCACGTTACCGGCACCATTACGCAACGCATGAGGATGACATCAGCTTGTTCGCCGGGGTGTTGCCCATGCTGGCAGCGCTGAAGGCGCGCCAGCACCGGCTGGCGGTTGCCACCGGCAAGAGCCGCAAAGGGCTGGATGTGGCCCTGCACGCGGTGCAATTGCAAGGCATATTTGACGGCTCGCGCACTGCGGACGAAACGCGCGGCAAACCGCATCCGTTGATGCTGCAGCAACTGATGTCGGAGTTTGGCCTGGCGGCGTCGCGCGTCTTGATGGTGGGTGACACGACGCACGACCTGCTGATGGCGCGCAACGCCGGTTGCGCCAGTGTCGGTGTCGCCTACGGCGCCCATGATGCGCAGGTGTTCGCCAGCCTGCAGCCCCTGTTTGTTGCCCGTGACGTGCCAGAGCTGCATGCCTGGTTGCTGGCCAATGCGTGATTCGGACGAACAGGCAATACAAGCCCTGTGCAACAGCGATGCGCTGTCGGACAGCGGCGAGGCCGTCGCTTTCGACGTCCGGTACCAAGGTCAGACCTGCCGCGCTTTCGCAATTCGTTACCAGGGCGTGGCGTACGCCTACCTGAATCGCTGCAGCCACGTACCGATGGAGATGGACTACCAGCCGGATCGTTTTTTCGATAGCACCGGGCAGTGGTTGATTTGCGCCACCCACGGCGCCTTGTACCAGCCGCAGACTGGGCAATGCAGTGGCGGCCCATGCCGAGGTGGCCTCGTCAAGATTGCCCTGCACGAACGCGATGGTGTGGTGCACTGGCATACTGCCCACAACCTGCAACCTCTTGAATTCTGATATGACCGACCCACTCGACCCCGTTGCGCCGACCCCGAACCGGCCCGACCAGCCCGCTGCGCCAGCCGCACCAGCGTCGCCCGGCTGGGAACGCGCGACACTGGAGCGGCTCGCCTTTGCGGCCCTCGAGGAACAACGCACCGGCAGGCGCTGGCGCAACTTCGTGCGTCTGGCCTGGCTGGGGTTTTTTGTCGTGTTGGCCTGGGTCGCGACGCACCGCAGCGGCTCCACAAACGATGTGTCGGCGCCGCACACGGCGCTGGTCGAAATAAAAGGCGAGATATCGTCGGACGGTGAGGCCAGCGCCGAAGTGGTGCTGACGGCGGTTCGCGCGGCGTTCGAAGACCAGGGGGCGGTGGCAGTCGTGTTACTGATCAACTCGCCCGGAGGCAGCCCGGTGCAGGCCGGAATCATCAACGACGAATTGCGCCGCCTCAAGCTCAAGCACAACAAACCACTGTATGCGGTGGTCGAAGAAACCTGCGCCTCGGCTGCGTATTACATTGCCGTCGCCGCCGACCGCATTTTTGTCGACAAGGCCAGTGTGGTGGGGAGCATCGGTGTGCTGATGGATGGCTTTGGGTTCACCGGCCTGATGGACAAGCTCGGTGTCGAGCGCCGCCTGATGACGGCGGGCGAGAATAAGGGCTTTCTCGACCCGTTCAGCCCGCAGTCAGAGCGCCAGCGGGCGTTCAGCCAGGCGATGCTGGACCAGATTCACCGCCAGTTCATCGATGCTGTCAAAGCCGGACGTGGCAAGCGGTTGAAGGAGTCACCGGAGACTTTCAGCGGCTTGTTCTGGACCGGCCAGCAGGCGATCGATCTGGGCCTGGCCGATCAGTTGGGCAATCTGGACCTGGTGGCGCGTGATGTCATCAAGGCCGAGGACATCGTGGACTACACGCGTCGGGAAAACGTCGCCGAACGGCTGGTCAAGCGTTTTGGTGCGGCCATTGGAGATGGTGCGATCAAGGCTTTGCGCTTTGCCCCTGCGTTCCGTTGACGGCGGCGCGTGCCCCGTACTATGGCCCGATGGCAAAAACTGCGGGCGTGGAGTTGTCCAGTGGCCAAGGCGCGGTGCGCCAGCGGGCGATGCTGGCACTGTGCGCCGCCGAGTGTGACAGGGTCAGGGCGCTGCCCACGGCGAGACGGGTAGAGGGGCCGAGCGTGTGTAGCAGGGTTTGCAGCATGTGCGTGTTGCGGTATGGCACCTCGATGAAGATCTGGGTCTGTCCGCTCGTCAATGCAATGTGTTCCAGTTCCCGGACCCGTCGTGCGCGACCGTCCGGGTCCTGCGGCAGGTAGCCGGCAAACGCAAAACTCTGGCCGTTCAGACCGCTGGCTGCCAGTGCCAGCAGCAACGAGACCGGCCCGACCAGGGCCTGCACCGTCAGCCCCAGATCATGCGCGGCGCGCACCACCGATGAGCCCGGGTCGGCAATCGCGGGCATGCCGGCTTCGCTGATGAGACCGATGTCATGTCCCTGCAAGGCGGCCTGCAACAGCGGCCTGGCGTCGAATTCGCCCCGGTGGTCACCGTGTTTGTGGACCGCGCGTGGCAGTTCCTGGATCGCCATGTCACGGATCGGGAATTGCAGTGCTTGCACAGCGTCGATGCGCTTGAGATAGGCGCGGGTTGATTTTGCGTTTTCACAGATCCAGTGGCTCAGGCGCGCCGCCCGCCGCAATGTGCCAGCCGGCATGACCTGGTCCAATGGCACCAGCTGAATGCAGCCGAAATCCAGCGGGGCCGGCACCAGCAACAGACTGCCAAGACCCTGGCGCAGGTCGGCGCCCGCCGGTGCGGTAGCTGCGACAGGGACCGGCGTACTGGCAGGCGCCGTCATAACAGCACCATGCCCGCAGCTCGCAGCATCTGGCAGGTACGGATCAGCGGCAGCCCGACGAGTGCGGTCGGATCGTCGTTGTGAATCGATTCGAGCAGCACGATGCCCAATCCCTCGCTCTTGGCACTGCCGGCACAGTCGTAGGGTTGCTCCGCCAGCAGGTAGGCTTCAATCTCGGCGTCCCCGAGGGTCCGAAATTTCACCAGTACCTGCGCCAGGTCCATCTGGGCAAACTGGGTCGCTTTGCAGACGACTGCAACGGCGGTCTGGAACGTGACCGCCTGGCCACCCATACGCCTGAGCTGCGCCCGTGCCGCGTCGTGGCTGCCAGGTTTGCCCAGCGCCTCTCCGTTCAGGTCTGCGACCTGGTCTGAGCCAATGACAATGGCCTGTGGATGCAGCGCTGCAACTGCGTGTGCCTTTGCCAGGGCCAGCCGACATGCAAGTTGCCGTGGCGTCTCCCGCGGCAATTGCATTTCATCGACCTGCGGCGCGACTACCTCGAAAGTGATGCCCACGCGTGCCAGCAGGTCACGCCTGTAGGGCGATGTCGAGCCCAGGATCAGCTTGCGGTTGGCGGAGGTTGGCATGCCGCGATTCTCTTACACTGGAGGTATGAAGACCGTTTCTCCGAACAGTCCGCTGGACGTTCAGGCCTTTGCGCTGGCTGGTGCTCGGGCCGGGGGGACAATTGCCCTGCCGGACTTTGCCCGAGTTGCCCAGGCCTGTGTGTTGGGGGCGCCCCTGGGGGCGATTCAATGGCAGGCACGGGCGGAGCACCGGACCGGCATCTCGGGTGATCAACAGATTTGGCTCCATCTGGACGCCGATTGTGTGGTTCCGCTGACATGCCAACGTTGCCTTGACACGGTGCAAATCCGATTGCGAGTGGACCGTTGGTTCCGCTTCGTGCCCGACGAAGCCAGTGCGGTCGCCCAGGACGATGACAGTGAGGAAGATTTGCTGGTGCAGGATGGCGGATTCACGCTCGCAGCTCTGCTGGAGGATGAACTGGTGCTGGAGTTGCCACACATTGCCCGCCACGACACGTGTCCGACGGAGAACCGGGCGGCCGCGCGGCCGCAAGTGCGGCCCCACCCCTTTGCCGCCTTGGCTGGATTCAAGCCGGGCAAACCGGGACCCTGAGGCAATTGCGCTATAATCGAGGGCTTCGCACTAGTGGGTGCGGTTTGAACAACCCGGTGTCTCCAGCAGGGGGGCATCAATGCCAAGGAGCGGATCATGGCCGTCCAACAAAACAAGAAATCACCGTCCAAACGTGGCATGCACCGTTCCCACAATGCCCTGGTTGTGCCCGGCATCGCCGTGGAACCAACCACCGGTGAAACCCATTTGCGTCACCATATCAGCCCTACCGGTTTTTATCGTGGCCGCAAGGTTGTCAAGACAAAAGTAGAAGCCTGACTCAACGCATGAACACTGGCCAGGTGCTATCTTTTCGGTAGCGTCTGGCCTTTGCATTGATGGGACGCCAATGTGATTCATTGCCGGTAAGGTGTTGCCCGTGGCGATGATCACCGTTGCTGTGGACTGCATGGGCGGTGACCATGGTGTTGCTGTCACCTTGCCGGCCTGCCAGCAGTTTCTGGAGCGCCATTCCGAGGCCAAGTTGCTGCTGGTGGGGTTGTCCGCCAGCTTGAAAGGTTTCTCGCACCCGCGCGCGCGCTCGGTGCCGGCGACCGAGGTCGTTGCCATGGACGATCCGATCGAGGTCGCGCTGCGCCGCAAGAAGGACTCCTCGATGCGCGTCGCGATACAGCAGGTCAGGGACGGTCACGCGCAGGCCGCGGTGTCAGCCGGCAATACCGGGGCACTGATGGCCATCTCGCGGCATTTGCTCAAGACCATGGTCGGCATCGACCGGCCGGCGATCGCCACGCAATTGCCGAACGCCCGTGGCACCGTCACCACGGTGCTTGACCTGGGGGCCAATGTGGATTGCGAAGCCCACCATCTGCTGCAGTTCGCGGTGATGGGTTCGGCACTGGTGTCGGTGCTCAACAACGTCCCTAGCCCGTCCGTGGGCTTGCTCAACATCGGCGAAGAGGTCATGAAGGGCAACGAGACCATCAAGCGGGCGGGCGAGTTGCTGCGTGCCGCAGGCGCGGCTGGTGACCTCAATTTTTCCGGTAACGTCGAGGGCAACGACATTTTCAAGGGCACAGTGGATATCGTGGTCTGTGATGGATTCGTGGGCAACGTGGCGCTGAAGGCCACCGAGGGCGTTGCGAGCATGATCGGGGATTTTTTGCGGGCGGAGTTCTCCCGTAATGTGTTGACGCGTGTCGCCGGCGCAGTTGCCTACCCGGTGCTGGCCGCTTTCAAGCGCCGGGTCGACCATCGGCGCTACAACGGTGCCGCTCTGCTGGGTTTGCGTGGGCTGGTGTTCAAAAGCCATGGATCAGCCGACCAGTTGGGCTTTGGTTTTGCGCTGGAGCGGGCGTATGATTCGGCGAGAAACAACCTGCTGGAGAAGGTGCAGTTGCGTATCGCCCACGCGGCACCGGTTCTTGCGTCGGGTGTCGCCAGTCCCGAAGGGCCGGTCCGCGATAGCTGATATTCCTATGCGACGATATTCACGAATCACCGGTACCGGATCGTTTTTGCCACCCCGCAGGCTGAGCAACGCGGACCTCGTGGGACAGTTGGCGGCCAATGGCATCGAATCCAGCGACGAGTGGATTGTCGAGCGTACCGGCATACGGGCGCGTCATTTTGCCGCCCCTGACGTGTGCAGCAGCGACCTCGCGCTGGTGGCGTGTACCCGCGCGCTGCAGGCGGCTGGCGTGGCGGCCCCGGCGGTTGACCTGATCATCGTTGCGACGTCGACACCTGACATGGTGTTTCCCTCCACCGCCTGCATATTGCAGCACAAGCTCGGTGTGGCCGGTGGTGCTGCGTTTGATCTGCAGGCCGTTTGCAGCGGCTTCGTCTACGCGCTGAGCGTCGCCGATGCGATGGTCCAGTGCGGCGCTGCAAATACGGCATTGGTGGTTGGCGCCGAGGTATTTTCCCGCATCCTCGATTTCTCCGACCGCACCACCTGTGTATTGTTTGGCGATGGCGCCGGCGCCGTGGTGCTGCAGGCTTCTGACACGCCCGGCATTTTGGCGACGGATCTGCATGCCGATGGCAAATACGTAGGCATCCTGTGTGTGCCGGGTCAGGTGTCGGGTGGCAAAGTGATCGGCAGCCCGCTGTTGACCATGGACGGTCAGGCCGTATTCAAACTCGCCGTGGGTGTGCTGGAAGACTCGGCCAAGGCAGTGCTGGCCACGGCCGGCAGACAAATCACGGACCTCGACTGGCTGGTGCCGCACCAGGCCAACATCCGCATCATGCAAAGTACAGCCAAGCGCCTGCGTTTGCCAATGGACAGGGTGATGGTCACGGTGGACCAGCACGGAAATACGTCGGCGGCATCCATTCCGCTGGCACTCGACGCCGGTGTGCGTGACTCCCGCATCCGGCCGGGTCAACTGGTTCTGCTCGAGGGCGTCGGTGGCGGCTTTACCTGGGGCTCTGTTTTGTTGACGCTGTAAGTCGCATGTTTGCCGTAGCCGCCAGCTGTTTTGCGTTCCCGCAGGTATTGGATTCAATTCGATGAAACCCTTTGCATTTGTCTTTCCCGGCCAGGGCTCTCAGTCACCCGGCATGCTGGACGCTTGGGGCGATGATCCGGTGGTAGCCCAGACCGTGCTGGAGGCCTCCACGGCGCTGCAGCAGGATATCGGCCAGCTGATCCGCCATGGCAGCAAGGACGAGCTGGCATTGACCTCCAACACCCAGCCGGTGATGCTGGTCGCCGGTGTGGCTGCCTACCGCGTATGGATGGCACGCACTGGCGTCGCGCCGTCCGTTGTGGCCGGGCACTCACTGGGCGAATACGCGGCGCTGGTGGCTGCAGGTGTACTTTCCCTGTCACAGGCGGCGCCGCAGGTGCGCCTGCGTGCAGTGGCGATGCAGGAGGCAGTGCCCGTTGGTACCGGCGCGATGGCGGCGGTGCTTGGGTTGGATCCAGTCAAGGTTGTGCAGGTGTGTCAGGAGGTAAGCCAGGGGTTTGGCGCGTCCGGCGCCGAGATCGTGGAGGCTGCAAATTTCAACGATCCATCTCAAACCGTGATCTCGGGCAGTAGCGCGGCGGTGGAGCGCGCCTGCGCCGCACTCAAGGCCGCCGGTGCCCGTCGTGCCATGTTGCTGGCGGTGTCGGCCCCATTCCATTCGAGCCTCATGCGACCGGCTGCAGAAAAATTGCGCGCGGCCCTCGAAGAGTTGCAACTGCAGGCGCCCCAAATTGCGCTTGTCAACAATGTCGATGTGGCGGTGGAGATGGATGCAGATCGCATGCGCGACGCTTTGTACCGGCAAGCGTTTGGCCCGGTGCGCTGGGTCGAGTGTGTGCGGGCGCTGAAGGCGCGCGGGGCAAGGGTCGTAGTGGAATGTGGTCCGGGCAAGGTGCTGGCCGGTATGGTGGGGCGCATTGATGCTGAACTCACCGGATTACCGTTGTTCGACCCGGCGAGTCTTTGCGCAGTGCAGGCTGCCTTGTCGGAGCAGGCAACATGAGCGGCGGTGGGGAAGCGCGGCAAGTCGCTGTTGTCACCGGCGCGAGCCGTGGCATCGGCCGTGCCATTGCGCTGGAACTCGCCCGCCAGGGGTACCAAGTGATCGGAACAGCAACCACGGCCGCTGGTGCCGACGCTGTCGGACAGGCCCTGCTGTCCTATCCCGGCTCGGCAGGCGCGGTGTTGGACGTTACCGATGTGGCGGCTGCCGAAGCGCTGATAGAGCAGATCGTAAAGCAGCACGGCGCTTTGCATGTGCTGGTGAACAATGCAGGTATTACCCGGGATATGCTGGCGATGCGCCTGAAAGACGAGGACTGGGATGCGGTTCTGGATACCAATCTCAAGGCGGTTTTCCGGCTCAGCCGTGCCGTCATGCGCACGATGATGAAACAGCGCTACGGGCGCATCGTGAACGTCACCTCGGTGGTCGGTGCTTCTGGCAACCCTGGTCAGGCGAACTATGCGGCAGCCAAGGCGGGTGTGGCCGGCATGAGCCGTGCGCTGGCGCGTGAACTGGGCTCGCGCAACATCACGGTCAACTGTGTTGCCCCCGGGTTTGTGCAGACCGACATGACAGCCGGTCTTTCGGCGGTACAGCAGTCGGCGCTGTTGGGGCAGATTCCCCTGGGCCGATTGGGCCAGCCGGAGGAAATTGCCCACGCGGTTGCATTCCTGGCTTCGCCGCAGGCGGCCTATATCACCGGGCAGGAGTTGCACGTCAACGGCGGCATGTACATGTAGCCTGGCGGCCCACGCCGCAACCAGCACCGCAGGTGCCGTGGTCGAGGTTTCTTGGCGGCGGCCGCAGGCGGCTAAAATCAGTGATTCATCCACAACCCTTCGAGGGACTCCATGAGCGATATAGAAGCGCGCGTTAAAAAGATCATTGCTGAACAACTCGGTGTAGAGGAATCCCAGGTGACGAATGCCAAAGCGTTCGTCGCCGACCTCGGCGCAGATTCCCTCGACACGGTCGAGCTGGTGATGGCGCTGGAAGACGAGTTCGGCATCGAGATTCCTGACGAGGACGCCGAAAAAATCACCACGGTGCAGAACGCGATTGACTACGCCAGCAGCCATAAAAAGGCCTGATGCGGGTGGCAGTTTGACAGCCATGTCCCGTCGTCGTGTTGTCGTTACCGGTCTGGGTTGCATCAGCCCTGTTGGCAATACGGTGCCGGAGGCCTGGGCCAATCTGCTCGCCGGGCGATCGGGCATTGACCTGATCACGCGGTTCGATGCCAGCAGTTTTTCCTGCCGCATCGCCGGTGAGGTGAAGGGTTTTGATCTGGAATTCTATGTGCGGGCAAAAGAGGCCCGCACCATGGACAGTTTCATCCATTTCGGCATTGCGGCTGCAACACAGGCGGTGGCCGATGCCGGGTTGCCAACCGGCGACCAACTCGGTGACGAGCTGGCAACGCGAATAGGCTGTGTGATCGGCTCCGGCATTGGCGGATTGCCGATGATCGAGGCTACACACGGCGAACTGACGGCCCGCGGGCCGCGTCGGATTTCCCCGTTTTTTGTGCCAGCTTCCATCATCAACATGATTGCCGGCCATGTGTCCATGCGTTTTGGCTTCAAGGGTCCCAACATCGCCATCGTCACGGCATGTACCACTGGCTTGCATTGCATCGGTGAGGCGGGCCGCATGATCGAGTATGGCGATGCCGATGTGATCGTCGCCGGCGGCTCGGAAGCGACGGTTTCGCCGCTTGGTATCGGCGGGTTTGCGGCAATGCGGGCGCTGTCAACGCGTAATGACGACCCGAAGGCTGCTTCCCGTCCATGGGACCGCGACCGAGATGGATTTGTGCTGGGCGAGGGTGCTGGAGTGCTGGTTTTGGAAGAGCTTGAACATGCCAAGGCGCGCGGTGCCAGGATTTACGCGGAGCTGGCCGGCTTTGGCATGAGTGCGGACGCTGGTCACATGACAGCGCCAAACATGGACGGCCCGCGACGCGCCATGCTGCAGGCCCTGCGCAACGCCGCTGTCAACCCGGAGCAGGTGGACTATCTCAATGCCCATGGCACCTCCACGCCGCTGGGTGACGTGAATGAGACCATTGCCATCAAGGCGGCACTCGGTGACCATGCCCGCAAGGTGGTGGTCAATTCGACCAAATCCATGACGGGCCACTTGCTGGGTGGTGCCGGTGGCATCGAGTCGGTGTTCACGGTGCTGGCGGTACACCATCAAAAGAGTCCGCCAACCATCAACATCGATAACCAGGACCCTGAGTGTGATCTGGACTACTGCGCCAACGTGGCGCGCGACGTCAAGATCGACGTCGCAATGAAGAACAATTTCGGATTTGGTGGTACCAACGGAACACTGGTTTTCCGGCGTTTCTGAACTGGCCTGCCCACTGGCGGCGGCGATGTGCACAGCATGGAGGCTTTGGAACATGCACAATGCCCCCGCAGTCTCTTTCCCGGTCAGCCATAACCCAATGGGTGTGATTGTGGTGTCTGCTGTTTGGTCCATGGCAGTTGTTGTCGTCGGCGCATGGCTGTTGCAAGCCATTGCCGACAGCGTAAGGCTGGTGGCACTGGCCGCTACAACCGTGCTCGCCGCAGTGTCGATCATGCTCGCCAGGCGGCCGGTCGGCTTCGGTATTTTGCGTTGGGACGGCAAAGATTGGAACTGGCTGCGTGGTGACGGTGCGACCGCTGGCCGCCTGATGCCCGCGCTTGACTTGCAAGTGTTGATGTTGTTGCGGTTTATGCCGGAGTCCGGGCGGGCGTTCTGGTTGTGGACCAGCCGCGGCAACACTTCGCTGCAATGGGATGCTTTTCGTCGTGCGGTGGTCGACGCCGCGAAGCAGGACTGAGTACACACCATGGCAGCGCAGATTCCGGCAGCGCCAGACTTGCCCACGTCCAACGACGGCGACTTGATGCTGGTCGAGAGGACTCTGGCTGGCGACAAACATGCATTTGAATTGCTGGTGGTCAAGTACCAGCGCCGCATAGAGCGCCTGATCGGTCGTATGGTGCGTGATGTCGACTTGGTCGAGGACATTGCGCAGGACACGTTTATTCGTGCTTACCGGGCCTTGCACCAGTTCCGTGGCGACGCCCAGTTTTACACCTGGTTGTACCGAATTGCCGTGAATACGGCGAAAAAAGCCTTGATGGGCATGAAAAATGACCCCGTTATGGTCCATGCCTCTTTTCATGATTCTGACGACGAGGATGAAACTTCCAGTCGTCGAAGTGAACCAACGTCAGACGAAACACCGGAATCGGTATTGGCTGCGAAGGAAATTGGTGCGGTTGTCAATGCCGCAATGGAGGCGTTGCCAGAAGACCTGCGCCAAGCCATTACGCTGCGGGAAATCGAGGGATTGAGTTACGAGGAAATTGCCACGCTGATGAATTGTCCGATAGGCACCGTTCGTTCACGCATATTTCGTGCGCGCGAAGCCGTATCCGCACGGATACGACCATTGCTTGACAAGCAGATCGGAAAGCGCTGGTAAACCCAGCCCAGAAAGGCGATATGAACAAAGTTGACGAAATGGATATCGATCTGGTTTCCGCACTGGCCGATGGCGAGTTGCGAGGTGAGGATTTTCAGCGCGCGCTTGCGCTGCTCGAATACTCCGATGAAGCAAAGTCGCAATGGCAGAGTTATCACGTGCTGGGTGATGTCCTGCGCTGTCCAGACATGCCGGTAACAGGTGACAGTCGGGCCTTTGCGGCCCGTGTATGTGCCGAGCTGGACCTGGCCGTTGACACAACACCACTGGCTGGGGTGTTACATGGTCAACGCGACGCATTGGGGGCGGGGGCGGCGGGCGCAAACGACCCAAGCTGGCGTTGGAAACGCCTGGCTGGCTGCGCCGTTTTGGTCGCACTGGGCACAGTCGGCTGGCATCTGGCGCAGGATCCGGTGACTGGCGGCCAACTTGCCCGCTCCCAGGATGCTGTGACTGCACCGGCCGTACAGACGGCACAGACGCAGGCCATCAGCGCGCCAGCGCAGCCGCAGGTCATGGTGCGTGACGCGCGACTCGATGAACTGATGGCGGCGCACACACAGTTCGGCGGGGCCACGGCGTTGCAGGCTCCATCCGGGTTCCTGCGCAATGCCACCTTCGAGAGCCAGGGCCGTCGATGACCGATCGGTACTCGCGTTGTCTTGTTTCGGCTGCCGTATTGGCATTGGCGGCATTTGCCGGGCCGGTGGCTTGGGCGCAGGTACCAGGGACAGAGTCCGCCGGGCCTGTGGTTGTGGCCCAGAGCGTCGATGCCAAGTCGTCGACCGAGCTTGGCATCGTGGAGTGGTTGACACGTATCCACGGGGCCTCACGCAAGCGGACCTACATTGGTACTTTCGTTGTCAGTTCCGGCAGCAACCTGTCAAGCGCACGGATCTGGCATATTTGCGATGGCGAACAGCAAATGGTGCGGGCCGAGTCGCTCAGCGGCGCCCCACGTTCGACATTTCGGCGCAACGATCAGGTCATCACCTTTTCACCACAAACCAGGACGGCCGTGTCAGAGAAGCGGGCGTCACTCGCCTTGTTTCCGGAGCTGTTGCACGCGGCCGACTCCGCGATTGCCCAGTATTATTCCGCCCGTCGCGTAGGCTCGGACCGTGTTGCGGGGCTGGAAGCCGACGTCGTGCACCTGCTGCCCAAGGATGACATGCGTTTTGGCTATCGTGTCTGGAGCGAGAAGAAGACCGGCATCGTGCTCAAGCTGCAGACGCTGGACAGCGATGGCCGCACGCTGGAACAGGCGGCATTCTCCGAGCTCCAGCTTGACGCGCCGGTCAGCATGGGCAAGCTGACGCAGATGATGGAAAACACCGAGGGTTATCGCGTTGAACATCCGGAAATCATCAAAACCAGCGCCGCGGCCGAGGGCTGGGTGCTCAAGAGTCCTGTGAATGGCTTCAAGCCGGTAGCCTGCTTCAAACGTCCTGGTTTGGGGGCAGACGGCCATAACCCGGACAACACCATGCAGTGGATATTCACGGACGGCTTGGCTTCCTTGTCCTTGTTTGTCGAGCCGGCGGATCGCCGCAGGCATGTGCAGGAAGGGGCTACGACTGCAGGGGCTACCAACACGCTGTCGCGCCGGCTGGTCGATAAATCTGGAGAATGGTGGCTGACGCTGGTTGGCGAAGTCCCGCGCCAGACCCTGGTAGTTTTTGCGCAGGGCCTTGAGCGGCGCAAGTAGCCCCCCATATCCGGCATGCGGTTCCATGAATGGCAGTCCGCCATGGGGATTGCGGGTGGCGCATGGTAGTTTTTTTCAGAAGAGGTGGATGATGATTCAGTTTGTGCCTGGTTTTGTGCGCGCTTGTCTGGGCGCGCTGCTGGTTGTGGCGTGTGTCGGGCTGGTGCCAGTGACGCCGGCGTTGGCGCAGGCACGCGCCTTGCCCGATTTCACGGATTTGGTCGAGCAGGTTGGCCCATCGGTCGTGAATATCCGCACATTGGAAAAAGTATCGAACCGACCGCGTGCCGGCGGCGGTGGCATGGATGAGGAGATGCTGGAGTTTTTCCGCCGCTTTGGTGTCCCGATCCCGAACGCGCCGAGACAGGCTCCACGCCCGAACCGGCCACAACCGCAGGAGGAGGAACAACCGCGCGGGGTCGGATCCGGCTTCATACTGAGCGCGGATGGCTACATCATGACCAATGCCCATGTAGTCGATGGTGCGGACGAAGTGATCGTGACGCTGACCGACGACCGTGAATTCAAGGCCAGGATCATCGGTGCCGACAAACGCACCGATGTGGCGGTGGTTAAGATAGATGCGACCGGTTTGCCGGCGATCAAGGTGGGTGATGTGAATCGCCTGAAAGTGGGGGAATGGGTGCTGGCCATCGGCTCTCCTTTTGGTTTGAAAAATACCGTGACGGCCGGCATTGTGAGCGCCAAACAACGCGACACGGGTGACTATCTTCCGTTCATACAGACCGATGTGGCAATCAACCCGGGCAATTCCGGCGGGCCACTCATCAACATGCGTGGCGAGGTCGTGGGTATCAACAGCCAGATCTATTCGCGTTCTGGCGGGTTCATGGGTATTTCCTTTGCCATCCCGATGGACGAGGCGACCCGCGTGAGCGAGCAGCTGCGGGCGTCCGGGCGTGTGGCACGCGGGCGCATCGGTGTGCAGATAGACCAGGTGACCAAGGATGTGGCCGAATCACTGGGTTTGGGCAAGCCGGTTGGAGCGTTGGTGCGAGGAGTCGAGAGTGGCTCACCTGCCGACAAGGCCGGTGTCGAAGCGGGTGACATCATCACGCGTTTCGATGGCAAGAGCATCGAAAAACACAATGACCTGCCGCGCCTGGTTGGCAACATCAAGCCGGGAACGAAGAGCACCATGACCGTGTTTCGCCGTGGTGCAAGCAAGGAGTTGTCGGTGACCGTTGCTGAGGTGGAGCCAGAGAAGACGGCCCAAAAGCCGACGGACCGTGAAGAAAAGCCGAAGGTGTCCGCCGCCGGACAGGTGCTCGGCCTGGCGGTCAGCGAACTCAGCGACACGCAACGCAAGGAACTCAAAGTCAAGGGTGGCGTCAAGGTTGATACGGCGACCGAGGCGGCGGCACGCGCCGGGTTGCGCGAGGGAGACGTGATTGTGGCGATTGCGAATGCCGAGGTTGCCAATACCAAGGAGTTCGACGCCGCCGTGGCAAAGATTGACCGCAGCAAACCAGTCAATGTGTTGTTCCGGCGCGGCGAGTGGGCGCAATACGCGGTGATACGCCCGGCGCGCTGAGTAGCAGATCGCATCCGACACCGGCAGATACCCAACCCGGACGCAGGGCCATTGGCATGACTGGGCGTTTTTTTGCGGCATGCAACGGCAATTCCGCGGCCCTGGAAGTCCGATAAAATGTTTGTGAATGCTAACTTTTCGGTGGGTGATCGTGATTTTGGTTAGAATGGAGGTCGCAACCTGCGGCTTTCTGACACATTGAATGGCTTTGATGCCTAAACCGATAGCGATGCAGGCGCGATTCTTGACCATCCACAGATCGCCCACAAGTTGCCCAGCGGGTCGTGCTTGCGTGTTGTGTATAAGCTGTGAATAATAATCCTGTTGCTGACTCGCAACGTGCTCAAATTGATTTTTTAGGCCTGTGCTTTTTGGGCTTTTTGCCTACAATGAAGTTCCAACTATCGCAGTTGCCAATGATTGTTGGTTCAGGGCGCGTCATTTCCCGACGCGCCCTTTTTTCTGTCCGACACCTTTCCAATTCAAACACTTAAGCGTTCTCCTTGATGGATCACATCAGAAATTTTTCGATCATTGCGCATATTGACCATGGCAAATCAACACTTGCCGATCGACTCATACAACGATGTGGTGGACTCGAGGCGCGACAGATGGAGGCGCAGGTTCTCGACTCGATGGATATCGAGAAAGAGCGCGGGATAACCATCAAGGCACAGACTGCGGCGCTGCGTTACACAGCGCGCGATGGCATCGTCTACAACCTCAATCTGATTGATACCCCGGGGCACGTGGACTTTTCGTACGAGGTCAGTCGCTCGTTGTCCGCCTGTGAGGGGGCCTTGCTGGTGGTGGATGCCAGCCAGGGCGTCGAGGCGCAAACTGTGGCCAATTGCTACACCGCACTCGACCTGGGTGTGGAAGTGGTGCCGGTTTTGAACAAGATGGACCTGCCCAATGCGGACCCGGAGAACGCGCGCTCGGAGATTGAGGACGTGATTGGCATCGACGCCACCGATGCGATTACCTGTTCCGCCAAGACTGGCATGGGAGTGGATGACATTCTTGAGGCTGTGGTGGCCAGGATACCGGCGCCGCGCGGCAATCCGGCCGGGCCCCTGCGTGCCATGATCGTTGATAGCTGGTTCGACACTTATGTCGGTGTTGTCATGCTGGTGCGGGTCGTCGACGGGCGCCTGGCCAAGGGCGAGCGGATCAAGATGATGGCCACGGGCGCCACCTATAACGCCGATAGCCTGGGGGTATTCACGCCGGCCAACCAGCCGCGTGAGGCGCTCGAAGCCGGCGAGGTCGGCTACATCATTGCGGGCATCCGCGAATTGCAGGCCGCCAAGGTCGGGGACACCATCACACTGATTCGCCCGGGCACGGGTGGCGCCGCCTTCACGGCCAGCACCGCATTGCCGGGCTTCAAGGAGATACAGCCGCAGGTGTTTGCCGGTCTGTACCCGACCGAAGCCAATCAATACGAGGGATTGCGTGACAGTCTCGAGAAGCTCAAGCTCAACGATTCGTCGCTGCACTACGAACCGGAGGTGTCACAGGCACTCGGATTTGGTTTCCGCTGCGGCTTTCTGGGCCTGTTGCACATGGAGATAGTCCAGGAGCGTCTGGAGCGGGAATTTGATCAGGACCTCATCACCACAGCCCCCAGCGTTGTGTACCAGGTGGTGCGGGCAGACGGTGAACTGGTGATGGTGGAGAACCCGTCAAAGCTTCCGGACCAAAGCCGGACTGAAGAAATTCGCGAGCCGATTGTCACAGTGCGCTTGTACATGCCGCAGGAGTATGTCGGCGGCGTCATGACCTTGGCGAACCAGAAGCGGGGCGTACAGCTGAACATGTCCTACCACGGCCGGCAGGTCATGCTGACCTATGAAATGCCGCTGGCCGAGATTGTTCTGGACTTCTTTGACAAGCTCAAATCGGTCAGCCGCGGTTACGCGTCGATGGACTATGCATTCAAGGAGTACCGTGCCGCCGACGTGGTGAAGGTAGACATTCTCCTGAACTCGGAAAAAGTAGACGCCTTGTCGATCATCGTGCACCGCTCCCAGTCGCAATACCGGGCACGTGCGGTGGTGTCAAAGATGCGCGAGATTATTTCGCGCCAGATGTACGACGTTGCCATTCAGGCTGCGATCGGGGCCAACATCATTGCCCGTGAGACAATCAAGGCGCTGCGCAAGAACGTCCACGCCATGTGTTATGGCGGCGATATATCCCGCAAGAAAAAGCTACTCGAGAAGCAGAAGGCAGGCAAGAAACGCATGAAGCAGATTGGTTCCGTTGAGGTGCCCCAGGAGGCCTTTCTGGCGATTTTGCAGGTGGACGGTTGATGCAGGCGTTGACGGCGTTGGTGTTGGCCGCCTTTGCCGGGTACGCCGGTGGGTGGTATCGCGGCTGGATCGACGGAAATTTTGCCCTCCTGCTGTTCATGGCGACCATGGTTACCGGTACCTACTGGTTGGGTGAACGGTTTTACTTTTTGCCAGCGCGCCAGCGTGCGGCAAGCGCGCTGGAAGAATCGTCGGCGCGCCGGCGCACCGAACTCAACGACATGGGCGTGCGGCAGGTCGACAACGATGTGTCGCAAGCCAAGGCCCAGTTGCTGATGCAACCCTGGTGGCTGGACTGGACAGCGGGTTTATTCCCGGTGATCCTTGCCGTGTTCCTGTTGCGCTCTTTCCTGTTTGAACCATTCAAGATTCCGTCGGCTTCCATGGTCCCGACCCTGCTCGTGGGTGACCTGATTCTGGTCAACAAATACCACTATGGCCTGCGGTTGCCGGTGATCCATACCCGAATCACGCAGGGCACAGCACCACAGCGTGGTGATGTCATGGTTTTCCGTTACCCGCCGAAACCCAGCCTGGACTACATCAAAAGGGTGTTGGGCGTACCGGGCGACGAGGTCTCCTACCTGAACAAGCGCTTGCGCGTCAATGGGCAGGCCATCGACAGCAAACAGATTCCCGATTTTTTCGACGAAGAATCGATGCGGTATGCACACCAGTTTGAAGAAACTCTCGGTGCCAAGCCCCATAAAATTCTGACAGGCGATGCACCGCCGTCATTCATGACCTACGCCGATGACTTCCCGTACCGCGAAAATTGCCGCTACAGTGTGGAGGGTGTGGTTTGCAAGGTGCCGGCAGGCCAGTATTTCATGATGGGCGATAACCGCGACAATTCCCAGGATTCGCGTTTCTGGGGCTTTGTTCCGGAAGGTAATATCGTCGGTCGGGCGATACTGGTCTGGATGAATTTTGGCAACCTCAAGCGCATCGGTTTTTTCAACTGACGGTGGGCAATCAGGCCGACATAAATTTAGGGAGGCATGCATGAAATCCAGGCAGCGGGGAATTTCGTTTCTAGGATTGATATTTGTCGGCGGTGTACTGGCCGTCAGTGGTGTGATTGCTGCGGAAGTTTTCCCGACCTTTCTGGAGTTCCAGGCCGTGGGCAAGGCAGTGCAAAAGGCCAGTGGGGGCAGTTCGGTGCCAGAGATTCGCACGATCTTCGACAAGGCGGCAGACATTGACAATGTGAAGTCCATCAAGGGCAAGGACCTGGAAGTCACCAAGGAGGGTGACAAGGTGGTTGTGTCGTTCGCCTACGAGCGGGAAATCCACCTTGCCGGCCCCGCGTATTTGACGCTGAAGTACGCCGGACGTTCCAAGTAGCGTGGAAGACGGCTTGCCGGCGCTGCAAAAACGCTTGCAGCATGCGTTTTCTGATTCCAGGCTGCTGAATCGGGCGCTGACCCACCGCAGCTTTGGCCCTGACCACAACGAGCGCCTTGAGTTTCTGGGCGATGCGGTGCTCAACCTGGCCGTCGCCGACCTTCTCTATCAACGCCTCAGGCAATTGCCTGAGGGCGATTTGTCCCGTGTGCGGGCCAACCTGGTCAAACAGGAAACCCTGCACCAACTCGCGGTGACCCTTGGCTTGCCAATGGCGGTGCGACTTGGGGAAGGCGAGGTCCGATCTGGCGGGAAAAAGCGTCCCTCGATCCTGGCCGATGCGCTGGAGGCCATCATTGGCGCGGTCTACCTGGATGGCGGCTTTGTGGTGGTGCAGGCGTTGGTGCAGCGGCTGTTTCAGGATATCGAGATCAGCCCCGGCATGGCGGCGATAGGGAAAGACCCGAAGACCGAGTTGCAGGAGTGGCTGCAGGGGCGCCGGATGAAGCTGCCCATGTACCGGGTGGTGGGCACCATCGGCGCGGCGCACCAGCAATCCTTTGATGTCGAGTGCGAGGTGCTGGAACTCAATCTGTGCGAGCGCGGTATTGGCGGATCACGGCGCGCTGCGGAGCAGGCTGCGGCGTCGGCGATGCTGCTGGTTCTTGGAAAAGTGGCGGAAAAATGACCCAGGAATTGTCGTCCGCCGCTGGTCCGGCTGCGCCGCAGCGCTGCGGGGTCATCACCATCGTGGGCAAACCGAACGTCGGAAAGTCGACCCTGCTCAACGCCCTCGTCGGCCAGAAGATCAGCATCACTTCACGCAAAGCCCAGACAACGCGGCACCGCATCATGGGCATGCGCACGATGGGGGAAAACCAGTTCGTGTTTGTCGATACGCCGGGCTTTCAGACACGGCATGACAATGCCTTGAACCGTTCGCTCAACAAGTCGGTTCTGGGTGCAGTCAAGGACGTTGACCTGGTTCTCTTCGTGGTCGAGGCCGGCAAATTCAACCAGGCCGATGCCAAGGTGTTGGCATTGCTCGGCAAGGGCGTGCCGACCGTGCTGGTGGCGAACAAGCTCGATCAGGTGGCATCGCGCGCGGCGCTTGCGCCGTGGCTGCAGGAGATGCAACTCAAGCACCCTTTCGCCCAGTTTTTTCCGATGTCGGCGAACAACGCGAAAGACGTGCAACGCCTTTTTGCCTTGTGCGAGCCGTTCCTGCCGGAACAGTCCTGGATCTACCCGGACGACGAGTTGACCGACCGCAGCGAGAAGTTTCTTGCCGCCGAGATGGTGCGCGAAAAGCTGTTTCGCCTCACCGGTGACGAGTTGCCCTATACCTCGACAGTGACGGTGGACAGCTTTGCAGAGGAGCCTGGCCGCAAGGGGCAAAAGCGCCTGGTCCGGATCGCGGCGACGATCGTGGTCGAGCGCGATGGTCACAAAGCGATGGTGATTGGTGACAAGGGTGAGCGCATCAAGCGTATTGGTACCGAAACGCGGGTCGAGCTTGAGTCGCTGCTCGACGCCAAGGTGTTTATCGAACTCTGGGTCAAGGTGCGCTCCGGCTGGGCGGATGATGAGGCACGCGTGCGCAGTTTCGGCTACGAGTGAGCCGGACAGCAACCGTGGCCAGCAAACGCATTTCGGATGAACCGGCTTATATACTGCATCGCCATGACTGGAGCGAGTCAAGCCTGATCCTGGATGTCTTCACGCGCAACCATGGTCGGGTAGCCCTGGTGGCCAAGGGCGCGAAGCGGCCAAGCTCGACCCTGCGTCCGATCCTGCTGCCACTGCAACCCCTGCACCTGGCATTTGGCGGTGATGCCGAGATTCGCACGCTGCGCACGGCGGAGTGGCTGGGGGGTCATGTCATGCCGGGTGGCGAGGCCCTGATGTCTGGTTATTATTTGAACGAACTGCTGCTCACGCTGCTGGCCCGTGACGACCCCCATCCGGGGCTGTTCGATGTGTACGCCCAAGTGGTCGAGGTTATCTGTTCCCGGCACGGTGAAGCCCTGCAGACCGCGTTGCGCGCGTTCGAATTGTTGTTGCTGCGCGAGATCGGCCTGCTGCCCATGCTGGATACGCAGACCATGACCCTGGCCGGGCTGGACAGCGCAAGCCGATACAGCCTGGACGCCGAAGGCGGTTTGCGGCAATCGGGTGCGCAGGAACGTGGCAGCCTGGCCGGCAGCGAGTGGCTGGAACTGCAATCTTGCATGACAGCTGGTGGCAATTTTTCTGACTTCTTGCGTGCTTGCGCGCCCCATGTCGGGATGCTGAAGCCACAACTTCGCTCTGTACTCCATTACCATTGTGGTGTGAAGACTCTTCGCACGCGGCAAATGATGCTTGATCTGCAATCCCTATGAGGCCTGTCGCCTGGTCCGTGCTCCTTAACACAGCAGTCTGGGAGCGTGTGTTTGCCTCGCCGGACCTGCCGGTAAAAGCCGTTGAACGGTCTGGTGTGGCGTGATCTACGGCATAGGCACTGATATTTGCGATATCCGCCGTATCCGGGTAAGCCTGGAGCGCCACGGCGAACGATTCGCCCTGAAGATATTGTCCGACAGCGAGATGAACGTGTGGGCGTCGCGCAGCCAGCGCTGGCCAGAGCGTGGGGTCAGGTACCTGGCCACCAGATTCAGCGCCAAGGAGGCCTTCAGCAAGGCGATCGGTTTGGGCATGCGCATGCCGATGACGTGGCGGCTGTGTGAAATTGCCAAGCTGCCTGCGGATCATGCAAACGCCGGGAAACCCTGCGTGGTCCTTCATGGCGCGCTCAAGCAGTGGTTCGAGGCGCGTTCCCTGCGTGCCCATGTGAGTGTGACGGACGAGTCCGAATACGCGGCCAGTTTTTGTGTCGTCGAAACCGCGGATTGAAGCAGCAGCATCCGACCACCCCTGGTATTGGCTGTTTTCACACACCAGTTTACGGAAGACCTCCTGTCATGAATACTGTTGCAGCCGGGGTGATCGATGTTGCCGGCCTGACATTGACTGCGGTGGACCGTAAGCGCCTGGCCAACCCCCTGGTGGGTGGCGTGGTGCTTTTTGGCCGCAATTGGGTCGACCGGCCGCAACTGATGTCGCTGTGCGCGGCAATCAAGGCGGTGCGCCGGGACCTGCTGATCATGGTCGACCACGAGGGCGGCCGCGTGCAGCGCTTCAAGACCGACGGATTCACGCATCTGCCGCCGATGCGTGCCTTGGGATCGCTGTGGACGCAAGGCGAGCCGGATGATCCATCTGCCGGCGCGCTGCAGGCGACACAAGCGGCTACCGCATGCGGCTATGTATTGGGTGCCGAACTGCGCGCGTGCGGCGTGGACCTGAGTTTTACACCGGTACTCGACCTGGACTACGGCGTCAGCGGGGTCATTGGAGACCGGGCATTCTCGGACGACCCTGCGGTAGTCGCCCTGTTGGCAAAGAGCCTCATGCACGGCCTGTTGCTCAGTGGCATGGCCAACTGCGGCAAACACTTCCCCGGCCACGGTTATGTGCGCGCGGATTCACACACTGCAGTGCCAGTCGACCGGCGCAGCCTGAAAGCCCTTCTGGCTCGGGACGCCGCACCGTATGGCTGGCTGGGCGGTGTTTTGGCAAGTGTCATGCCGGCGCACGTGGTTTACCCGAAGGTCGACAGTCGACCGGCCGGGTTCTCGGAAAAGTGGCTGGACGGTATTCTGCGCGGGCGTCTGGGCTTTCGCGGCGCGGTGTTCAGCGACGACCTCAGCATGCAGGGGGCCCGGCTCATCGACGGACACCGGGTCAGCTACACCGAGGCGGCGCTGGTGGCCATGCATGCCGGTTGCGACATGGTGCTGCTGTGTAATCAGAGCGAAGGGGATGGCGCAGAAATCGACGCCTTGTTGACTGGCTTGGCGCAAGCCCGTGCCGATGGCCGATGGGCCGTGCGTGCGGCAAGTGAACAGCGTCGCCGGGCGCTGCTACCGGCTGCGCCGGCGCTGGCGTGGGATGCGTTGATGGTCCACGCGCCCTACATGGCGGCTTTGGACCTGGTGCCCTGATTGGCAAGCCCGCCACCCGGCAACCGCGCCGCTCAGGTGGGTGCAGACTCGCGTCGCAGGGCCGGAAACAGGATAACGTCGCGGATGCTGGGGCTGTCCGTCAGAAGCATCATCAGGCGGTCGATGCCCACGCCGCAGCCACCGGTCGGCGGCATGCCATATTCCAGGGCCCGAACAAAGTCGTGGTCGAAGAACATGGCCTCGTCATCGCCGCTGTCTTTTGCTGCAACCTGCGCGTGGAAGCGCGCCGCCTGGTCCTGGGCATCGTTGAGCTCGCTGAAGCCATTGCCGAACTCCCTGCCGGTGATGTAGAGCTCAAATCGCTCCGTCACTGCCGGGTTGCCGTCACTGGCGCGCGCCAACGGTGAAATTTCCACCGGATGTTCACAGATGAAGGTCGGTTGCCACAATTTTTCTTCCACCGTCTCTTCGAAATACATTACCTGCAATGCAGCCAGGCTGCGTGTGGACAGTTTGTCTTTTTCGTCGGTCTTGCCGAGTTTGCGCAAGGCGGTGGCCAACCACACTGCCTCCTGCACGTGGGCAGCAGCGTCGCTGTATTTGCAGATCGCCTCCACGATCGTCAGACGTTCGAAGTCGGCCGCCAGATCCACGGCGCGGCCAGCATAGGTCAACTTCAGAGAGCCCACCGACTTCATGGCGGCATCGCGTACCAGCTGTTCCGTGAAGACCATCACGTCCTGGTAGTTCCAGTAGGCCGCATAGAACTCCATCATGGTGAATTCGGGGTTGTGGCGCACCGAGATGCCTTCATTGCGAAAATTGCGGTTGATCTCGAAGACGCGGTCAAACCCGCCGACCACCAGCCGCTTCAGATAGAGTTCCGGCGCGATGCGCAGGTACATCTGCTGGTCCAGTGCATTGTGGTGCGTGGTGAACGGTTTGGCGTTGGCACCGCCCGGAATCGGGTGCAGCATCGGCGTTTCCACCTCCAGGAAACCGTGCCTTACCATGAAGTCCCGGATGCCGCTCACCGCCTTGCTGCGCGCCACAAAACGCTTGCGGGCGAACTCGTCGGTCATCAGGTCAATGTAGCGCTGGCGGTACTTGACCTCCTGGTCATGCATGCCATGAAATTTGTCCGGCATCGGGCGCAGGCTCTTGACGAGCAGGCGCACCTGCGTGGCATGGATCGACAGTTCACCGGTACGGGTGCGGAACATGTGTCCCCGCACACCGACGATATCGCCGAGGTCCCAGTGCTTGAAGTCTTCGTAGACATCGGCGCCGACATCCTCGCCTTTGACATAAATTTGCATGCGACCGCTGCTGTCTTGCAGGGTGGCAAAACTCGCCTTGCCCATGACACGCTTGAGCATCATCCGGCCGGCGAGCTGCACGCCATGGTGTTGCGTTGCCAGTTCGTCGGCGGATGTCAGATGGTGGTCATGCAGCAGGGCGGCGGCGGCGTGTGTTGGTTTGAAGTCGTTTGGAAATGCCACCGGCCCGCCACCAGCCTGACGCTGGCGTATTGCGCGCAGCTTTTCGCGACGCTCCGCGAGCAACTGGTTTTCATCAGGGAGCAGCTGTGGCTGGGGTGGGTGGGACATGGTTTGGACGTTGGATAACTGCCCTGGCGCTCGAACGGCGCGGGCCAGACGGTATTATCGCGACAGCTTCTACTGCCGATCCAGACATGCTCTACCAAATTGCCGCTTTGTTGCTCCATGTTGCTGCGGGACTGGTGGCCGGTATGTGTCTGCTGCGGCTGTATCTGCAAAGCCAGTCGATATCCATGGCGGCCCGGGCCGGCAATCCCTTGGGCCCATTCATTTTTGCCTGCACCAATTGGCTGGTATTGCCATTGCGCCGGGTCTTGTCGCCGATTGGCCGCTGGGACAGCGCAAGCCTGGCTGGCGCATTGCTGGTCGAATTGGCGCTGTATGGTGTCCTTTGGCTGCTGCAGGGTGCGCATGGCAGTGGCCTGCCGGTGCTGTGGCAGGCCCTGTTCGGTTTAGTCCGCCTGGTGCTGTCGGGCGCGACTGGTCTGCTGATCGTTTACGTGGTGTTGTCCTGGGTACAGTCCAATTCACCCATGGTGGCACTGATAGACCGGGTGGTTGCCCCCTGGTTGCGCCCGATCCGGCGCGCCGTTCCGCTGCTCGGTGGCGTCGATCTGTCGCCCTTGGTGCTGCTGATCGTGCTGCAGATTGCCGGCATCGTACTTGATACGGTCGCCGGCG
Organism: Betaproteobacteria bacterium; assembly: GCA_031363785.1. GTDB lineage: Bacteria > Pseudomonadota > Gammaproteobacteria > Burkholderiales > Burkholderiaceae_C > CAISIP01. Next base: position 39,491 of record JANLVB010000163.1, read on the forward strand.
CCGTGCCACACTGAGACAGCGCGCCGGACGCGTGGTGTCAGACGATTGCGTCGGCGCTCTGGCGCTGCAGCATCGCCAGTACCGTGGCCACCTTCTTGCGCAGTTCGCGTCTGTCGCAGACAAAGTCGATGGCACCTTTGTTCTGCAGGAATTCGGCGCGCTGGAAGCCCTCGGGGAGGGTGACGCGCAGGGTCGACTCGATCACACGTGGTCCGGCAAAACATATCAGGGCTTTTGGCTCCGCGATCACCACGTCCCCCATGAAGGCAAAACTGGCGCTGACACCACCAGTTGTCGGGTCCGTCAAGATGCTGATGAACGGCAACCCCTTTTTTGCCAGGCGCGTCAATGCCGCGTTGGTCTTGGCCATCTGCATCAGGCTCAGCAGTCCTTCCTGCATGCGTGCACCGCCGGTGGCGGTAAAGCAGATGAACGGCACCTTCTGTTCAACGGCGGTTTCCACGCCACGCACAAATCGTTCACCAACCACCGAGCCCATGCTGCCGCCCATGAAGTCGAATTCAAAACATGCGACGACCACGCTCAGGCTGCGCACTGCGCCGCCCATCACGATCAGGGCGTCGGTCTCGCCAGTGTTCTCCAGTGCCTCCTTGAGGCGTTCCGGGTACTTCCTGCTGTCCTTGAACTTGAGCACGTCCACCGGCAACACTTCTTGACCGATCTCGAACCGGCCCTCGTTGTCCAGGAAGGCATCGAGCCGCGCACGTGCGCCAATGCGGTGGTGGTGCGAACAGCTGGGGCACACGTTCTGGTTCTGCTCCAGGTCCGACTTGTAGAGCACTGCTTCGCAGCTCGGGCATTTGATCCACAAACCCTCTGGCACCGAGCGTCGGTCGGCCGGGTCGGTATGCTGGATCTTGGGCGGCAGAAGCTTTTCGAGCCAACTCATGTCATGCTCCCCGGGTCAGGGCGGCAGATGCCGCTGATTGTGTGTCAAGTGCCATGCGGACGGTGCGTAAAAAATCCGACGCAATGGCGGTGACGCGCTCACGCGGCTGGTTGTCCATGAGCTGGATTATGCGACTTCCGATGACCACCGCGTCTGCCACCTTCGCGATGGCACAGGCCGATGCTGCGTCGCGGATGCCGAATCCGACGCCGACCGGGATGTGCACGTGCTCCCGGATGCGGGGCAACATCGATTCGACCGCTGCGATATCGAGCGTACCGGCACCGGTAACGCCCTTGAGCGACACGTAGTACACATAGCCGGAAGCGACTTGCGCCACCTGTTGCATGCGCCTGTCGGTGCTGGTGGGCGCCAGCAGGAAGATCAGGTCCATCTGGTGCCGACGCAGCTCAGCGGCCAGTTCCACGCATTCCTCGGGCGGGTAATCGACTACCAGCAGCCCATCCACACCTGCCGTTGACGCGGCACGCACAAATGCGCTGCCGGGGGTACCGTCAGGGTGGCACTGGTCGAAGCGCTCGATCGGATTCGCATAACCCATCAACACTACCGGTGTCTGCTGGTCCAGGGCACGAAATGCCCGGACCATGTCGAGCACCTGGGTCAGGCCGATGCCGGCCGCCAGTGCCCGGTCTCCAGCCTTCTGAATCACCGCTCCGTCGGCGCTGGGGTCGGAAAACGGCACACCCAGTTCGATGATGTCAGCACCGGCAAGGACCATGGCGTGCATCAGCTCCGGCGTCACGTCGGGGTACGGATAACCCGCTGTGACATAGGGTATGAGGGCAGTGCGGTGCCGCGCTTTGAGCGACGCCAGGGTAGCCTGGATGCGGCTCATCAGGCATCCTCCCCGATAGCTGGCACCGAACCTGGTACACCGCCCTTGATCGACTGGCCGCGACAACTCGGGCGGCAATAAAAGTCGGCGTTGCTCAAGTCAGCCACGGTACCGATGTCCTTGTCGCCCCGACCGGACAAATTGACGAGAATGGACTGGTCTGCCCGCATGGTCTTTGCAAGCTGCATGGCGTAGGCGACGGCATGGCTGGACTCCAGTGCGGGAATGATGCCTTCGGTACGGCACAGGTAGTGAAATGCCTGCAGTGCCTCGGCGTCCGTCACACCGACGTATTCGGCACGCCCTGAATCTTTGAGCAGGGCATGTTCCGGCCCCACGCCGGGATAGTCCAGCCCGGCGCTGATGCTGTGTGTCTCCGTCACCTTCCCGTTGTTGTCCTGCAGGATATAGGTGCGATTGCCATGCAGGACGCCCGGGCTGCCGCGCTGCAACGAGGCCGCGTGTTTGCCGCTGTCGAGCCCCTCACCGGCTGCTTCGACGCCAACCAGCCGCGTGTTGGCATGACCGATATACGGGTAGAAAATACCCATCGCATTGCTGCCACCGCCGACACAGGCCAACACCACATCAGGCTGTGGACTGTGGCACCCCTGTGCTTTGAGCAGGTCTGGCATTTGCACCAAGCACTCCTGACCGATGACGCTTTGAAAGTCGCGCACCATCATGGGGTAGGGGTGCGGACCAGCCACTGTGCCGATGATGTAAAACGTGTTGTCGACATTGGCCACCCAGTCCCGCATCGCCTCGTTGAGGGCATCCTTGAGTGTCTTGCTGCCGCTCTCCACCGGCACCACGGTCGCACCAAGCAATTTCATGCGATAGACGTTCGGGCTTTGCCGCTTCATGTCCTCGCTGCCCATGTAGACAACACATTCCAGGCCGTAGCGGGCACAGATGGTTGCGGTTGCCACGCCGTGTTGCCCAGCGCCGGTTTCCGCGATGATGCGCGGTTTGCCCATGCGCCGGGCCAGCATCGCCTGCCCGATGGTGTTGTTTACTTTGTGGGCGCCAGTATGGTTGAGGTCTTCGCGCTTGAGAAAAATCTGCGCGCCGCCTTGTTCGCGGCTCATGCGCGCGGCATGGTAAACCGGTGACGGGCGGCCCACAAAATGGGCCAGTTCGTACCTGAACTCGGCAACGAATGCGGGGTCGTTCTGGTATCTGGCGTAGGCTTGCTGCAGTTCGGCAATTGCATGGGTCAGCGTTTCGCTGACGAAACTGCCGCCGTAGATTCCGAAATGGCCGGTCGGATCAGGTTGTTGGTAGGGATGCATGGTGGAGGCTCGCGAGTTGGTGGTCAGCCGCGCGTACGGCGGCGACAAACTGGAAGATCTTGCTGGCGTCTTTGATGCCCGGGGACACCTCGACGCCAGAGCTGACATCAACCGCCAGCGTCTTGCAACGCGGGCGCAGATGCGCGATGCCATCGGTCACGTTTGCAGGCGTGAGCCCACCACCTAAGACGAGGTGACAGTTGACGCTTGGAGGAAGAAGTGACCAATTGAAAGTTTTGCCGCCCCCGCCAAAACCCGCGACGTGGGCATCAAGCAGCAAGGCACTGGCGCTGGAGTAATTGCCGGCATATTTTACGAGATCAAAGTCCCGCGCCGTGTGGTCCAGGGGAATTCTTGCGGCGCGTATAAAGGCTCGGGACCCGCGGCTGCTGGCCTCCCAGCAGTAGGCCGGTGACTCATCGCCGTGGAACTGTAGTACCGCATGGGGCAGACGGTCGCTACTGGCTTGCACGTGCCCCTCGCTGGCGTTGACGAACAGCAGCACCGGGGTGACAAAGGCCGGCAGGCGGCGCGCCAGTGCAACAGCGCGGTCGATTGTGACGTACCGCGGGCTTTTTTCGTACAGATTGAATCCGATCGCGTCCACTCCGGCCGCCGCCGCGGCATCGACGTCTTCCTCACGGGTGAGGCCGCAAATCTTGATCCTGGTGCGCAATGGGGGCATGGTCTGGTTCATGGAAAGCCATCATACCCACCGGTGTGTTCAGGCAGACCCCATTCAGCCGCGTACCGTGGCCCAACAAAATACAGGCCATCGGGCGCAAAAGTCGACGCCGCCGCCTTGCGCGAACGCGCCAGCAAGACATCGGCGAGCCACCGCGGCTCGCGTTTGCCCTGACCAACCACTACAAGACAGCCCATGATGTTGCGGATCATGTGGTGCAGGAAGGCATCCGCCTCGAATTCGAATCGCCAGTAGCTGCCGCGCTGCGCGATGGTGATGGGCCGCATGGTTTTTGTCGCCGTCAAGGCCTGGCAGGCTGCCGCCCTGAACGAGCTGAAATCATGTTGACCGGTTAAAAGCGCGCTGGCTTTTTGCATGGGCGCAAGTGCCAACGGCGCCATGACCCAACCGACCCGTCCGGCGTCGATGCTCGGCCGCACCGGACCTTGCAACAGGAAATAGACATAGCGGCGCGAGACTGCGCTGGCGCGGCAATGGAAGCTCGACGGAACTTGGTGCGCCCATTGGACCGCGATGTCGCGAGGGAGCAGGGCATTGGTACCGCGGACCCAGGAGATTTCACGTCGTATGGCCCAGGTGTCGAAGTGCACCACCTGCATGAGCGCATGTACACCGGCATCTGTGCGGCCGGCACACAACGTGCGCACGGAGTGCCCGGCAATACGCGACAGCGCACTTTCGAGGTGGTCCTGTACCGTTCGGCCAGACAGTTGGCTTTGCCAGCCCTGGTAGGCCAGACCGTGGTAGCTGACCCCCAGCGCTATCCGTGCGCTGGTGTGCGGTGGCACCATGCCGGAGCGGAGTGCGGTTTCAACCCAGGCTGGCCAACGCCTTTTGCGCCTTGGCTTTCAGCTCGCCCGTGGCCTCCAGCATCACCTCTTCGATCAGTGCCCGTGCACCATCGTCGTCGCCGATCGACACGAACTCCTCCGCCAATGCGAGCTTGGTCGCCAATGGGTCTTCCGGCTCCGAGCTGGTGGTGACAGCCTGGGCGGGCGGCACCGGGTCCAGATCCAGCGATAGGGTGCCCAGGTCAAATTCCAGCATGCCCGAGTCTGGTGCCTCAGCCGCCGGCACGGGCGCTTGCGCCGTCGCCAGCGTATGCGGCACGGTGGTGCCAAAACTCAATTCGGACATGGGCACGTCTACCGGCATCGGCTGCGTAGCGCCCTGTTGCAACGGCGCTGGATCGGTCGAACCGAAACTGACTTCGGCTTGTTGACGGAATTCGTCGGTGTCCGTTGCCGGCACCGCGATGGTATTTTGAGCCATGGACAGATCGGGCAGGTCGAGCTCCAGCGGCGGTAACGCAGCACTGACGACCGGCTTGTTCATGGCTTCTGTGGACAGGCCAAAATCCATGTCCAGAGGCGCATTCGCCGATGGCACAGCCGTGATCGCCACAGTTTGCTCAATCTGTGTCGCCTGCGCATTCACAATCGCGCTTGGCGGCTCGTCGTCGAGCGAGAAGTCGAGGTCCAGATCGAGGTCCACCATGCCCGAATTCGGGCCGGGCGGTGGCGCCACATCAATCTTCTGCGTCGCCGCACTGGCCATCATCGACACCGTCGGTAACGCTGCGGCGGTAGCCGCAGCCACGGCCGATTGCGCCAATGGCTGGGTGGAAAGGGACGGTTGCCCTCCCGGTTGGTACAACGGATTGGCCGGGTCGATGGACAGGCCTTGCTCACATATGCGCGCCCACTCGGTGCTGGCGTTGCCAGTCAACTTGAAAGCTTCCGTGGCCATGCCTTCGAAAGACTTTGCGTCGCGCCGCTTGGCATAGATGTCCAGCAGCTTCTGGTGCACGGCAATTCGCCCGGCGTGCGTGCGCAGGGCTTCCTTCAGGATTTCTTCGGCTTGCAGGTCACGGCCATAGGCCAGGTAGACGTCGGCTTCAGCAACCGGGTCGACGTCATCTGCCGCATCCAGCTGGCTTGGCGAATACACCATGGATGACCCGGTCGCGGCACCATCGTTGGTGTCGACCTTTTGGCCGCCGCTGTTGCCAAAGAACGAGTCAGGCTGCAGCCGGCTTTCCAGGAAGGCACTGTCGACATCGGCGGTTTTGCTGCGCTGACGCGAGCGGTAAAAACCCAGTGCGCCGAGCAAGGCAAGTAATGCAGCACCACCGTAAAACACCAGTGGGTTGTCGATCAAGCCATCTATAAACCCTGGCTCCGATGTCGCTTTGGGCACCACCGCCGGCGCTGCCACCGGCTTGGGCGGCGCGACGGCAGGCGCTACCGGCGAGGCCGGCGAGGCAGCGGCAACCGAGGCTGCCGGCACTGCAGCCGGCGCAGATGCGGCGGTGGCCACCGGTGCTGCGCTGGGCGCGGGGGCTACTGCAGGTGCCACAGTCACGACAGGAGCCGGCGTCGGCACCGCAGGCGCTGCCACTGCCGGGGCGGCAGCTTTTGGTTGCGCTGCACCCGAGGACACCGTGGTCGATGCCGCACCGATGTTGCCGAGGTCCTTGATGTTCTTCGCCAATTCCGCGCTGCGCTTGGCCGCGTCCTGGGCCAGTTTCTCCTGCGCAATCTTGTCTTCTGCGGCCTTGGCCTGTAGTGCCCCTTTGGAAAGCGTCAGCTTGTCCGGCGCACTGACTGCAGCCTTCTTGTCCTCGACCTTGGTCTGGATGCTGCCTGCAGCCTTGCGGTCGGCTGCCGCCACCGGGACGCTTGGTGCGTTGGCGGCCAGTTTGCCCCGAAAATCGTTGAAATCTCGGCTCTGCGCAATTACCGTCTGTGATGCTTCGGCGGCACCCATCGCCGTCGCCTGCTCCTGGCTCGGAACATTGAGCACCGCACCAGCGCGCAGGCGGTTCAGGTTGCCGTTGGTAAACGCGTCAGCATTCGCCCGTAACAGGGCTACCAGCATTTGGTCCAGGGACACCTGCGCCGGCTTGATGGCCGCGGCGATCTTGCTGGCCGTATCACCAGGCTGAACAATAATCTTTTTGCCACCGTTATCGTTGGCCTTGGTTGTGCCGCCGGTGACAGGTGCCGGGGGTTTTCGCACGGCGACCGGCGCGGGCGCTCGCGCGGCTGGTGCCACCGCAGGACCGGCACTTGGAGTCACGGGTATCGCAGCCGGTGGGCTGACCGCAGCCACTTGTGGCACAGAGACGGCCGCTGGCGCCGCTGTACGCAGGGTTGGTGGATCCAGAAGCATCGTGTAGTCGCGCACGATACGGCCGGTAGCCCAACTGGCTTCGAGTATCAGATCAACAAATGGTTCGGCGACCGGGCGGTCACTGCTCAGGCGGATAAAGGCGCGGCCGTCGGCGCGCCGCTGCAGCGAAATCTGGACACCCGCCAGGGCGGCGTTGTAATCGAGCCCTGCTGCACGGAAAGCATCGGGCGACGCGACACTTGTCTTCAGGCTGGCCGCTTCCTCGGCATTTATCTCCGGAATGTCAATTTCGGCACGCAGAGGCTCCCCGAGGGCTGATAACACGGTTACCCGCCCCAGCGCGAGCGCAAATGCGCTGGACGCAGACAGGCCCACGAGCGCCGCGGCTAGCGACGCGACAGCTGTCATGCGCCAGCGATATGACTTTGGTATCAATTTAATAGCCTCCGATGCTCGGGCGGCCCCATTTCATGCCCAATGGAGGAACAGGCGCCACGACACTCTAACCTTGAAAAGGACCATAACATCAATGTCTTAGCCTGACAAGCTGAGAAAGCGCTTAAGTCTGGTCCGACCTGTGCTAGTGGTCAGGAGCCGTCCTGGTCTGTTGTCAAACGACAACGGCCCGGCAACATCGATGCACCACCTGACTGTGCTGTAGATTGTCCTGGCTAGTCGGCCAGAATGATGCGCAACATGCGGCGCAGCGGTTCAGCGGCACCCCATAACAGTTGGTCGCCAATAGTAAATGCGCCCACGTATTCGGGTCCCATGGCGAGCTTGCGAATGCGTCCAACCGGGATATTCATGGATCCCGTGACGGCAACGGGCGTCAGGCACTTCATGGTGTCTTCACGCGTGTTGGGTACAACCTGGACCCAGGCGTTGTCTGCAGCGATCATGGCCTCGATATCACGCGTGGGCACATTTTTCTTCAACTTGAACGTGATTGCCTGGCTGTGGCAGCGCATTGCGCCTACCCGTACACAGAAGCCGTCGACCGGCACGGCGGGGCGGTCGAATCCCGCGCCCTGACCCAGAATCTTGTTGGTCTCCGCACCTGCCTTCCACTCCTCCTTGCTGATGCCATCGCCCAGGTCTTTGTCAATCCAGGGAATCAGGCTGCCACCCAGCGGGACGCCGAAGTTGGCCATATCGGCTGGCGCAAGTGCCTGCTGGCGTGCCAGGACTTTGCGATCAATTTCCAGAATGGCGGATTTCGGATCGTCCAACAACGCACGGACCTCGGCGTTGATGGTTCCGAACTGGGTGAGCAATTCACGCATGTGTTGGGCGCCACCACCAGATGCCGCCTGATAGGTCATGCTGGTCATCCATTCGACCAGGCCCGCCTTGTACAGCGCACCAACGCCCATCAACATGCAGCTCACCGTGCAGTTGCCGCCAATCCAGTTCCGGCCGCCTTTGCGCAGCGCCGACTGGATGACCGGCAAGTTCACCGGGTCAAGGATGATGACCGCGTCAGCCTTCATCCGCAAGGTGGATGCAGCATCGATCCAGTGGCCAGTCCAACCGGCGGCGCGCAGTCTTGGGAAAACCTCGGTGGTGTAATCTCCTCCCTGGGCCGTGATGATGATGTCGCATTGCCGGAGCGCGGCAATGTCAGTCCCGTCTTTCAGCATTGACGTACCCGATTTCAGGATTGGCGCAACACCCCCCGCATTGGATGTCGAGAAAAAGACCGGCTCGATGAGCTCGAAGTCGCCTTCGGCCTGCATGCGGTCCATCAGGACCGAGCCAACCATTCCGCGCCAGCCCACAAGACCCACTACTTTGCACGCGTTCATGCAGTTCCCCCTATTTGAAATGCGAAAAAATCATTTCCAGTTGCCCGGCTCGTCTGGCCGGGTGGGGCACGACGAACCGGGCTATCTCAGCCAGT
>JANLVB010000188.1:0-1645 GCA_031363785.1 Betaproteobacteria bacterium
TTGCTGATGGACGAATCGCACCGTTACCGCGCCACGGCGGGCATACGCGCCATCAACGACCTAAAGCCACTGATCGGCATTGAGGTAACGGCCACGCCGTTCATCGAAACCACCAAGGGACCGGTGCCATTCAAGAACGTGGTGATGGACAACCCGCTGGCGCGCGCTATGGAAGACGGCTTTGTGAAAGACCCGGCCGTGGTGACACAGCGCAACTTTGATGCGCGCAATATGCCCCCCGTTGAGGTGGAGCGCGTCAAGCTGCAGGACGGCGTGCGCATTCATGAAGCAACCAAGGTCGAACTGAAAACCTATGCGTTGACCAATGGCGCAAAGGAGGTCAAGCCTTTCATGCTGGTGATCGCGCGCGACACAACGCATGCCGCCGTGCTGCTGGCCACGCTGCAGTCCGATGCTTTTTTTGGCGGGCGTTACCGCAACAAGGTTATTCAGGTGGACAGCAGCAAGACCGGTGCGGACGAGGAAGAGATGGTGCGCCGCCTGCTGGCGGTGGAGAGTGTGGACGAGCCGACCGAAATCGTGATCCACGTCAACATGCTCAAGGAGGGCTGGGACGTGACCAACCTCTACACCATCGTGCCGTTGCGCGCGGCCAATGCGCGCACGCTGGTGGAGCAGTCGATTGGCCGCGGCTTGCGGCTGCCTTATGGCAAACGTACCGGCGTGGCGGCGGTGGACCGGCTCAACATCATTGCGCATGACCGGTTTCAGGAAATCATCGACGACGCCAACCGTGCCGACTCGCCGATCAAGCTCAAGTCGCTGATTCTGGAAGCGCCGGGCGCTGGTGACGAGCAGATGACGAGTATCACGGTGCAGTCGAACCTGGTGGGTGTGCTGGGACTGGATCAGGCTGTGGATGTGCCCGGTGTCTTCGATGCCGCCGGTCAGCCCGTGGCCAGAGACTCGCCCATGACAGTGCCGACTTTCAGCACAGCCCGGGAGCGGCAGGCCGCGCAGGTGGTGCTGAAGGTGTTGGCCGAGTTCGAGGTTCGGCCACATGAAGCACCCACGCGCCAGGCTTTGTTGGCGCCAGAGTTGCAAGCGCAAATTGTCGAGGCGGTGAAAGAGTGGTTGCCGCCTGTTCAACCCAGTTTGTTGACCGACGCAGCCGCGCCACCCGAACTGGATTTGCCGGACCTGGTACGTCGGACGGTCGAGGTGGTGGTCCGGCAGACCATTGATATTCCGCGTATTGCCGTCGTGCCGAAGGGTGTGGTGAGCAGCGGCTTCAAGCCCTTCACGCTGGAGGTGTCAGGCCTGCACCTGCAGCCCAAAGACCGATCATTGGTCGGCCAGACACTGCGCACCCATGAGCAGTTCACCTTGTCGGCACAGAGCGGCCGCCCACAGCGGCGGCTGGAGGACTACATCGTCCATGCGCTGATCGACTTTGATGACATCGACTACACCACGCACGCCAGTCTGCTGTACGACCTGGCCGGGCAATTGGTGGCGCACCTGTGCAGCTATTTGCGGGAAGAATCCGAGGTGCGCAATGTGCTGGATCTCGACCGGCAACTAATCGCCAAGAACATCCATGCACAGATGATGGCGAACTTCCATGAATCAGCGACCGAATATGCGGTGGAGGTGCGAAGAGGCTTTACGGCGTTGAAGGAAC
>JANLVB010000230.1:0-2899 GCA_031363785.1 Betaproteobacteria bacterium
GCCGGCCGGCCTGGGCTTCGCGCTTCACGGCGGCAACGCCGTAGCGGCCAAGAAAATTTTCTGGCGCCTTGCGCAGGCGGCCGGGCAGGTGGGGTGATTCGCTCGAGCAGACCTCGTCACTCGCATCCAGATATGAGCAAGTACTAATGTATAGATGCGCAAGGCCCATGGCATGGGCAGAAACACCAAGAGGACCGATACGGCGCGGCGGACCCAAAGCGCCTGAGAGCAGCCGCCGACCTACACTTGATCTCAGTGGGCCACGTGGCGCGACAACATGACGACGGTGCAAATCAACCTGCCCGACGAGCTGGCGCAGAAGGCGGCCAGCGCGGGGCGAAGCCGCAGCAGAAGTTCGTGATCCAGATGATCGAGATGGCGCCGGCGCAGCAAGGGCGCTGAGCATCTCAAGGAACAAGGGGAATGCGATGACCGCAATCGAAGCTCAGTTGATTGTCGAGCGGCTGAAGAAGCTGCCACCCAGCCGCGTGGCTGAGGTGCTGGATTTCGTGGAGTTTCTGAGCCAGCGCGAGGAGCGCGCAGCAGCGGCGCAGCGGCTCACCCAGGGGCTGGCCAGGCTCGATGCCTTGAACCTGCCGCCTGTCTCGGAGGATGAGGTCGAGGCGGAGATTCAGGCGGCACGGCAGGAACGGCGCGCCAGGCAGGACGCCTGATCGGTGCCTACCCCGTGCGTTTTGTTCTCGATACCAATCTGCTCGTCTCTGGTGTGATCGCCGCCGGGCCGCCGCGGCGGCTCGTCGATGGCGCCAAGGCCGGGGAGTTCGAGCTTTGCACGAGCGAGGTGCTGCTGGCCGAGTTGCTCGATGTGCTCTCGCGCAGCAAGTTCGCCGCCAGGCTCAGCCAGGCCGGGCTCACACCGCAGGGCATCGTCGATGATCTGCGGGGGCTGGCTGTCGTGGTGTCACCCACCGAAGTGCCGCGCGTGGTGCCCACCGATCCCGATGACGATCACGTCATCGCGGCGGCCATCACCGGCCAGGCCGATCTCATCGCCTCGGGCGACAAGCGCGACCTCTTGCCGATGGGCAACTTCCAGGGCATTCCGATCATCACCGCGCGTGAGGCCGTCCAGCGGCTGGAGGCAAGAAGCAAGACTTGACCCCGAGGCTCCGTGACCCCGAGGCTCCGGTTGCGATCTAGGTCGACGGCGGACTGGAGTCCGGCGCGTCGACGGGCAGGGTGACGACGATCTGGGTGCCCGATCCGATCCGGCTTTGCACCTCGAACGTGCCGCCGTGCCGTTCGACCCGCATTTGCATGCCCAGCAAACCGTGTCGGCCAATCGCCGGCCGCGACGTGTCGAAGCCGCGCCCGTCGTCGCTGACGGTGAGGGTGACGGTGCCCGCGCCGGGCCTTGGGTCCAGGGTCAATCGAACCTGCACCTTGTGCGCAGACGCGTACTTGGCAATGTTCGTCAGTGACTCCTGCGCGACGCGAAACACGGTCAACTCCTTCTCGTTGCCGAGTTGCACGTCGTGCAAATCGGTCGCCACGGGCACTGCCAGCACCCTTTGCAGGTCGGCACACAACAGCTCCAGCGCCACCTTCAGGCCCAGCTGGTCCAGCGACGACGGACGAAGGTTCTCGATGATGCGGCGCTTGAGGGCAATGCCGTCGCTCAGGCGCGCGTCGATGCCACGTACGTGTTCGATGGCTGCTGCCGGCACGCCGGGCACGCGCAGCAGCCGCGCCAGTTCCAGCTTCATGGCTGTCATGAGTCCGCCCATCTCGTCGTGCAGGTCGCGCGCCAGACTTGCGCGTTCGTCCTCACGCACCGTCACGAGGTGGTCGGCCAGGTCGTGCAGATGCGAGGTGCGGTCCTTGATCTGCTTGGCCAGCCGGCCATGTTCGCGCGCGCGTTCGGCGTCGGACTGGCGCAATTCGCGCACGAACAACAACAGCGCAATCACCACCACCAGCACCAGGGCGTGGATGGCCACGCGGCTGAGCAGCAGGGCGTTGTAGATCGACACCCGCGCCACATGCTGCGCGCCCGCCACGGAGTCCAGCGCAGACGCGAACTCCGCCTGCAGATCAGCTTGTCGCCGGACATCGGCGTCGGGGCCGAGCCGTTGAACGGCCGGGTTCGCGGCGACCTGTGTCGCGCTCTCCAGCCAGCCACGCAGGAGCGAAATCTGCGCGTCGCTGGACTGCCGGAGCTTGTCCGCCACGGCCGCGCCGCCTGGGACCGAGCGTGCGATCAAGCCGAAGACGGGCTGCCGGGCGGAGTAGAAGGCTTTCGATGCGGCCTCGAAGCGTTCGCGGTGGTGCGGATGGTCATGCGCCAGGGCCGCCCGCGCGGCGGCTTCCATCACCGTCATGGCTTGCAGCGCCTTGGTCGCTTCCAGGCGTGCGTCGGTCAGGGCGATGGCGCGCGCCACCGCAGCCACGGTGTGCTGAAACGTGAACTCGTTGACGAACGCAGCCAGCAGGGCCATCACCACCACAGTCGGTACGGTGAAGCGCCAGCGCGCCGCCCGTTCAATCGAGTGTTTGATCAAGGCGCATCCAGTACTCCGAAGTCCGCGTCAGCCATGCGGTCCGCCGTCGGCCCGATGGACGCCGTGACCATCAACTCATGAAACAGCGCCATCGCCACCAACCCCGACGCCCCTACGCCGTCAGAGTCTAGCGTCGTCAGCGCCGCCGTCAGGGTCACGCCGCCGTCAGCGCCGTCAGGATCAAGTCTTGCCTTTTGCGTGTCAAGAAGGGCGTTCAGGCAAAAGGCAAGACTTGACCCTAGCGCCTGCTTGAGTTGCTTGATCCAGCGCGGCGCGTTTTTCTTCGCACTCATGGCCGCGTAGTCGATGTGTTGATCGAGGTAGGCCTGCTTGCGCGTGAGCATCACGTAGATCAAGCGGATCATCTTGTGAGCCAC
>JANLVB010000231.1:0-5760 GCA_031363785.1 Betaproteobacteria bacterium
CGTATCACCACCGTGGCCGAGCGTGGGCGCCCGTTGGGCTTCTTGTCAGGCCAGTTGGAAATGGCGCGTGGATTGGCCGGGTCGCTGCGCTCGGACGGACTTTCACCAGGGTGCTGGATATTGATGAACATGGTCTTGCCGTCAGGCGTGCTGGTGGCGCCGGTGATCTCGCACCCGGCCGGCCCGACCAGGAAGCGCCGGATCTCGCCCGTGCCGGGGTCTGCTGCCAGCATGGCGTTGTTGCCCAGGTTGACCAGGTCCCCCTTGCCCATGGCGGAGGTCGACATGTCGGTTTGTATCCACAACACACCGCGCTGGTCGGTCCACAAGCCGTCCGGGCAGGCAAAGATATCACCACGCGTGTTGCCTTTGGCGTCAGCGCGCGCCAGCGCGGGGTCACCGGCCAGCACGAAGTGGTTCCATGCAAAGGTGGTGCCATGGAAGTCGCCATCTTCCTTCCAGCGGATGATGTTGCCCATGCTGTTGTTGACGCGGGGGTTGGCCGCATCCGCCACAAATTGCTTGTCGCCACCGCGGTTGCTGTTGTTGGTGAGTGTGCAATAGACCCAACCGTTTTTGTCGATGTCGATCCATTCCGGGCGGTCCATCTTGGTGGCGCCCAACTGGTCGCTGGCCTGGCGCGACTTGATGAGCACCTCGCCCTGATCTGCGAAGTCGTTTGCGCTGGTCAATGGCCCTTGGCCATGCACCAGTGCAAGCCACTGGCCACGGCCCTCGGCGTTGAACTTGGCGACGTAGAGCGTGCCGTGGTCCAGCAGGGTGGCGTTGGCCGCAAAACCACCAGGCTTGACGGCATCGCGGCTGACAAACTTGTATATGTATTCAAATCGTGCGTCCTCGCCCATGAAGACAACGGCACGGCCATCTTTTGTAAGGGCGGTGGTGGCGCCCTCATGCGCCGAGCGGCCGAGCGCGGTGCGTTTGATCGGCGTCGAACCAGGGTTGGACGGATCGATTTCCACCACCCAGCCAAAGCGGTTTGGTTCATTCGGGGTTTTCGTGGCGTCGAACCGGGGGTCGTGTTCATGCCAGCGGTATCCAAAGCCCCCTTTGCGCAGACCCCAGCGCCGCTCGTGGGCATTGGGTGTGTCCCAGGCGTTGAAATAACCAGCGAAATTCTCTTCGCAGGTGAGGTAGGTTCCCCATGGTGTGATGCCGCTGCCGCAATTGTTCAGGGTACCCAGCACGGTCCGCCCGCTGGGGTCCGCTGCAGTTCTGAGCATGGCATGCCGGGCTGCCGGGCCACCGAATTGCATGGGTGTATTGCCAGTGATGCGCCGGGCCCAGCGCGACGGCTTGACGATCTGCCATTGACCACCACGGTCTTGCACTTCGATCACCGACACGCCATGCGCGGCCTGGGACTTGCGTACCTTGTCGGCGCTCCAGTTCGCCATGCCATCGCTGAACAACAAGCCGTCATCCGTGTACTCGTGGTTCATCACCAACAGCCCGCGACGCGAGCCATCCTGGGCGTAGAAATGGATGCCATCGTGGTGCATGCCGAGTTGGGTTTCCTGCTGCGCTGCGGTGTTGCTCGCGTCGTCGCGAAAGGCGTGGTCCTGACCGGGCAAGCCCACTGGCTCACCCCAGGCGGCGATAACCTGGGCCATATAGCCAGGCGGCACGGCAATGGTGTCGGCCGTCGAGACGGGCACGCTCTGAAAGCCCAGCAGTGGCCCTTGGCTTCCCGGCGCGCTGGCGCAGGCGCTGAGGCCGACAGCGGCTCCGACGGCACCCAACGGCGCCAGCAGGCCACTGGCCATTGCCCCCAGACCACCGCGCAATACTGTGCGGCGCGACGGCAACGACACGTCATGGATGCTCGGGTTGTGCGAGCGGTTGCTATCTTCCATTTGCTCAAAATCTTTAGCCATCTTGGTTTCCGTAGTGAGGGTTGCGAACGCCATGCCGTGACGGCAATGGGCTGCTTGCAATTGGATGGCGGCTTCGTGACAACCTGGTGACGCACAGTCGGCATGTTGTGCGGAGACACATGGTGATGGAAATAGCGCCGGTGCCGCACGCGGCTTACTTGCCGAAATCCCAGCAACGGAGTGTCATCAGCTTGTCATGAAGCGCGCAAATACTGATGTTTATCGTTCTGTTGACCGACCTGGAACACCCACTTGAAGGAGATCAACAATATGCAATTTGCTGCACTGACCGCTACGGTTTTCGCCCTGACACTCACCGCCTGCGCCTCTACACCGATGCCCGCGCCGGGCATGGTTGCGGGGAAGTTTGTCAACTATGAATGTGATGGCGGACGTTTCAGCGCCCGTGCGTCGGAAGACGGCAGGAGTGTGCGGGTCCGTGGCCTGCATGGTTCGGCCGAGTTGGAAATGAAAACCGATGGCGTCTTTCATGGCGACGGCTACCAGCTCACGACCAAGGGCGACAAGGGCATCAGTCTGTCGCATGGCGGCAAGCCCAACGGAACCCAGTGCAAGTTGGGCTGAGTTTCGTCATCAAATAGTCACATTCTCGCCATACAGTCCGTTCAAACCTCTATCCGACTCCCACTTTCAGGAAACCCCATGAAATCCTTCAAACTCCGGTTCATCGTTTGCATCTCCACGCTCTTTGTCCTTGCCGCTGTGCCTTTGCTGGCCACTGCGCAGGTGGTCAAGATTGACGGCTCCAGCACCGTTTACCCGGTCACCGAGGCCGTAGCCGAGGAATTCCAGAAAGCCAACAAAGGCCTGAAGGTAACTGTTGGTGTCTCCGGAACCGGTGGCGGGTTCAAGAAGTTTTGCCGCGCGGAGACCGACATCTCGAACGCGTCGCGTCCCATCTCTGCGTCTGAGATGGCCGACTGCAAGGCTGCTGGCGTCGAGTACTTCGAGCTGCCGGTTGCTTTTGACGCCTTGACGGTGGTTATCAACCCCAGGAACACCTGGCTCAAGCAGGCCACCGTCGCCGAGTTGAAGAAAATGTGGGAGCCGGCTGCCCAAGGCAAGGTGATGCGCTGGAACCAGATCAACCCGGCCTGGCCGGATCAGCCGATGAAGCTGTTCGGTGCCGGCTCCGATTCAGGCACCTTCGATTACTTCACCGAAGCCATTGTTGGCAAAGCCAAGTCCAGCCGGGGTGACTTCACCGCTTCAGAGGACGACAACGTGCTGGTGCAGGGTGTTGCTGGCGATGTGAACGCCTTGGGGTATTTCGGCTTCGCCTATTACGCCGAGAATACCGGCAAGCTCAAAGCCCTGCCCATCGTCGAGAAAGAAGGCAAGCCGGCGGTAGCGCCCAGCCCGGAGACCGTCATTTCGGGAACCTACCAGCCTTTGGCGCGCCCGATTTTCATCTATCTCAATGTCAAGTCGCTGGCCAAGCCCGAGGTCAAGAAGTTCATTGACTTCTACATGGCGAATGGCGCCAAGATGGCCAAGGAGGTGAAGTACGTTCCCCTGCCTGCGGCTATCTACACGGGTAACCTGAAGCACATTGTCGACAACAAGAAAGGGACCATCTTTGGTGGCAAAAATGAGGTGGGCATCAGCATCGAGGAGTTGGTGAAGCGGGAAGCCAAGCTCTGATCCATTGTCGTCTTGCCGCGCCCGGGGCGCGGCAATCCGCTTTCCGTACAGGACGAAAACTACAATGTCCGTTTCCACCACTGCGGACCAAACTGTGAGCACTGAACGACTGACAGGTGCGGCCCGTCTCGCCGAACTGGCGCAAATCAAGGCAGCGCGCAGGCGCACCGACCGCTTGGTTGAATTGGCGTTGTTGGGTGCCGCCTGTGTGTCGGTGTTCACCACTCTCGCGATCGTCTATATCCTGCTGCGCGAGTCGCTGGTGTTTTTCAGCAATGTTCCGCTGTGGACCTTTTTGACGGACACGCAGTGGACACCATTGTTCGACGACGCGCATTTCGGCATCATGGTGCTGTTGTCGGGCACCCTGTCGAGTTCGATGGTGGCGCTGCTGATTGCGATTCCCCTGGGCACCATCATCGCCATCTATCTGTCGGAGTTTGCCGAACACCGATTGCGTGAAGTGCTCAAACCGGTGCTGGAGTTGTTGTCCGGCGTGCCCACGATCATCTACGGTTTTTTCGCACTGCTGACGGTGACCCCGTTGATCCAGATGATTTACCCCGGTTTGCCGACCTTCAACGTCCTGTCGGCTGGCATCGTCATGGGCATCATGATCATTCCCTACGTGTCGTCGCTGTCAGAAGACGCGATGCGTGCGGTGCCCATGAGTCTGCGTGAGGGCTCCTATGCGATGGGGGCGACCCGCTTCCAGACCGCTACCCGTGTGGTCGTGCCGGCGGCTTTTTCGGGCATTGCGTCGGCCTACATTCTGGGAATTTCGCGAGCGGTTGGCGAGACCATGATCCTGGCCGTTGCGGCTGGCATGCAGCCCAATCTGTCGCTCAATCCGCTTGAGCCGGCGGCAACCATCACCTCGTTCATCGTCCAGGTTGCCTTGGGCGACTTGCCGCACGGCAGTGTCGGTTACCAGACCATTTTTGCCGCTGGCCTGACGCTGCTGCTGATCACCTTGTTTTTCAACCTGCTGGGCCATTGGTTGCGCCGCAAATACCGGGAGGCCTATTGATGGACGACACCATGAAACGCGCGGAGCATATCCGCGGCATCATCAAATCGCACAAACGCTGGGATGTGGTGTTTGGCGTGGTCGGCATGGCGTCGATCGCGATCGCGATCCTGACGCTTGTGGCTTTGTTTACCGAGATGGTCATCGACGGATTTCCCCGCCTGACGGCTGAATTCTTTACCAGTTTCCCGTCACGACGGGCCGGGCAGGCCGGTATCCTGTCCGCCTGGGTGGGGTCGTTCTTCGTCATGATCGTGACTGCACTGTTTGCGATTCCGGTGGGAATAGCCAGCGCGATCTATCTCGAAGAATATGCCCGCAAGAACTGGTTTACCGATCTGATCGAGATCAACATCAGCAACCTCGCGGGTGTGCCTTCCATCGTGTACGGCTTGCTGGCGCTCGGTTTGTTTGTGTACACATTTGGGTTTGGCCAGAGCATACTCTCGGCCGGGCTGACGTTGGCATTGTTGATCCTGCCGATCGTGATCGTTACCACGCGCGAGGCCTTGCGTGCCATCCCGCAGACGGTGCGCGAAGGTGCCTACGCCTGTGGGGCCACCAAGTGGCAGGTGGTAAGCGACCATCTGGTTCCCTACGGCATGCCCGGCATTTTGACTGGGGTGATCATTGGACTGTCGCGCGCGATTGGCGAGACGGCGCCCATCATCACCATCGGCGCCCTGACCTTCATTGCGTTTCTGCCACCAGTGCCCTTTACAGGTGACCCGCCGGCAGGCCTGTTCGACTGGCTGTTTTCTCCCTTTACCGTGATGCCGATCCAGATTTTCAACTGGACGTCGCGTCCCGACCCCGCATTTCATGCCAACGCCGCGGCGGCCAGCCTGGTGCTGGTGTTTCTGACGCTGGGCATGAATGCCCTGGCGATCTGGCTGCGTTACCGGCTGCGCAAGAACATCAATTGGTAATTCCTCCCACATACCTACCAAGACACCATGGCATCCACCACCACGCTCCCCGACAATCCGCCGGCGCTGAAGGCCGAATCCAAGAATCTGGACTTTTATTACGGCAGTTTCAAGGCGCTCAAGGCAGTCTCGATGCCGATCTATGAGAACCGGGTGACAGCGCTGATCGGCCCCAGCGGTTGCGGCAAGTCGACCTACCTGCGTTGTTTCAACCGCATGCACGACCTGTACCCAGGGC
>JANLVB010000238.1:0-17127 GCA_031363785.1 Betaproteobacteria bacterium
GTCCCGGGCATGTGCAATCAGCTTGCGCTGGAGCTCCAGGCGCGAGTGTTCCCGGTTGCCCAGCAGCCGCAATGCGCGGCCCTTGAGCGAGAGTTGCTGCGCCATGTGCGCCCTCGGTGATGCCGCAGCAGGCCGGGGTTCAGTCGGCCTTCTTGCCGTTGGTGCGGGTCGGTGGCTCGGCGTCCAGCGCTTCAGCCAGCAACGGAATGCCCAGGGATTCGCGCACCTTGTTCTCGATTTCGCGCGACAGCTCAGGGTTTTCGCGCAGGAATTCGCGTGCGTTGTCGCGCCCCTGGCCGATCTTTTCACCGTTATAGGCATACCAGGCACCCGACTTGTCCAGGATGTGCGCGTTCACGCCCATGTCGATGACCTCGCCATGGCGGCTGATACCTTCACCAAAAAGGATGTCGAACTCGGCCGTCTTGAACGGCGACGCCACCTTGTTCTTCACCACCTTGACCTTGGTTTCGTTGCCGATCGCCTCATCTCCCTTCTTGATGGTGCCGGTGCGGCGGATGTCGAGTCGCACCGAGGCGTAGAACTTGAGCGCATTGCCGCCGGTGGTGGTTTCCGGGCTACCAAACATCACGCCGATCTTCATGCGGATCTGGTTGATGAAGATCACCATGCAATTCGTCTTCTTGATATGGGCCGTGAGTTTGCGCAGGGCCTGGCTCATCAGGCGCGCCTGCAGGCCGGGCAGAGAGTCACCCATTTCTCCCTCGAGTTCGGCCTTCGGCGTGAGGGCTGCCACCGAGTCGATCACGATCAGGTCCACCGCACCGGAGCGCACCAGCGAATCGACGATCTCAAGCGCCTGTTCACCGGTGTCGGGTTGGCTGATCAGCAGGTCTTGCAAATTGACGCCCAGCTTTTGCGCGTACTGGATGTCCAGCGCATGCTCGGCGTCGACAAAGGCGCATTGCCCGCCGGTTTTCTGCATCTCGGCAATGGTCTGCAGCGTCAGGGTGGTCTTGCCGGACGACTCCGGGCCGTAGATCTCAATTACCCGGCCACGCGGCAGACCACCCACGCCCAGGGCAATATCCAGCCCCAGGGAACCGGTGGAGACGACCTGGATATCTTCGATCACCTCGCCTTCACCCAGTCGCATGATGGTGCCCTTGCCAAACTGCTTCTCAATCTGGGCCAGTGCGACTTGCAGGGCTTTGGCTTTTTCGGTGCTTGCCGATGTGACGGCTCTGACTGCGGTGTCCATGGTGATTCTCCTTGGGGTTGTTGAGGTGGGATTCGGGCGTCTGGTATTAATGACAGGCTGGATACTTGAACAGTATATTATCTCCTGCATTGAATCATGTAAACACATTTTTTAGTCAATTTAATTTACAATTCGGGGCATGCAAGACGCCATAACCGACCAGAGATGGCGTCAAACCCACCTCGGGCAAATGCTGGGTCGGGCAAGCCGTCAATTCGACGCCCGGGTACTCGCCGTCATGGCACGCAGCGTCGACCTTTCGCTGTCCCTGGCCAATCTGGCAGGTCGTGGCGCGCTGACCGCCTCACACATCCACATCACGCGACAGCTGCCATTGAACGGATGCGGCTTGACCGAGCTGGCACAACGCGCGGGCGTCAGCAAACAGGCCATGGGCAAGCTGGTCGACCAGTGTTGCGCCTGGGATCTGGTGCGCCGCGAGCCAGACCCCCGCGACGCACGTGCCATCCGCATTGTTTTCACCACCAGCGGCCTGCAATGGCTGAACGCCTATGCAAAGGGCGTGCAACAGGCGCAGGCCGAATTCGCGGCAGCTGTCGGGCCTGACGTGGCAACCGTGGTGCAACTGGGGTTGGAGGCGTACAACAGCTGATACATGGCGGCGCCCAACAACTCCGCGCCCCTGGAATCAGCCCGGTACCGGAGGGCCGAAAGCACGGTCTAGAATGTTCTGGACAACCCGGGCCGGAATCCGGCAGGAGACAACGATGCGTATTCTCATCGCCGAAGACGACCGCGTCTTGGCCGACGGATTGCTGCGGGCCCTGCGCGGCACCGGCGCTGCGGTGGACCATGTGGCCAATGGCAGCGAAGCCGACGCCGCACTCATGACGAACAAAGAGTTCGACTTGTTGATCCTCGACCTCGGTTTGCCCAAGATGCATGGCCTGGAAGTGCTGCGCAGGTTGCGTGCCCGCGGCTCGTCGCTTCCGGTGCTGATATTGACCGCGGCCGACAGCGTCGACGAACGGGTCAAGGGACTCGACTACGGTGCAGACGACTACATGGCGAAGCCGTTCAGCCTGCAGGAGCTCGAAGCCCGCGCGCGCGCGCTGCTGCGCCGGCGCATGGGTGGCGCCAGCGACAATATCCGCCATGGTCCACTGGTCTATGACCAGGCCGGGCGGGTGGCCAGCATTGACGGCAAGATGATCGACTTGTCGGCGCGCGAGCTGGGGCTGCTCGAGGTGCTGCTGCAACGCGTCGGCCGCATGGTCAGCAAGGACCAGTTGGTGGAACGCCTGTGCGAATGGGGTGAGGAGGTCAGTAACAATGCGATCGAGGTCTACATCCACCGGCTGCGCAAGAAGATCGAGAAGGGGCCGATCCGCATCGCCACGGTGCGTGGCCTGGGTTATTGCCTGGAAAAGATACCGGACTGACAGGCCGGCATCGTGAAGCTCTTTCGCACCGAACAGCGCTCGCTGTTTGGTGAAATCCTGGACTGGATGATCACGCCGTTGCTGCTGTTGTGGCCCATCAGCCTCGTGCTGACCTGGCTGGTGGCACAGAGTGTTGCCGGCAAACCCTTTGACCGGGCGCTGGAATTCAATGTCGGCGAACTGGCGCGCCTGGTGACGGTGAGGAACCGCACGGTGCAGTTCAACCTGCCACTGCCGGCGCGTCAACTGCTGCGTGCCGATGAATCGGATCAGGTCTATTACCAGATACTGGGGGCGCGCGGCGAATTTCTCAGTGGCGAACGTGACCTGCCACTGCCAGATGACGACGAAGCACCGTTTTTCGGCGAAGTGCGCATGCGTAATGCGCTACACCGCGGCGTCGACGTCAAGGTCGCCTACACCTGGGTAAAGCTTGACCTCGCCAATGCCCGGCCGGCACTGGTTCAGGTGGCGGAAACACTGGACAAGCGTGCGGTACTCGCCACCGAGATCGTCAAGGGCGTGTTGTTGCCGCAGTTTGTGATCCTTCCGCTGGCGGTGTTGCTGGTATGGCTTGGCCTGGCCTACGCCATCAAGCCGCTGAACCGGCTGGAGGAACGCATTCGTGCCCGCAAGCCGGATGACCTCAGTCCGCTCGACTACGAAGCCATCCCGCAGGAAGTAGAGCCCCTGGTGTCTTCCGTCAACGATCTGTTGCTGCGGCTAAAAAACTCGATCAGCCATCAGAAGCGCTTTCTGGCCGATGCCGCGCACCAGTTGAAGACACCACTGGCCGGCTTGCGCATGCAGGCCGACCTGGCACAACGCCACGGTGCGAGTGCCGACGAACTCAAACAGTCACTGCGCCAGATCGGCAACGCCAGCGTGCGCGCAACCCATACAGTCAACCAGTTGCTGGCCCTGGCACGGGCCGAGGGTAGCCAGAGCGCCATGAGCCGCCAGCATTGCGACTTGGCCCGTATCACCATCGATGTGGTGCAGGACTGCCTGCCGCGTGCACTGGAGAAGTCGATCGACCTGGGATATGAGGGCCTGCAGCCCGGCGAACCCGGTGTGGTGCTGCAGGGCAACCCCACACTGCTGCAGGAGATGGTGCGCAACCTGGTCATCAACGCCATCAATTACACGCCGTCCAGCCCGCAGCATCCAGGCGTGGTGACGGCACGTGTGTTGGCCAATCCGCTGCAACAGGTGCTGATGCTGCAGGTGGAAGACTCCGGCCCCGGCATAACGCCGATTGAGCGCGAACTGGTCTTCAAACCCTTCTACCGAACATTGGGCACCGAGGCAGAAGGCTCCGGCCTCGGCCTGCCCATCGTGCTCGAAATTGCGCAACTCCATGAAGCATCGGTGGCGGTGGACGACGCCCACCACGGCAAGACCCCACCGGGTGCGCTGTTCACGGTGCGTTTTGACACCAGCCTGCAAG
Source organism: Betaproteobacteria bacterium (assembly GCA_031363785.1). Taxonomy (GTDB): domain Bacteria; phylum Pseudomonadota; class Gammaproteobacteria; order Burkholderiales; family Burkholderiaceae_C; genus CAISIP01. The sequence continues at coordinate 4,076 of JANLVB010000238.1, forward strand.
TTCCATCGACGTTTGGGTAAAGGCACGGCAAATGCCGCAGTCAGGCCCGGAGTCACGGGCAGGAACGCAAGCCGCGCCCCCCCAGCGCCGGCTTGAGCGCATCGAGCAGGCCGCGCAACGTGTCGTCGGCCAATGGCAGCTTGAACACACTGCCACGCAGTTCGGCGCGTTCCTGCACCACGGCGGCAGTTTTTACCCCACGCTGGCTCAGGCTGACGAGGGCGGCACGAGCGTTTGCCTCGCTGTCAAATCCGCCCAGTGACAGTCCAAACCCGAGTTCCGGATTGGTCAGCGGCTCAAAGCGCAGGTTGAGTGCGGCCAGTTCGCTGCGCTTCTTGGCCAAGGTCTGCGCGTCGGGATATTTGCCCATATAGACAATCCAGCGCGCTGGCTCGACAACGGTATCGAGTGCCCAGCTACCGGCCGGCAGGGTAGCCTGTGCGGCCAGGCGCACAGCCTCAGCCTGCACCTCGTCCAACACGGCCGACTGCAGGCACTGTGCAGGTTTGCCGGCCGCCGGCGCGGTCGCGCCGGCGGTGCGCACTTCGTCGCTGGACAGAATGCGCAGCTGGCCGGGCCGTATCTGCTGCGCCAATCGCTGCGGCTCATTCTGTGCCGTTGGCGCGAACCCGTAACTTCGCAACAGCCCGTGGCTCCAGGCGAAGTAGCCAAGATTTGCCAACAGCAGCAGCAGGACCAGCAGGCGCAACATCACCCCTCCCCGCCGGTCGCCGCCGGCCGCACACTGACCTCGGAGCTGGTGATGGTTTTCATGCCCAGCGCAGTATGCACCAGCAGAGCGCCATCACCATCCACGCCACGGGCGATTCCGGTCGTACCGTCGCTCAGCAACACCGAACGGCCACGCAACAGATCCCGCGCGGCGAATCCGGGCAGGAACGGTTGCAAGCCAAGTGCAGAAAACTGCTGCAATGCCAGCAACACTGCGGGCAGCACACGCTGCAACAATCCGGGCGCCGCAATGCCTGGCAAGACTTCCTGCACCCAGGCCGGCCCGGGGTCCCAGCCGGCTGCGGAGCGCGCAGCGACGTTGATCCCGACGCCAAGCACTACATGACGCGTATCGCCCAGACTGGTAGTTTCGATCAGGATGCCGGCCAGTTTGCGCCCCCCCAGCCAAAGGTCATTGGGCCATTTCAGCTTGACATCGGCATGCAGGCTGTCCGCCAATGCAACACCCAGCGCCAGCGACAGGCCCGACGAATGGGCGCTGGCCAGCGGCAGGCACAGCGAGAACAACAGGTCGCCGCCACCGGCATCGTTGTCCTTGGCCGGCCCATCGATCCACTGCCGCCCCAGTCGTCCACGCCCGGCAGTCTGGTGTTCGGCGATCAGCAAGCGTTTCTCCTGCCGGCCCAGCCGCAGCCCGCGCATGAGCTCGGAGTTGGTGGAGGCTATGCACTCGACCAGCTCGACCGAGCAACCGGGCAGGCCGCTGGCGAGTTGCCGGCGCAGCGCGGGAAGATCCCAGCGCTCTTCAGGCGACACGGCGGCGCCTGGGCGCCAGCAGCGTGCCACGGCAGCTCCCGGCACCACACCAGCACGGATACTCAGCCTTGAGGCTGGGCGTATGACGCGCATCAATGATCAGGCCGTAGTCGTAGAACAGCTCTTCTCCGAGCACAATGCTGCGCAGCGCCTTGATGAACACCCGGCCATCCGTTTCGTCCGCCTCGCAATTGGGATCGCAGGAATGGTTGATCCAGCGCGACGAGTTGCCGCCGTACAAGGCGTCGATCACGCGTTTTTCATCGATGTGGAAATAGAAGGTATGGTTCGGGTCGGCCGGATTGTGCGGATGGCGGCGCTGCGCCTGCTTCCAGCTGATGATGGCTCCGACATATTCGACGATCACCTCGCCCTCGGCCAAATCGCGCAAGGCAAACACCCCTTTTCCGTGCACGCCGGAGCGCCGGGTCTGGATGCGTCGCGGGTCTGCAGGAATCGCTTTTTTGGACACGTCTGAAAAATTTGGTAATGTGAACTCGTATGGGCGCGCGTATGTGCGCGCCTGCGTGTGTGCGCATGTGCGCACGCGAGACCTGTGGATTGTAGTCAGATGAAAAACGTAGTTTTCGCTAAAAATGTGGTGGCTGGCAAAACGCTTGTCATCGCGGAGAAACCTTCGGTGGCGCAGGATATCGTGCGCGCACTCACGCCGAGCGTGGGCAAGTTTGAAAAACATGACGACCATTTCGAGAGCGCGACCCATGTCGTGACCAGTGCGGTCGGGCACCTGCTGGAGATCCAGGCGCCAGAAGAGTTCGATGTCAAACGCGGAAAATGGAGTTTTGCCCATTTGCCGGTGATTCCGCCGCATTTCGATCTCAAGCCGATGGACAAGACCAAGGCGCGCCTCAACGCCATCGTGCGGCTGGCCAAGCGCAAGGACATCGGCGCCCTGGTGAACGCCTGTGACGCTGGACGCGAGGGTGAGCTGATTTTTCGCCTGATCCAGCAATACAGCAAGTCCAAACACCCGGTGCAGCGCCTGTGGCTGCAGTCCATGACGCCGCAGGCGATTCGTGACGGCTTCGGCGCGCTGCGCAGCGACAAGCAGATGCTGCCGCTGGCTGACGCGGCACGCTGCCGCTCGGAAGCCGACTGGCTGGTGGGTATCAACGGCACCCGCGCCATGACCGCGTTCAATTCACGCGACGGCGGCTTCTTCCTGACCACCGTGGGACGGGTTCAGACCCCCACCCTGTCGGTGGTGGTGGAGCGCGAGGAGAAGATCCGCAAGTTCGTCAGCCGCAACTACTGGGAGGTGCACGCCACCTTTGCCGCACAGGCGGGCGAATACGCAGGCAAGTGGTTTGACCCGACATGGAAGAAGTCGGCTGCCAACCAGGCCGCCGGCAATACCGAGGAGCCGGACAACGAACTTCGGGCGGATCGGGTCTGGTCCATGGCACAGGCGCAGGACATCGCCAACGCGGTGCGTGGCAAGGCTGCCAGCGTGAGCGAGGAAAGCCGGCCGATCACGCAAGCGAGCCCCTTGCTGTTCGACCTGACCTCACTGCAACGCGAAGCCAACGGCAAGTTCGGCTATAGCGCCAAGACCACCCTGTCGATCGCCCAGAGCCTGTACGAGCGCCATAAGGCGCTGACCTATCCGCGCACTGACTCGCGCGCCTTGCCGGAAGACTATGTGCCGGTGGTCCGACAAACCTTCGAGATGCTCGCCAAGAGCACCATGAAGCACCTGGCACCGTTTGCCGCCACAGCGCTCAAAGGCAACTACATCAAACCCAGCAAACGTATCTTCGACAACACCAAGGTGAGCGACCACTTCGCCATCATTCCAACCCTGGAGCCAGCGCATGGCCTGAGCGAGGCCGAACAAAAAATATATGACCTGGTGGTGCGCCGCTTCATGGCGGTGTTCTTCCCCAGCGCCGAGCACCAGGTCACCACCCGCGTCAGCACCGTTGCCGCAGCGGATGGCACGGGCCACAACTTCAAGACCGAAGGCCGGGTACTGGTCAAACCAGGCTGGCTGGCGATTTATGGCAAGGAAGCGCAGGATGAGGCCCGGGACAGCGACGAGAAAAACCCGGCCATCCTGGTGGCGGTAGCTCCAGGCGAAAAAGTGCAGACACAAACAGTGGACGCCCGGGGCCTGCAGACACGGCCGCCGGCCCGTTACTCCGAGGCGACCCTGCTTGGCGCCATGGAGGGTGCCGGCAAGACCATTGAAGACGACGAACTGCGCGCCGCCATGCACGAGAAGGGGCTTGGCACACCAGCCACCCGATCCAGCATCATCGAGGGGCTGATCAACGAGAAATACATGCTGCGCGAGGGCCGCGAGCTGATTCCCACCGCCAAGGCATTCCAGTTGATGACCCTGCTGCGTGGCCTGGGCGTCGAGGAGCTTTCCCGGGCCGAGCTCACCGGTGAATGGGAATACAAGCTGGCGCAGATGGAGCACGGCAAACTCAGCCGCGCGTCTTTCATGGCCGAAATTGCCGCCATGACCGAGCGCATGGTGCGAAAGGCCAAGGAATACGACCGCGACACCATACCCGGCGACTACGCCACCCTGGCGGCGCCGTGCCCGAACTGCGGCGGCGTGGTGAAAGAGAACTACCGGCGTTATGCCTGCACCGGCAAGAGCGGTGGCGAGGAAGGTTGCGGCTTCTCATTCGGCAAGACGCCAGCCGGGCGCACCTTCGAGGTGGCCGAGGTCGAGCAGTTTTTGCGCGAGCGCAAGATCGGCCCGCTAGACGGGTTCCGCTCCAAAGCGGGTTGGCCCTTCAGTGCCGAAATGGTCATCAAGTTCGATGACGAGAGCAAGAACTTCAAGCTCGAGTTCGATTTTGGTGACGACAGACGAGGGGAAGAAACCGGTGAGTTGATCGACTTCAGCGCCCAGCAGTCCCTGGGCGCCTGCCCGAAATGCGGCGGCGCCGTGCACGAGCGCGGCAAGAACTATGTCTGCGACAGGTCCGTGCCCACGGCCGCGCAGCCGACGCCGAGCTGCGACTTCAAGACCGGCCAGGTGATCTTGCAGCAACCGGTCAGCCGGGAGCAGATTGGCAAGTTGTTATCCAGCGGCAAGACCGACCTGCTGGACAAGTTCGTCTCCATGCGCACGCGCCGTCCGTTCAAGGCCATGCTGGCCTGGAATGCCGAGACTGGCAAAGTTGCATTTGAGTTTGCACCGTCCAAATTCCCGCCGCGCAAGACGGCTGCAAAGGCTGTTGCCACTCCAGCAACGGCGACGCCCGTGGCACGCAAGGCCGTCGGCGGCACGGCCAAGGCCGCCAAGGTGCCAGCCAAGACGGCGGCCGCGCCGGCAAAAAAGGCCGCTGCAAAACGCTCTGTGGCAGCCAAGGTGCCCAAAACCGCGACCCGGGTCGGCACGTTGACCCCCAGCGCCGAGCTGGCCGCGGTCATAGGCACCGGTTTGGTGGCGCGCACCGAGGTGGTGAAAAGAATCTGGGACTACATCAAGGCCAACGGCTTGCAGGACGCCAGCAACAAGCGCGCCATCAATGCCGATGCCAAGCTGCAAAAGGTCTTCGGCAAGCCCCAGGTGACGATGTTTGAGCTGGCGGGCTTGATCGGTCGGCACCTCAGTTGAATGGCGTTATGACAAACGCAGCACGGCTTCGGAACTAACATCGCAAGAAGACGCTCACATCGGGTTCATGGTCGCTATTTACATCCTCACCCGCCGCGTCCTGTCGGCGCTTTTGTCCATCACCTTGAGCGTGGCCTGTTTTGGCCAGGCAGCGGCGCAAGGCAAGCCCACAGCCGTGGTAGCCACGGACCAGGTTCGCGCCGAGCTCATGGTGCATGCGCCCGATGGCGTGGCGCCGGGCAAGAACTTGTGGATCGGCCTGCAGCTGGCCCATATTCAGCACTGGCACACCTACTGGAAAAATCCGGGCGACTCGGGGCTTGCGACCACGCTGGAATGGTCCCTGCCACCGGGAATCACTGCCGGTGACATCGCCTGGCCCTTGCCCAAAAAGTTCCCGATTGGAAACCTGGCCAACTATGGCTACGAGGGCACCATCCTGCTGCCCGTGCCAATCACGGTGTCGCCCGATTTCAAGGCGCCCCTGTTATCGGGCGAGGTGGAAGTCCGGCTCAAGGCGACATGGCTGGTGTGCAAGACAGAATGTATACCGCAACAGGGTGACTTCAGCCTGAAGCTCCCCGTGCGCAGCTCCAGCGCATTGAACACGGCAGCCTTCGAAGCAGCCTGGCAGGCCGAGCCCAAGCGGCTCGTCGGGTCCGCGGCGAACACCGCGTTGATAGACAAACAGGCGATTCAGGTCTCGGTCGCCGGGTTGCCTGCGGCGTGGCAAGGGAAAAACCTCGAGCTGTTTGCCGAGACTCCCGAGGTTTTCGAGACCGCCGCCCGCTGGAGCCAGCAATGGAACGGCGCGTTATGGAGTGCGCGACTGCCCCTGTCTGCGCAGCGCAGCGCAAGCCCGGCAGTGTTGCCGCTGGTGCTGGCGCTGGAGGGCAACGCGACCCGGGTCGAGACGACTGTGCAGGGGGCGTGGCCGGCACCGACAGCCGCTTTGGTCGGAACACCGCCACCGGTGGCGCAGGGCAAGGGTTTCGGGCGGGCTGCCACACCCGGTCTCACATTTTGGGCCGCTCTGGCCGGGGCCCTGCTCGGCGGCTTGATTCTCAACCTCATGCCCTGCGTGTTTCCGGTACTGGCGATCAAGGTCATCGGCTTCGCACGCCATGCGACAAACCGTCGCGTGCAGCGCGTCAGCGGCATCGCCTACACCGGTGGTGTGGTGCTGAGTTTTCTGGGTTTGGCTGTGCTGATGCTCGCGCTGCGCAGCGCTGGCGAGAATCTGGGCTGGGGGTTCCAGCTACAAGACCCGGTCGTGGTCGCCATGTTGGCGGCGTTATTCACGCTGCTGGGCCTGAACCTGGCGGGGGTGTTCGATTTCGGCTCAGTCCTGCCCTCGTCGGTGGCCAGCTTCCAAGCCAAAAACCCGGCCGCCGACGCATTTGGTTCCGGCGTATTGGCGGTCGCAGTGGCCGCGCCCTGCACGGCCCCCTTCATGGGTGCCTCGCTCGGGCTGGCAATGGCCTTGCCGGCAGCAGAGGCGCTGGCGATCTTTGCCGCACTAGGACTGGGCATGGCCGCGCCATTCCTGCTTGCCAGCCAGGTTCCGGCATTTGCCAGCCTGTTGCCCAAACCAGGCGCCTGGATGGACACATTCCGCAAGTTGATGGCGTTCCCGATGTTTGCCACTGTGGTGTGGCTGGTGTGGGTGCTTGGTCACACCAGCGGTATTGACGGTGCCGGCGCCCTGTTGGCGTTGCTGGTCGCGTTGGCGCTGGTGGCCTGGGCCGCTACGCTGGTCGGCCCGGCACGCACCTGGGTCGGTCTGTTCGCCATCGGCGCCTTGGCCCTGCTGTTGTGGGGTCTTGGCCCGACCCTGACGCGATCAACAGACCCCAGCCTGCAGAATAGCGCCAACGGCTGGGAGCCTTGGGAACCGGGGCGAGTGGAGCAAGTCGTCGCCAGCGGGCGTCCGGTGTTTGTCGATTTCACGGCGGCGTGGTGCATCACCTGCCAGTACAACAAACAGACGGTGCTGGGTGACAGCGTGTTGCTGGCTGAATTTGCGCAGCGCAAGGTGGTGCTTTTGCGTGCCGACTGGACCCGGCGTGACCCCGCCATCACGGCGGCTTTGCATCAGCTCGGGCGCAACGGCGTGCCGGTATATGTGCTGTACCAGGCGGGCAGGCCACCGGTCGTGTTGTCGGAGATCTTGAGCGTGCCGGAGGTCAGGGCAGTTCTGGCGCGTTTGTAACCATCGTACCGGCCTACCACCAGGAGGACTCTCATGTTGCGTCGATCCCTTGTCACTGCCGCCATCGTGCTCGGCCTGGGTATTTCGGCCGCCAGCCATGCCGCACCCGCAGTGGGGCAAGACGCTCCCGCTTTCACACTCATCGACACCAGCGGCAAAACCGTGCGCCTGAGTGACTTCAAGGGCAAACACGTGGTGCTGGAATGGCTGAACCCGGGCTGCCCTTATGTGCGCAAGCATTACAGCAGCGCGAATATGCAAGGCACACAAAAAGAGGTCACCGGCAAGGGTGTGGTCTGGCTGGCTGTCAACTCCACGGAACGGGAACACCACGATTATCTGGCGCCGACACAACTCGCCGCATGGATGAGCGGGCAAAAAGCCGCCGCCAGCCTGACCTTGATGGACGAGGACGGCACTGTTGGCCAAGCCTACGCAGCGCGCACCACGCCCCACATGTACATCATCAGTCCGCAAGGCAAGCTGATCTACGCCGGCGGCATCGACAGCATCCCGTCGGCACGGGCCGACGACATCAGGACGGCGGTCAACTACGTGAAACAAGGCGTCAGCCAGGCGCTCGCCGGACAGCCGCTGGCCAACGCGACAACGCGGCCCTATGGCTGCTCGGTCAAGTACAAGTCGGGCGCCTGAGCGCACCCGGTGACACCTCGCGGATCGGCAACCCGACAATCGGCCTGCGTTGCGTGACGGCAGGCGATGGTCAGCAGGGCTGAGTTACGGAATTTCTGCGGTAAACGCCGCCTCCACCCGCATGCCTGCCTGCAGCGTCACGCCGTAGGCGCGGCGCACCACCGGGTGCGTGCCCATGTACTCCTTCCACACCAGGTTGACGGCTGCGATGTCGGCCAGCACATCGTGCAAATACAGGCGTGCCGTGCAAATGGCATAACGATCAACCCCGGCCGCCTTCAGATGCAGATCCAGTTGCCGGAACGCCTCGCGCATTTCTGCGCCGGCGCCGCCTGGCACCGGTTTGCCCTGGCCGTCCGGAATGCCGGTCACCACGGCCTCGAAGACGCGGCCGCTGTGCACGACAGCGGAGCTGATGGGGAAGGTGGTGCTGGAGTCGATGAATTGCATATGCTGATGTCCTGTCTATTGAAGTTGCAGGGTTTTCCAACCCCGGGCCTGTGCCAGCGCCGCCAGTTTCGGGTCGGCGTTGACCGCGGTCGGGATGTTTACCGTCTCCAGCAACGGCAGATCGTTGATGGAGTCGCTGTAGGCAAAACTGTGCAGTTGCGCCAATGTCTGACCGCGCACAGCCAGCCAGGCGTGCAGGCGCGTCACCTTGCCGGCCCGCATGTTCAGTACACCGGTGGTCTGGCCGGTGAAAACGCCGTCCACGACCTCGGGCTCGGTGGCGATCAGATGCTCCAGCCCCAGATGGATGGCGGTGAGCTCGGTGATGAAGCGGTTGGTGGCCGTGGTCAGCACCACGGTGTGCCCCTGGTCCTGGTGGCTGCGCACCCGATCCAGCGAGATGCACGGGATACGCGGCGCGATCTCGCAGCGCATGAAGTCCTGGCGCAGCGGCTCCCATTGCGCACGGCTGCGCCCGGCCAGAGTGGAGACATAAAAGTTGGCGAACTCCACCGGGTCCACCTGACCCGACTTGTAACGCGCCTCGATGTCGGCGTTGCGTGCCGCAAAAGCGCCACGGTCCAGGACGCCGCGGGTGATCAGGAAATCGCACCACAACACATCGCTGTCCCCGTCCAGCAGGGTATGGTCGAGGTCAAAGAAGGCGATGGTGGAGGTCATCGGAGTACTTTCGCGGGCTCATGCCTTGCGCAAATGCCAGGACTTGGGCCGGGTAAATGTCTGGATGCCGTAGGTCGACATGGTCAGGCCGATGCCGGAGTCACCCACGCCGCTCCAGGGCAGGCGCGGGCTCAGGCGGTCACAGCAATTCCAGTACACCGTGCCCGCCTGCACGCGCGACAGCAGGCTGCGTGCGCGCGCCTCGTCCGGTGTGTAGACACCAGCCGTCAAGCCATACCGGGTGTCGTTCATCAGGCGCACCGCCTCGTCGTCGCCGGACACCTTTTGAATGCCGACAATCGGGCCGAAGCTCTCTTCACGCATGACCTCCATGCTGTGGTTGGTATCGGCGATCACCGTGGGCTCAAACCCGTTGCCCGGCCCGCCCAGCCGCGCGCCGCCACACAACACCCGCGCGCCTTTGGCCCGGGCGTCGGCCACCTGGGCTTCCAGCACGGCGAGCTGAGGCTTGCGCGTGATGGCACCGATGTAGGTGTCCTCAACCGTCGGGTCACCGACCTTGAAGCCGCGCACGGTGGTCACGAACGCTGCCACGAAAGCGTCGTAGATCTTCTCGTGCACATACACACGCTCGACCGAGCAGCAGCCCTGGCCGGTGTTGTACATGGCGCCGTCAGCCAAAGACTCGGCGGCGATTGCCGGGTCGACATCGTCGCAGACATAGGTCGGGTCCTTGCCGCCGAGCTCCAGTTGCAGCTTGACCAGACGCGGCCCGACCGCCTGCGCGATCCTGGCACCCGTGGCGTGCGAGCCGGTGAAGAACAGGCCATCGATGTCCTGCGCCTGCAAGGCGGCGCTGACGTCGCCCGCACCCACCACCAGCGCAAAGACGTCCGTGGGCACACCTGCCGCGTGCAGCAGGCGCGCAATGGCCTGACCCGTCAGGACGGCATACTCGGACGGCTTGTACAACACCGCATTGCCGGTAAGCAGCGCCGGGATGAACACGTTGCCGCCCACGAACCAGGGGTAGTTCCAGGCCGAGATGTTGGCCACCACGCCGAGCGGGATATGTTCGATCTGCTCGGTCATGGTCGCGTCCTGAAACACCGTCTCGGTGCAGGTCGAGGGCGCCACTTGCTCCAGAAAGAAATCGATGCGCGGCAGCAGGCCGTTGATCTCGTTGCGCGACTGCTTGATCGGCTTGCCGGTTTCGGCGGTGGTCACCGCCGCCAGCGCGTCAAGCTCGGCCACCAGGGCGGCGCGAAAACGCCGGATGCAGTCGGCGCGCCCGGACATGGGCAACGCAGCCCATGCGGGCTGGGCCGCGCGTGCTGCTGCAGCCTTGACAGCCACGGATGCCGTGGTGTCTGCGTCCACGTGGGTGATGACGGCCCCGGTGGCCGGGTTGGTGATGGCAAGTTGTGTCATGGTGTGCTGCGGGTGCGCGCGGCTTGCGCCGCATGCAGAAAATCGTTGAGGATCGGTTCGTCGTCGATCGTGCCGTAGGCCGGTTGGTGAAACTCCGGATGCCATTGCACGGCCGCCACCCAGGCCTCGCCGGTGTGGCGAATCGCCTCCACCATGCCGTCAACCGGGCACCGCGCCTCGACCACAAAACCCTCCGCCAGATCTTTCACCGCCTGGTGGTGCACGCTGTTGATCTTGTGCCGGGTAGCGCCCTGCAAAACTTCGGCCAGGCGACTGCCGGCCACCACCTCGACATCGTGAAAGTTCTGGTCGTAGGTAATGGCATCGCGGTGCACCAGCGCTTGCGGCTGCTGCGTGCCAATGTCCTGGTACAGGGTGCCACCGAACGCCACGTTGATGAGTTGCATGCCGCGGCAGATGCCAAACACTGGCTTGCCCGCCGCCACAAAGGCGCGCGCCAGGGCAATCTCGTATTCGTCGCGGTTGCGGTCACCGCTCCAACGCTCCTGCAGGGGCGTCTCGCCATAACTGCCGGGCCAGACATCGGCCCCGCCATGCAACACCAGACCGTCGAGCCACTGTGCGTAGTCGGCAAACCCGATGTCGCCGCGGGCGGTGTCACCCAGCGGCGAGGGGATCATCAGCGGCAAGGCACCTGCCGACATCACCCAGTGCGGCACCGACTGCTCCACATACTGCAGCGTCTTGCTGGCAAACGCGTTGCGCGCCGGATCCGGGTAAAAAAAGCAGGCGCTGATGCCGATCTTCAGGCGCTCGGGCAAAAAGGGGGCCATGCCTACATCGCCGCCTGGAACAGGCGCTCGAAGTCTGCTGCCGTGCAGGGGCGCGGGTTGGTCTGGTGGCACATGTCGGCGGTGGCGATCTGCACCAGACGGGCCATGTGTTCTGGCCGTACGCCGTGGGCCGCCAGACCGCCGAGGATACCCACACTCACCTTGAGGTCCCGCAGCCACGGCACAAAAGCCTTGCCGCCGCCGGCAACACCACAGACATGGGCCAGTTCGTCGAACTTGCTCGGCACGGCGGCGTAGTTCCAGTCCAGCACGGTATCGATCATCAGCGCGTTGGCCAGGCCATGGTGCAGGTCACACACCGCACCCAGCGCATGGGCACAGGAGTGCACCGCCCCCAGATCCTTCTGGAAAGCAATCGCACCCATCATGGACGCCATCATCATGTTCGAGCGCGCCTGCAGGTTGTGTGGCTCCTTCACCGCAGTCAACAACGCTGACGCCGCGATGCGTGTGCCCTCCAGGGCGATGCCGTCACACAGTGGATGGTAGGCTGGTGACAGGTAACTCTCGACGTTGTGCGTCAGTGCGTCCATGCCGGTGGCGGCTGTCACATGGGCCGGCAGCCCGAACGTCAGCTCAGGGTCGGCAAACACGGTCTTGGCAAGAATCTTGGCGCTGAAGACGACGCGCTTGAGGTGCGTGTCGTTCTCACTCACCACGCTGGAGCGGCCGACCTCGGAGCCGGTGCCGGAAGTGGTGGGCAGCGCCACGAAGTAGGGCAAGTCGTTGACGATGGGTCGTACCCGAGGGTGGTCCCACACATACTCCAGGATATCCCCCTCATGGGTAGCCGCCACGCCGACGATCTTGGCTACGTCGAGTGCGGCGCCGCCGCCAAAACCAATCACGCAATCGGCCTGGTGTGCGCGGAACGCCGCAGCGCCATCCATGACCTGGCTGCAGGTCGGGTTGCCGAACACGCCGCAGTACACCGCCACATCCAGCCCCGCCAGATGGGTTTTGAACTCGGCCAGCACCGGCAGCGCGCCCAGCGCCCTGTCGGTGACGATGAGTGGGCGTTTGCAGCCCTGGGTAATCAGGTGCGCACCCACCAGCTTGCGTGCGCCGGCGCCGAATTGGATCGGGGTGGGGAAGGAAAAACCGGTGATGCTCATGGCAATGGTCTGTGGTGGTTGTGGAGTTTGTGCGCAACCCCGATGGGTGCGCACGGAGTCAGATTATCTCGAAGTAACGCTTCATCTCCCAGTCCGTCACTGCGTCCAGCCATTGGCGCCATTCCCAGTCACGGGTAGCGGCAAAGTGATCCACAAAACCGTCGCCCAGCCAGTCGCGGGCGATCTCCGACTTCTGGAAGATGCGGGTGGTCTCGATCAGGGTGCGCGGTGCGCGGGCCATGTTCTCCGCACCCACATTGGTGCCGGTGATCGGTGGCGCGGTCAACTTCAGGCCTTTTTCGACACCGTCCAGGCCGGCGGCGATGACGGCGGCCATGGCCAGATAGGGGTTGACGTCCGCGCCCGGGCAGCGCGTCTCCAGCCGCGTGCTCTTCACGCCGCCGGTAATGACGCGGAAACTGGCCGTGCGGTTATCGATGCCCCAGGTTGGCTTGACGGGCGCCCAGAAACCGTCGACCAGCCGCTTGTAGCTGTTGATGGTTGGCCAGAACATGGGCGCGAAGTCCATCAGGCAGGCGACTTGGCCGGCCAGGTAACTTTCGAACAGCGGGCTCATCCGGCGCGGGCTGTCGGCGCCGTAGAACTGGTTGGTCTTGCCGTCG
>JANLVB010000245.1:0-2977 GCA_031363785.1 Betaproteobacteria bacterium
ACTCTCAATTGCTCAGCCGCCAGCTCGTTGTTGCCATTGGCTTTGCGTGTCTTTGGGGCACGGTGCATGGCGCTTGTTCTGACGCGCCCTCGGCGCGGGTCGACTGGAGTGGATGCGAAAAGCACCGGCTGATTTTGCGCAAGGCCGACTTGCAGAATGCACGCCTGGTTGGCGCCGATCTGAACGGCACCGATCTGGAGGGCGCCAACCTCTCCAGTGCGGACATGACGCGCGCCAGTGTGGATCGGGTGCGGTTCAGCGGAGCCGACCTCGGGCGGGCGACCTTGGTGCAGCTCAGCGGCTATCGCTCCAATTTCAGCAAGGCCAAGCTGCCCGGTGTGGATCTGACCAAGGCTGAGCTGGCGCGCTCCAATTTTGCCGGCGCAGACTTGACAGGGGCCAACCTCAGCAAGGCAGAGTTTCAACGCGGCTCGCTGGAAGGCGCGGTGCTGCTGCGGGCCAACCTCAGTGGCGCCGATCTGGCGCGTACCCGCCTGACTGGTGCCAAATTGGCGGAGGCCCGCATGGCGCAGGTCCGACTGTTTCGCACCCGTATTGAAGGCTTGGACATGTCCGCCGCGCTGGGCCTGACGCAGATCCAGATTGATACGGCCTGCGGCGACAAGCAGACCATTCTGCCCAAAGGTCTGAAGGCATCGGCCTCCTGGCCGTGCAGCAAGGATGACTGAGATCATGAGCACCTTGTTTGCGACCGCCATTGCCGACAGCGTGCCCACGAAAACTGGAGGCACCCGGTCTGGGTGCCGCACTGGCGCGTGAGCGGTATTTCTGAAAGGGCAGGCACGACCGGCCCGCGCGAAATGGGCCTGTGCCCACTGCGCTGTCAGCGCCTGCTGTCTGTGCTGCAGGATGAAGTCGGGCGCCGACGGCTTCCCGGAGCAGTAGTGGTGCTGGCGCGCCACGGCGAACTGGTATTGCATGAGGCGCTCGGCATGCAGGACCCGCAGGCCGGTGTGCCAATGCAGCGCGATGCGATTTTCCGCATCTATTCCATGACCAAGCCGCTGGTGTCCGTGGCGGCGCTGATGCTGATGGAGCAGGGCCGTTTTCTGCTGGCTGACCCAGTGGCCAAACACCTGCCCGAGTTTGCCGGACAGCAGGTGGCAGTGGAGCGTAATGGCGTGGTGACGCTGGAGCCGGTGGCGCAACCCGCGACCGTGCAGGACCTGATGCGCCACACGGCCGGCCTGAGCTACGAGTTTTCCGGCGAGTCGGCGGTGCAGCGCATGTACCGCCAGCACAACATCCATCTCAGGCAGGCCGGGCGCGACAGTGCTGGCTTTTGCCGTGTGCTGGCGCAGATCCCGCTCATGTTCCAACCCGGTACGGTGGGGGAATACAGCCGCGCCACCGACGTGCTGGGGCGGCTGGTTGAAGTGCTCAGCGGGCAAAGCCTGGGAGAATTCCTGCAGCAGCACATTCTGGGGCCCTTGGGCATGGTGGACACCGGTTTTCATGTGCCGCGACCAGGCCACGGGCGTATTGCGCAGCCGTTCGACCAGGATCCGGATGGTGGCGTCTTGATGCAGATGAGCGACATGCGGGAGCCGCCGCCGATGGAGTCCGGTGGCGGTGGTCTGGTCGCGACTGCAGCGGACTATGCGCGCTTCCTGCAAATGCTGCTGAATCGGGGTGAGCTCGATGGCGTGCGCCTGCTGGGGCCGCGCTGCGTCGACTACATGACCAGTGACCACATGGGGCGGATTCCCTCGCGCGGCACGCTGCTCGACCCGGGCGAGGGCTTCGGGCTGGGCTTTGCGGTGCGTATGGAGCGGGGCGTGACCGCCGTGCCCGGATCGGCCGGCACCTACTACTGGAGCGGCATGGGTGGCACCAGCTTTTTTGTCGACCCGGCCGAGGACATGTTGGCCGTGTTGATGCTGCAGGCGCCGAACCAGCGCGGGTACTACCGCCAGTTGTTTCGCAACCTGGTGTACGCCGCACTGGTCGATTGAACCGGGTACCATCTGGTGGCCAACACGGCGTGGGTTGCAGTTGTGACTGCACGCAGCAGGGAGAGCAAGCAGGATGTGTGCAGTGATGAGAGGTGCAACGATCCGGACCTGGCTGTGGGGACTGGCCTGCTTGGTGCTGGTGGGCGCTGCTCCGGCTGGTGCCGGAACCTATGTCTCAAGCAGCGGCGCCAGCGTCACTGCCGCCTACCCGTCGCGTACCCTGTCGGCACCGACCCAGCTTTTTTTGGCAGACGCTCAGGACGACGCGGTGTCGGCCAATGCGCCGATCGGATTCACGTTCAACTTTTCCGGCACGGCCTACACCACGTTTCGGGTTTCCACCAATGGCCTGGTTTTTCTTGGTGCTGCGCCGACCACCTCTGCCTTTGGCAACACCGCTTTGCCGGCTGCCGGACTCGGGCCGGTGTTGCTGCCGTTCTGGGACGACTTGTTCAAGAACAAGAATACGAGCTTCGTCGAGTACCAGACACTGGGCGCGGCACCGGCACGGGTACTGGTGGTGCAATACCGGGCGATGGGATTTTTCAGTGACCGCGCCCTTCTGGTGAACTTTCAGGTCCAGCTATGGGAAAGCGGCGAGGTCGTGTATTCCTACGGCTCCATGGCCAACAGCGGCAATGGTGCTACCGTGGGCATACAGGTATCTACATCCGACTGTGAGCAGTATTCACTGAACACGGCTGCGGTGCCGACCGGTACCACGATCCTCTACCAGCGCTTGTCCACCGTGGTGTCTTGCGGCCCGCGCGCGGTCGGGCCGCACCGGCTGGAAATCCAGGGCAGCGCCAGTGGCGTCACCTGTGCCGCGAACCTGTTGACGATTCGTGCCTGCGCCGATGCCAGCTGCGCCACACCCTATACCGGTGGCGTTACCGGCACCTTGAGCGCCACGGGAACGCCCACTGTGGTCTGGACCGATGGCAGCCCGAACTTCACCATCGCGCCGGGCAGCAGCTCGGTCACCGAGTCGGTTGCCGTCA
>JANLVB010000260.1:0-12164 GCA_031363785.1 Betaproteobacteria bacterium
AGCTGGCGCCATCAACAACCATCAACATGAACTCCGTGGCATGGGCAGCGCTGACTTGCGCCAAGAACGCAGTCATGTGCCCTGTGTTCATCTGCCGGCAGGTCATCCAATCAAACTCTCCCTCGATGGGGCTGACCGCGCAATCCGAAGAAGCTGATTTCTATCCGTCTGCCAGTGGACGTAATCGTCAAGTGGCGAGCAACAGGCCCGGGTTGGCAAACCCGCATGGCTGAGAAGCTCGCTCGGGTGGTACCAAGTGACGCCTGACGGGTCAGGATGTGGTTCGCCTATGTTTTGGGCGACAACATGGATCTCGTCGCGCCACTGATTCCAAGTCGCATTCAAAACGGCATCGGCGTCAGGCAATTCCAGCACTGTTCGAACCCGCCGTCCACCAGCCGCTGAGACTGGGGGTTTGCAATGGCTTCTGTTTTTAGCTGCTGGTGGCTGGTCATCGCGCCATCTCGATAAGCTCAATATCCTTCTTGAGCAAGTCATTGATCAGGGCGGAGAAATCCACACCCTTGGCGCTGGCCAGCGCGGCCAGGGTGGCCTGCACCTTCTGGTCCAGGTACACCGGCAAATTCAACTGCGCACCAGCTCGGTAGAACTGGCCGCGCTTGGCCCCCGCAAAATCAATCTCGGTGGGCATATCGTCATCATCGTGTGTGGTCTGTGCATTCATGGTGGTCACCTCATCGGAAACGTTTCAACGGGGCTCATTCTCATACTGCTGGCGTTCGCGTTTCGTGGCTTCGCGCGCTGAAATGATGCGCACTGTCACATTGATCGGCCCGCTGTGCTGGTAGGTGTGCGACAGCGCCAACAGCCTGCCCTCGCTGGACATGCCCAGCGTAAACCAACGTTCCTCGAATTCGCTGTGCGCGGCGTCGAACACGGTGAGCGCCAAGGTGTCGAGCAAAACCGTGGCCACCTGCACAAACGTCACGCCGTTGTGCTTGGTGATATTCGATTGCGCTTTGACCGGATCCCATGTGATGTTGAGTTGAAGCGCGCCCGTGCCGTCCGTGCCACTCATGCTGGCGTGCCCGCCAGGCGGCGGGCCTGGTGCTTGAGCAGCATGCCGTCCAGCAGTTCCTTGACCACCATGCGTTCGTTGCTGTCGAGCTGGGACAAGGCTTCAAAGCGCAGCCGCAAATCCTCATCCGGTCCACGCTCCCCCTCTTCAAACACCAGACTGTCCAGACTCACATGCAGGGCCTTGGCCAGGCGGATCAGAGCTTCCAAGGTGGGTTGTGCCGTCCCCGCCTCGTAGCGGCGAATCTGGTTGACGTGCACCACGGCCACATCAGCCAGACTTTGCTGGGTGAGGTTGGCCGCTTTGCGCAGCTGGGTCAAACGTGCTGGGAAGTGCATGGGCAAAAAGCCAAGTAAATGCAATGCCATGATTGTAGACCTCCGTTCTCAAAAGTATGAACAAAACAACAGTAAAAGGTATTAAAATAAAACATCAAAAGAGCATTGACAGGTTTTGGTCCATACCCGGGTTTGAAAGGTAAAACGGCATGGCACGCATCCCCGACACCGAAGTCCAGCGGCTAACGGGAGAAATCGCGGTGCAGTCCCTGATCGAAGTTGCGGGCGTGGCCTTCAAGAAAACCTGCAAAGACTTCTGCTGCCGCTGCCCCTTGCATGAGGGCGACAACATGGAACCCGCCGCGCCTCTGATTTGACCTTGCATTCAAAACGGCATCGGCGTCAGGCAATTCCAGCACTGTTCAAACCCGCCGTCCACAACCTCGCCGCAAACACAGGTCCAGCGTCGCTGTGGCACATGCCGCAGGTGGTGCAACATGACACGCGCCTGGTCTTCCTGCTCGGGGTGGGTCACCCAGACCTCGGGCAGGCACTGGTCAGGCGGTAGTTCACCAGCCACGCCACTGAGATACTGGCGTTGCACCGTGGTGGCGATGCCAGCCTGGCTCAAGGCTTCGGCCCACAGGGTGGCGATGGCCAGGTTCGGGGCTTGGGTCAGACGCGGCATGGCAGCAGCATACGGCATTGGCCCTGGTCTGCAGCACAATGCAGGCCATGCCTGTTGTGCCATCGAGATCGAACCAGGTCCAGCCGCGCCGTGCCGGCCTGGTCGCCGCGACACTGCTGCGCTGGATCGGCGTGCTGCTTGTTGTGCCGTTGCTGGGCGGTTGTGCCGAAACGCGCTACTACTGGCAGTCGGTGCACGGCCATGTGCAATTGCTGCAGGCGGCGCGGCCCATCGATGACTGGCTGGGCGACGCCCAGACATCGGCGGCGCTCAAGGAGCGTTTGTTGCTGGCGCAGCGCATGCGCGAGTTTGCGGTGCGTGAGCTGGCCCTGCCCGACAACCCCAGTTACCGGCGTTATGTGCAGTTGCAGCGCCGTGCCGTGGTGTGGAACGTGGTGGCTGCGCCGACGTATTCGCTGACACTGAAAACCTGGTGTTTCCCGGTGGCCGGTTGTGTGTCCTACCGTGGGTACTTCGACGAGGCACAGGCCCGCGCCTACGCTGCGCAGTTGCAGGCCGAGGGACTGGAGGTGTCGGTGTACGGGGTGCCAGCTTACTCAACCCTGGGCTGGATGAACTGGGCCGGTGGTGACCCGCTGCTGAGCACCTTCATCCAATACCCGGAGGGCCAACTGGCCCGCTTGTTGTTCCACGAGCTGGCGCACCAGGTGCTGTATGTACCAGACGACACGGTGTTCAACGAGTCGTTCGCGACCGCGGTCGAGCGCTTGGGCGGCGCGCGTTGGCTGGCGGCAGCGGCTTCTGACACGGCGCGGCGCGAGTTTGCGGCTTTCGATCTGCGGCGACAGCAGTTTCGTGGCCTCAGGCTGGGCACGCGCGAGCGGCTGCGGCAGGTCTATGCCATGCCCAACGCGGCTTCGAACCCGGATGCAACACGTGCCAAAGACGCCGCGATGGAGGATTTTCGCCTTGCCTTTGCCGAGCTGCGTACCGCCTGGGGCGGTTTCGCGGGTTACGACCAGCAGGCGGTAAACGCCAACAACGCGAGTTTTGGAGCTCAGGGCGCCTACGAGGATCTGGTGCCCGCTTTTGAAGCGCTGTTTGAGCGTGAAGGGCGCAATTGGCCATCGTTTTATGATGCGGTCAAGCGTTTGGCCGAGAAGCCGGCGGCTGAGCGCAGCAAGATTTTGAGAACCATGAAACCGGTGACGGAGACCCACGGTGGCTGATCTACATATCCTGCGCGAGCACAAACTCGGCTTTGCCAAGGCGCGGGCCATCGCCTTCGACTGGGCCGAACAGGTGGAGCGCGACTTTGGCATGGCCTGCACCTATGAAGAGGGCAAGAGCGCTGACGTGGTGCGCTTCACCCGCACCGGCGTCGAAGGTGAGCTGCACGTCACCAAGGACCGGTTTGAGCTCGATGCGCGGCTGGGTTTTTTGCTCGGGGCCTTCAAGGGACGTATCGAGGCCGAGATCGTCAAGCTGCTCGACACCATGCTGCCGCATCCGGCAGAGGGGTCCCAACCCGCCGCCAGCAAACCCGCTGCCCGCAAGCCGGCTGCAAAAAAATGAGCGAGACGACGGGGCCCTTGGAGGGCTTGCGGGTGATCGAGCTCGGCCAGCTGATCGCCGGTCCGTTTGCTGCCAAGACGCTGGCTGATTTTGGCGCCGACGTGGTCAAGATCGAGACACCGGTGGACCCGAAGGATCCGGCGCGTGGTGCCGGTGACCCGCTGCGCAAATGGCGGCTGCTCAAGGACGGCACCTCGGTATGGTGGCAGGTGCAGTCACGCAACAAGAAGTCGGTGGCACTCGATCTGCGCCAGGCCGAGGCGCAGGACATCGTGCGCCGGCTGGCGACGCATGCGGATGTGCTGATCGAGAATTTCCGCCCCGGTGCCATGGAGGGCTGGGGCCTCGGTCCGGAGGTGTTGCAGGCGGCCAACCCGGGCCTCATCATGCTGCGCATCAGCGGTTATGGCCAAAGCGGCCCGTACCGCGACCGGCCTGGTTTTGGCGTCGTGGCCGAGGCCATGGGCGGGCTGCGCCACCTGACGGGCGAGCCGGGCCGGGTGCCGGTGCGGGTCGGTGTGAGCATCGGTGACACATTGGCTTCGCTGCATGGCGTGATCGGCGTCTTGATGGCCTTGCACCACCGCAGCAAGACCATCAGCGCCGGGGCGCCGCGTGGCACCGGGCAGGTGGTGGACATCGCCCTGTACGAGGCCGTTTTCAACTGCATGGAGAGCCTGTTGCCGGAGTACAGCGTGTTTGGTGCTGTGCGTGGCCCATCCGGCAGCGCCTTGCCCGGCATTGCTCCGACCAACGCCTATTGCTGTGCCGACGGTGCCTACGCCATCATCGCCGGCAATGGCGACAGTATCTTCAAGCGCCTGATGGCGGCCATCGGGCGGGATGACCTGGGCAGCGACCCGGCCCTGGGTGACAACGCCGGGCGTGTGCTGCGGGTGCAGGAGATCGATGCGGCCATCGGGGCCTGGGCGCAGGGTCTTGCGGTGGCTGAGGTGTTGCTGGTGCTGGAGCGCGCCGACGTACCTGCCGGGCGCATCTACACGGTAGCCGACATTGCCGCCGACCCACACTATGCCGCGCGTGGCATGTTGAACAGCGTGGTTCTTGAGGACGGCACGCGGGTGACGGTGCCCGGCTTTGTTCCCAAACTCTCGCGCACACCCGGCGCGCACCGGCGCAATGCGCCGACGTTGGGGCAGGACACAGAGGCGGTACTGCGCGAGGTCGGCGTATCGCCGCAACAGATCGCCGCGCTGCGCTTGCGCGGCGTTATCAGCTGAGCGAGGCGATCAGGTCGATGTATTGCTGCATGGCATCGTTCTTCGATGTGCCCTTGAGGCTGTTCCAGGCATCCCACTTGGCACGGCCCACCATGTCGCCAAAACCCGGTTTCTTGTCGCTGTTGTCGCCCGTGCTGCCTTGTTTGTACAGGGCGTAGATTTTCAGCAGCGTGGCGTTGTCCGGGCGCTCGCTGAGGTTTTTCGAGTTGGCGGCAGCGGCTTCGAACTTCTTCGTCAAATCGGCCATGGGGTGCTCCATCGTTGGGGGGATTGCGGAATACGGGCGCTTGACCCACCGGGGTCGTGCCGACTATCTTAAAGCCTGCGAGCCACCCAGTCTTTGCGTTGGGCCCGCGCTGCGGATTTGCTGATGGTCAGTGCCCGGCTTTGACTTCACAATACACGGCACTGCCACGCATCGGCCAAGCGGCCGGTGCCAGCGCGCACCAGGAGACAAACCCATGGTCACCAGACTGACTGCACAACAGGTGGCAGGCCAGACCGCACAGCGCGTGGGTCCGGCGCTGCGACGCGCTGGCAGCTCGGCGCGCTACGCGGGTGAAACCGTCAAGGAGGGTGTCGGCGGCGCGCTCGGTATCGGTGGTGAGAGTATGAGCAAGGTCGATACCGCCTGGCTGCGCATGGACTCGCCGTCCAACCTGATGCTGATTCTGGGTGTGTGGGTGCTCAAGCCGGCCATCAGCTACCGCGACCTGTGCCAGCGTGTGCAGGAGCGGCTGCTGCAATACCCGCGCTTCACGCAGCGTGTGCAGCAAGACGCGGCAGGTGCAAGCTGGGTGGCGGATGCTGACTTCGACATTGCTCACCACGTGGTGGTGGAAAAACTCGTTGTGCGGCGCAAGGGCCGCCCCCAGGACGCCCTGCAGGACCGGCTGGCGCAGCTTGCCGTCACGCCGTTGGACCACGCGCGGCCCTTGTGGCAGTTCCACCTGGTAGAAGACTACCAGGGTGGCTCGGCGATGATGGTGCGTATCCACCATTGCATTGGCGACGGCATCGCCCTCATCTCCGTCACCCAGTCCCTGATGGACGGTGGTTCGGCGCCACCCAGGCGCAGCAGCGAGGGACCGCGCCGGCAGGGGCTGGACGGGGTCGAGGACTGGATTGCCGAGACTCTGATCAAGCCGCTGACCGACGTGGCCGTCAAGGCGCTGGGCAGCGTCGGCAGCGGTGCCTCGAATGTGCTGGAGATCTTGATGCAGCCGCAAAAAAGCGTGGCCAAGGGGCTGGCCGGCTCGGTGGACGCGGCGCGCATGGCCTACCAGGTGCTGCGCGACGCGGCCGCGCTGGCCTTGATGCCGGACGACTCGCCGACTCGTCTCAAGGGCACGCCGGGCCGTACCAAACGGGTCGCCTGGTGCGAGCCGATCCCGCTGGAGGAGGTGCGCGCGGTGGGCAAGGCGCTGAACTGCTCCATCAACGACGTGTTGCTCAGTTGTGTGGCCGGTGCCATCGCGCAATACCTGCTGGGCCATGGCGACGCGGTGGCTGGCAAGGAAATCCGCGCCATGGTGCCGGTGAACCTGCGGCCGGTAGAGCAAGCCTACAAGCTGGGCAACCATTTCGGCCTGGCGCCGGTGGTGTTGCCGATCGGCCTGGACAACCCGGTGGAGCGGGTTTATGAAGTGCGCCGACGCATGGCCCAGCTCAAGGGCAGCATGCAGCCGCTGATGGCGTTCGGCCTGCTGGCGGTGGCCGGTTTGTTGATCAAGCCAGCGCAAGACGCCATGCTCAACCTGTTTTCGAAGAAAACCACCGCAGTCATGACCAATGTGCCCGGCCCGCGCGAGAAGCTGAAGTTTCTCGGTGCCACACTGGAGCAGAGCCTGTTCTGGGTGCCCCAGAGCGGCACCGTAGGCCTTGGTGTGTCGATACTGAGTTATGGCGGTGGTGTGCAGTTTGGCGTCATCACCGACGCCACCCTGTGCCCGGACCCGCAGAAAATCATCGACGGCTTCGAGCCCGAGTTTGCCAAGCTCGCGCTGGTTACCTTGATGTTGCCCTGGGGCGAATGAGCGCCGCCGGGCCGCAGCGCGGCCGGTGCCCGCGCGGCCTCTCAGGCCTGGGTCTTGTCCTTGACTTCGGTGCTGGCGCCGTTGGCCTTGACCGAAGCCACGCCAGCGTCGCGTGACGCGGCAGAGGCATACATCTGGCTGGTCCCGATGATCTGGTGGTTGGCCGCCTTGAGGTTGAAGAAGAACTTGCCGTTGCTCGACTCCTTCTGCTCGTAGCGCGCGTCCACCGGGCTGTTGGTTTGCACCGAGGTGATACCGTTCTCTGCCGAGCCGCGGGCCTTGTACAACTCGCTGGTGAGGATGGTCTCGGCGTTGCCGGCTTTGAGCACAAAGCGGAACTGACCATCGTTGCTGTTGCTGAGTTCAAACCAACCTGCCATGGGAATACTCCTTGAAAAATGGGGTGGTGGCGCGTTTTGGCCACCCCGCAATGTAGCCCAAGCGGGCCTGACCGATTGCAAAGAAGCTGCTATCCCCGACGCTGATCCTCCTGTGCGCGCGCGCGCCCACCTGCGACGGCGTTTCAATCGGCGAGTTCGGCCCGTGCCATTTCAACGTCCAGGCGTTCGGCTGCGTCCAGCGGCTTGAAGGCGGCCGCCTTCCGGTACCAGCGGGTGGCCTCTTTCATCATCTTGTCGCCCTCCAGCATGAGTAATGCATTGGCGTATTCGATCATGCCGATGGCCGACTCCAGGTTGATGCGCAGGGCGTCCTGGAACAGTGTCAGCCCGATGTCCTTGCGGGCGCCGTAAGTCATGCTGCCAATCAGGGAGCCCACCTTGTCTATCACTTCGGCATGGAATGCGCCCAGCGCCACGTGGGCATCCGCATGGCGCGGTTGCAGCGCGATGGCCTGCTCCAGCGCGGTCTTGACGCGAGTGCCCAGGCCCTGGGCCAGTGCCTTGGCCACGCTGATGCCCTGGCTGTAGCGGCCCAGGGAATAGGCCTGCCAGTAATAGGCGTTCGGGTTCTGCGGCTCAAGCGCCGCCTGCGCCTGGGCGCGCTGGGCTACTTCCTGGTAGAGGTCAAGACGGGTCTTCTCGCGCTTTTCCAGGTAGGTAGCGTAGATACACATGGACTTGTTGGCCAGGGTGATACCGGCCGACCCGGCCTTCAGACCGGCTTCGGTGGCACGCTGGAACTCGCCGTTGTGAAACAGTGCCCAGGCTTCGAGCAGGTTGCGCTCCGTGGGTAGAGGTTCGGCGTCGCCCCGGTGCAACCGGCCCCAGTGTTCGCGGACCAGCGTGGCATCGTAGTTGTACGCTCCCGGATAGGGGAAAGCGGTCCATTTCGGCATGGCTGTCTCCTCAATGTGCCCGGTCTGCGCCAGCACCGGTCCGGACTGGAAGCGGCTATTGACTACTCTACTTGACTGGTTCGCGGTAAGCACCCACCAGCGTCAATAAATGTTGACGCTGGCCCGGCTCCAGATACGGCACCAGCAGATTGAGCACATGGTGGGCGCCGCGCAGCAGGGCGGCTTGTGCGCTTTCGGGCTCCAGCGCCCTGCGCGGGTCACGCACATATTCAAAACTCAGCCAGTAGGTCAGTACCACCACCATGCTGGTGGCAGTGGGCTCGGCCTCGCGGGCGTCGATACGTACGGCTCCGGCCCGCCCCA
Source organism: Betaproteobacteria bacterium (assembly GCA_031363785.1). GTDB lineage: Bacteria > Pseudomonadota > Gammaproteobacteria > Burkholderiales > Burkholderiaceae_C > CAISIP01. Next base: position 8,440 of record JANLVB010000260.1, read on the forward strand.
TGCTGTCGAGCATGGTACGAATTGAACGTGTCTTGTTTTTCAGCATGGTTTGCACGTGCGTTTCCAGCCGACGGTTTTTCGACAACAGATCGTTCAGGTCGCGGTACAAAAAGCGGTACTGCCAGATCAGCTCGAACAGGGAGTGCATGAAGAACCAGGCGTCTTCGACATCCCGCACACCGTCGCTGGCGTTGAGCAACTCGCTCAACGAGCGCTCGAAGCGGTCGAACAGCGAATTGATCAGCTCGTCCTTGGCTGGATAGTGGTAATACAGATTGCCGGGGCTGATATTCATTTCGGCAGAGATCAGTGTCGTGGACACGTTCGGCTCGCCAAATCGGTTGAACAGCTGCAGCGTCACCTCGAGGATGCGTTCTGCAGTGCGGCGGGGTGCTTTTTTTGCCATGTCGCTCAGGTCGCGCCTGCTCCTGCCGGCTGCCGGGTCAGGTGGCCCAGGTCGTCCATCAGTTCCTGCAGCGAGGTGATGGCGCGGCCGAGTCGGCTGGGTGATGGCGCGGGTGCACAGAGTCGTGCCCGGGCGTCGTCCAATGCGGCGTGGTTGAAGTACACGCCGTGGCGCCCGAGCTTGGCTGCGAGCGTGGTCTTGCGCGAGCGCAACATGCGGCGGGTTTGCTGGTAGGCATGTTCAGCGATATGTCGGCGCTGCGAATAACCAAAGATGTTGGCGAGGTAGAGCTCGGGGTCGCGGTGGTCGGGTTCGATCAGGACGATATCGGTATGCGGATATGCGCGTTCGTAGTGCTTCATTCCCAATTCCAGGCGCGAATGGATCATCGAGCGAAAGGTCTGGCTCAGCACGGCCGGCAGGCCGCCATCGACTATTTTCGGAATCCTGCGCCGCTCCAACGGCACACCACCTTGCATGACCCTGGATACCAGTGGCACGCTGGCGTCAAATGGCACCAGCGGATTCAGGCACAACATCAGGTCGACCCCTTGGTCCAGTGCCACCGACGCATGCAGCGTCTTCTTCAGGGCGCCGTCCACATAATACTGGTCATCGATCTCCACTGGCGGGAACAGCCCGGGCAGGGCCGAACTGGCCTGTACCGCCTGGGAGATAGGAACATGGTCCCACCCAGGGCTGCCAAAAGGCGCCGCTTCGCCGGTATCAAGATTGGTTGCAACCAGCGTCAGCCGGGTACGCAACTGCCGGAAATCATTGGTGAAGCCGTTTTGTGCAAACAGCCGGGTCAATTGGGCATGAATCTGGTGATTCGAGAAGACTCCGGTGGGCAATCCGGCGCCCAAGCGCTCAATCACCTGGGTCAGCGGGCGTCGGCCAACCACCAGGCGCCAAACGGCGCTACCCAACAAGCCCGGCAGCATGATGGCGCGGCGCAGATATTCATCGTAGGCCGGCACCATCAACCACGACGGGCTGAAGAGTTCGTTCGCTGGTGAATTGCTTTCGATGAAGGCCGCGCACAGTGCCCGCGGCGTCATGCCGTTGGCCAGGCCGGCGGCAATGAAGCCGCCCGCCGACACACCGACATAGTGGTCCAGCCGATGCAACTCCAGTCCGTCGAGGGAATCGGCCAATGCACACAATGCGCCGATTTCGTAAATGGCACCAAGTGGTCCACCACCGGCAAGTGCCAACGCAATGCGTGGCGGCCTCGACAAAGTTCGTTTTCTGGGCATGATTCCAAAGTGTAGGCCCCACAGCGCGGCGAGACTATTGCAGTGCAGCAATGGGCGCCGACCCTATGCGCGGCGACAGATTCAGCGCAAAAACTGCCGCCGCTCCTGTCGCTCGCGGCCGCTTGTTGGCTGACTTGGGACAACACTGGACAAGTCCGCACCGCGCATGGCGGGGACCTGATCAGTGCTGCCTTGCCTCAAGCGCTCTTGCGCGCTGCCGACCGCTTGGCGGCCGGTTTGGCTATGGTCTTGGCCGCTGGCTTGGTTGCCTTGGTGGCTGCTGCCCGCGACGCTGGTTTTTGCGCCGGTTATGCCGCCGCTGCCTCAGCCGCCACTGCCGCCACTGCCGCTGCCGCCGCCAGTTTTTGTACGCTCGCGTTCAGCTCGTCAATACGTGCGATCAAGACGCTCACGTCTTTCGCTGAGGGCACCCCGAGCTTGTTGAGGGCCTTGGCCACGCGTTCTTCAAATATGTTCTCCAGCTTGTCCCATTGCCCGGAGGCCTTGCTGGATATGTCTGTAGCCATATGGGTCATGCGGCTGGTGGCCTCGGTGATCTTTTCTTCGGCTGCCGCCTGGGTCTTGCGCTGCAGGTTGGTGCCTTCCTTGACCAGGGCCTCGAAGGCCCGTGTGCCTTCTGCCTGGGCTTTGGCGAAAGCGCCCAAGCCGGCCTGCCATATCTGTGCAGCTGAATCCTTGACCGAGCCGTGGGCGCTGCCGGCCTTGGACGAGTCAGATGGCGCGGCAGTGGCCGACGATTTTGAGAGTTTGGTGACCATGGGGTGCTCCTCGTTTGGGTTGTTGCGCAACCTTGGCATGACCGCCGGGTGCGTCGGCGGTACTGTACGGGCCACGCCGGATTGCGTGTAGGTGGCCGCCACTAAATGGGCTTGCATGGCGGTCGATGCGCGGGTAATTGCTGAATGGTGGGCGCTGGTTTATCGGCAAGAATGGCGCGTGTCTGCCTGCGTGCAGCATCAACCGGACAAAAGGAGAACTCGATGCATTATTTCGTGACCGGCGCCACCGGTTTCATTGGCAAGCGCCTGGTCAAAAAGCTGCTGGAGCGCAAGGGCTCCGTGGTGCACTTTCTCATCCGCACGGAAAGCGACAACAAAGTGCCCGCTCTGCGCGAGTTCTGGGGCGTGGGTGCTGCCAGGGCGGTTCCCGTGTATGGCGACCTCACCAGCAAAAAACTCGGCGTGTCGTCCGAGGCGCAAAAGGCGCTGAAAGGGCAGATCGACCACTTTTACCACCTGGCAGCGGTGTATGACCTCAGCGCCGACGAAGAGAGCCAGATCGCCGTCAACATCGAAGGCACGCGCAACACGGTGGATCTGGCCAAAGCCATCGATGCCGGGCATTTCCACCATGTGAGCTCGATCGCAGCTGCCGGTTTGTACGAAGGCGTGTTCCGCGAAGACATGTTCGAGGAGGCCGAAAACACCGAGCACCCCTATTTCATGACCAAGCACGAGAGCGAAAAGATCGTGCGCAAGGAGTGCAAGGTGCCGTGGTCGGTGTACCGGCCAGCCATGGTGGTCGGTGACAGCACCACCGGTGAGATGGACAAGATCGACGGCCCGTATTATTTCTTCAAGCTGATCCAGCGCATGCGCCAGCTGTTGCCGCCCTGGATGCCCTCGATTGGCCTGGAGGGCGGGCGCGTGAACATCGTGCCGGTGGATTTTGTCGTCAACGCGCTGGATGTGATCAGCCACAAGGCCGGTATCGCCAAGAAGTGTTACCACCTCGTCGACCCGGTGGGTTACCGCGTTGGTGATGTGCTCGACATCTTCAGCAAGGCGGCCCACGCGCCCAAGATGAATCTGTTTGTCAACGCTGCGCTGCTGGGCTTCATCCCGAAAAGCATCACCAAAGGCCTGATGGCCCTGGCCCCGGTGCGAAGGATCCGCAACGCAGTGATGAAAGACCTCGGTGTGCCGCCGGACATGATGACTTTCGTCAACTACCCGACGCGTTTTGACTGCCGGGACTCCATGGCCATGCTCAAGGGCTCGGGTGTGGAGTGCCCCAACCTCAAGGACTATGCCTGGCGC
>JANLVB010000284.1:0-4910 GCA_031363785.1 Betaproteobacteria bacterium
CGGCCCGGGTCAAGGGCAAGGACATCGTTGAAGCGCTGAAAAAAGTCAACGCCGCTAACGCCGCCTTCATCTCGCGCGGCGACAAGAGCGGCACCCATGCGGCCGAGCTGCGCTACTGGAAAACCGCCGGTATCGAACTGCCGGCGTTTTCTGGCTACAAGGCCTGCGGTTGCGGCATGGGGCCGGCGCTGAACATGGCGGCCAGTACCGATGCCTATGTTCTTGCCGATCGTGGCACCTGGCTGAACTTCAAGAACCGTGGCGACCTGGCCGTTTTGGTGCAAGGTGATTCAAGGTTGTTCAACCAGTACGGGGTGATGCTGGTCAACCCTGCAAAACACCCGCACGTGAGAGCCGCAGACGGACAGAAGTTCATCGACTGGGTGCTTTCAGCGGACGGGCAACGCGCCATCGCGTCGTACCGGATCGGCGGTGAGCAGCTATTCTTTCCCAACGCGGCGGGCCGATGAACGTGTTTGTGCAGCTACTTTGTGCCAGCCAGCCAGCAGCTGGTCGCGCTCAACTTTGTCGCCTGCCGAGTTTGCGATATACCGTTGCCCGGCTGACGCCAAGCCGGGCCGCGGCTTTCGCGACATTGCCTTTGGCCTCGTCCACCGCCTTGCGTATCAGCGCTGTCTCGATGTCGCGCAGTGTTGCCGGATTTGCCGTGCCAGCCTCACGTGCCAGGCGCGGGCGCACGGCAGGCGCCATGGCGTACTTTTGCCCGGCCACCGATGCAACGGCCTGCAGGCGCAGCCCGGACCACAGTGGCAGCAGCGTGTGCCCGGAACTACTGCGGGCGGCATCAAAAAGCATCTCGATCTGCAGCGCAAAGATATCACTACAGTGAATACGTGGCGAATCTGCAGCATGCGGATGGTCCAGCACCGGCAGCAACTGCCGCGCCGTCCGGTTGCTGGTGGTGACGAATCCGTCTGCGTCCAGACCGAGCAGGCCGTCGGTGTCGCCGCCCGGCGGATGTCCGGGCCAGTTCAGCCGCAGCAACAGGGCATGCGGCTGGCGCAAGGCCAGGCTGTTTTCGATGGCGCACGCCGACTGGGTCACGAGGTAAGCCAGTTCCGGACGCTCCGGTGTATCCACACCGGTGACATCCAGCATGCCGACACATTCGCCTCGCGGACCAAACAGCGGCGCTCCGGCACAGCTGTAACACCCGGTATCGTCAAAGAAATGCTCGCCACGGTGCAGCCACACCGGTTGCAACTCGGACAACGCAGCCCCGATGGCTGTCGACCCTACAGCGGACTCAGACAGATCAACGCCAATGCGGGTGATCAGATGGCTGCGCCGGTCACTGCGGTCGATCGGGCCATGGGCGTCAACCACGATGCCGCTGGCATTGGTCAGAATGGCGAAGTAGCGCGTCTCGGCCAAGGCCTGACCCAGTTGTGCCAGCACCGGCCGCGCGGCTAGCGTGAGGGCGCGGTTCGCTTCACTGGTGCGACGCAACGCGGCTTGCGGCAGCAGGTCAAATGCGACCGCCTGGCGCGGTGACTGGCCCTGGCCAAGGCAACGTTGCCAGGAGCGCTCCAGCCACGGCGCGATCAGCCCGTTGCTGGAACACTGGCCGTCGTGGAGCATGGCCTGACGCGCATGCGTTATCTCGTGTTGGCGCGCCACGGGCGTGGCTGGGCGGGGTGGTGTGGTGGCGGCGAACATGGCACGGCGATTGTGCATGAAGCCCGCAGCGTTACCATGTTTGCATGCCCATGGCAGTCCACCCCATGCTTGCCGTCGCACTGGAAGCCGCGCACTCTGCCGCGGCGCTGATCCGTGCGGCCTCCAGTCAACCGTCGGCGCTGCGGGTGCGGGAAAAGCAGCTCAACGATTTCGTTACGCAAATCGACGAGGCCAGTGAACGCGAAATCGTGCGTATCCTGATCGGGGCATTTCCCACCCATGCGGTGCGTGGCGAAGAATCACAACTGCCGCACGGCAACCCGCACGCCGACCATGTATGGATCGTCGATCCCCTCGACGGCACTGCCAATTTCATTCACGGCTACCCGGCGGTCGCCGTCAGTATTGCGCTCGCGGTGCGTGGTCAGGTGCAACACGCGGTGGTAATGGACGTTATTCGCGGGGAAGTATTCCATGCCAGCCTGGGGCAGGGCGCCTGGTGCAATGGCCAGCGCCTGCAGGTGACCACACGACCGGGCCTGGATGGCGCCTTGCTGGCTACCAGCTGTCCGGCCCGCCCGGGCCCGGCTTTTGCGAGCGCATTGCAGATGTTGGGGGATGTCATGGCCCGCGTCGCGGCGCTCCGGCGCTCCGGCTCGGCCGCGCTGGACCTGGCGTGGACTGCGGCCGGGCGCTGTGACGGCTGTTTCGACAAGGGACTGAACGCCTGGGACGTGGCAGCTGGTGGCCTGCTGGTGAGCGAGGCGGGTGGTGTGGTCAGCAACTTCCGCGGCGGGCCGGACTTCCTGGAGACGCGGGAGTGCGTGGCAGCCAATCCGGCGCTGGCCGGCGCCCTGCTGGCCGTGCTGGCGCCGTACGCGGCAAGCACCGTTGCGTTGTCATCGTAGAGCCACGGCAACTACATATACTGCACGCATGTCGTCGATCGAACTTGTCGCGGTGTCCAAGTCCTGGGGCGATGCCCATGCGCTGGAGTCGATATCGCTGCAGATTGCGCCAGGGAGCTTTTGCGTTTTTCTGGGGCCATCGGGCTGCGGAAAATCGACTACGCTGCGCATCATCGCCGGGCTGGAGACGGCCAGCAGCGGCCGGGTGTTGGTGGATGGACAGGATGTGACCGACAAGCCACCAGCAGAGCGCGGCATAGCGATGGTGTTTCAGAACTACGCCCTGTTTCCGCATCTGTCGGTGGCGGACAACATCACGTTCGGGCTGTCGGTGCGCAAACTCGATGTGTCAGAGGCTGCCCGCAGACTCAAGGCCACGTCTGAATTGCTGGGGCTGGACAAGCTGCTGCAACGCAAGCCGTCGCAACTCTCCGGTGGCCAGCAGCAACGTGTGGCCTTGGGTCGGGCGCTGGTCGCCCAGGCCAAGGTGTGCCTGATGGACGAGCCGTTGTCGAACCTGGATGCCCAGTTGCGCCAGGAAATGCGGCGCGAGCTGCGCGAGTTGCAGCAGCGCCTGGGCTTGACCGTGGTCTATGTCACACACGACCAGGCCGAGGCCATGAGCATGGCGGACCAGGTGGTGCTGCTCAACAAGGGCCGCATCGAACAAGCCGCCGCGCCGCGCGCCTTGTACGCCCAGCCGGCAAGCACCTTCGCCGCGCGTTTTATCGGTACGCCGGCGATGAACCTGCTGCGTCTGCAGGATGGTCACATCGCGGGCAGCCAGGTGCCGGTGGCGCAGGCTGCTGCGATCCTGGGTGTGCGGCCCGAGTCGGTGCAGCTGCAGGGCAATGTGCCAGCCACCGTGCAGAGCCTGGAATATCTCGGCGCCGATCTGGTGCTGCGTTGTGCCGTGGGTTCCGAGACGATCACGGTGCGCGCCGACGGTAGCTGCGAGGTTGCGGCCGGCGACCAGGTTGCGCTGCGCTGGACAGCACAGGATTCCCATTATTTTGATTCCCACGGGCGACGTGTCGCCTGATCTTGCGTTCACCCCACCACCCTTTGAGGAGACTTCATGATGCAGCGAAAAAACTTCAATCGAACACTCGGCGCCGCCGCCCTGGCACTGGCCATCTTGCCCGGCGCCAGTTTTGCGCAGGCGCAAACCGAAATTTCGTTCTTCTATCCGGTGGCGGTCGGCGGGCCGATCGCCAAGATCATCGACGACTACGCGGCTGATTTCACCAAGGAGAATCCGGGTATCAAGGTGACCCCGATTTATGCCGGGAGTTACCAGGACACGATCGTCAAGGCGCTGACCGCCAACAAGTCGGGCACACCGCCGGTAACCTCGGTTTTGTTGTCGACCGACATGTTCACCTTGATTGATGAAGAGGCGATTGTGCCGATCGACAATTTCATCAAGACAGCGGACGACCGGGCCTGGCTGGGCAGTTTTTACAAGGCTTTCATGCATAACAGCCAGACCGGCGGCAAGACCTGGGGCGTGCCGTTCCAGCGCTCCACCGTGGTGCAGTATTACAACAAGGAAATGTTCAAGGCAGCTGGGCTGGACCCGAACAAGCCGCCCTCGACCTGGGCCGAACTCGTAGACATGGCGAAGAAACTCACCGTGAAGGACGCCTCGGGCAAGGTGACACAGTTTGGGGTGCAAATCCCGTCCAGCGGTTTCCCGTACTGGCTGTTCCAGGGGCTGGCGATCCAGAACGATGTCGTCTTGGCCAACGATCTGGGCAACGCGGTGAAGTTCGACGACCCCAAGGTGATCGAGGCCCTGCAGTACTGGATCGACCTGACCAAACAGGGTTCACATCCGGCGGGCATCGTGGAATGGGGCACGACACCGAAGGACTTTTTCGAAAAGAAGGTGGCCATGATGTGGACCACCACCGGCAACCTGACCAATGTCCGTGCCAATGCCAAGTTTGACTTTGGTGTGGCCATGTTGCCAGCCGGCAAACGCAAGGGTTCACCCACCGGTGGCGGCAACTTCTATATCTTCAAGAAGTCCACACCGGCGCAGCAGGAGGCGGCGTTCAAATTCATCAAGTGGATCACGCAGCCGGAGCGGGCGGCACGCTGGAGCATGGATACCGGTTATGTGGCGATATCGGAGGCGGCTTACGGTACCGACACGCTGCGCAAATACGGGCGCGATTTTCCGCCGGCGCTGGTGGCACGTGACCAGTTGCCGTTCGCCCTGGCCGAATTCTCCACCCACGATAACCAGCGGGTGGTAAAAGCCCTGAATGACGGGCTGCAGGCCGCATTGACTGGCAGCAAGACGGCGGCCCAGGCCATGCAGGATGCGCAGCGGGAAGCGGATCGTTTGTTGCG
>JANLVB010000287.1:0-3018 GCA_031363785.1 Betaproteobacteria bacterium
CCCTGGGCGAAACTCGATGTGCAGGGTGTCTGTGTCGGCGAAATAGCGAATTTTCATGGTGCAAAGCCTCGGTCAAAGAATGCGTTATGTACTGTTTCGCCATCGGCCAGCAACACGACGCGCAAATATCGGTTGTTCGCCTCGGTCACTTGTGTCCATCTGCGAATTCGGCCATCTGTTTGAACCACTTCGCGAATCGGCTCACGGATCGCCTGCTCAATCCAGCGTTCTCGAATGATAGCCCGGTCGGGTCTGGCTCTTGAAAAATGAAAATACTGCGTGCACTTCACACAGGCAAGGCAGCAGAATCGGTGCGAATGTCAATTCGCGCTGACCTATGGCGTTCTTGTGGACGCCGGTGACCGGTTTACTCACTCAATGCCGCAGCAACTGCCCATCGGTAGACAGCGCCTGTGGCACATGCTGCGGCAACACCAGCACACCCTGGGCATTGGGGATGGCCTCGATCTGTACCACCGGCGCTGCGCCGCGCACACCGCCGAAGATGGTGGCGAAGGCCGAGTCGGCGGCATCTCGCCCGGTGCCGAAACGCACAAAACCCATGGGTATGGCGACGCCGGATGCATCGAAGATATACCAGCGGTCCCCCAGATAGACCTCGACATAGGCGTGAAAGTCGGTTGGCCCGAGCGCCGGGTCGGCGCCGTAGTCGATGCCGGTGGCGAATCGGGCCGGAATATTGATGGCGCGGCACAACGCGACCATCAGGTGGGCGAAGTCGCGGCACACGCCGACTTCTTCCACCAGGGTGTCCACGGCTGTGGTGTTTCCGGTGGACGAGTTGGAGCGGAAGGTGACCCGGTTCTGTACCCAGTTGCGGATCGCCTGCACCCGGCTGTAGCCCTGCCAGAGATGGCCAAACTCCTTGACCGCCAGGCGGTGCAGGCGGTCTGATTGGCAATAGCGGCTAGGGTACAGATACGGCAGCACCTCGCCTGGCAGGTTGGCCACTGTGACCTCGGCAATCTGCTCCGGCTGGGCAAAGTAATGGTCCAGGTCCACGGTGGCGTCGTAACGTACCGTGAGCGGTCCGGCAAACGCCTTCAGCCGCAGATACCGGGTATGGGTGACCGGGTCGGTGTACAGGTTGGGAACCAGTGCCTGGCTGATGCCGAGGGTCTCGCTGACCACGGTCTGGTGCGCGGTTTGGGCTGCATGGATGTTGAAGATGAAGTCGCTGCCCGGTGCGTCGATGTCGTACTGCAGCGCGATGGAAAATTTCAGTCGGACCATATTGCGCTTGTTTGGTGGGATGCTACCGACAACGCGCGGAGCCACGGCGGCCAGAAAGCCTCGGTCGCCGTGAATTATCGATCTCTGGCCTGGTTATTGATGTGCGGTGGCGAACACAGGCAAGCTCAATGGACGACAGGCTCCTAAGCCACGCGTTCCACGATCAGCACCAGGAAAAACAGCAAGGCGGCAATCAGCGTCCACTTCAGGATGATCCAGCCGAAGCGCTTGTAACGCGCCTGCCCGGTGCCGGCGTACAACGCGAACGCAACACCAGCGCACAACAGCAGCATGAGGATCAACCAGCGGGCCAGCAGCATGTCGGTATGCCCGATCGTGGTGTGCGCCTACCAGGCCGGCGCGAGTTCGGCGAAGCCCTGCGGTGCCGCTGCGGCGTCGTCGAAGGTGACAATCTCCCATGCGTCCGTGCGTGACAGCAACTCACGGGCCAGCCGGTTGTTCAGGGCGTGTCCGGAGCGAAACGCGCTGTAACTTGCCAGCAGCGGCCGGCCCAGCATGTACATGTCGCCGATGGCGTCGAGTATCTTGTGCTTGGCAAACTCGTCGTCGTAGCGCAGGCCCTCGGAGTTGAGGATCTTGTAGTCGTCCATCACGATGGCGTTGTCCAGTCCGCCGCCCAGAGCCAGACCGTTCACGCGCATGGTTTCGACGTCGCGGGTAAAACCAAAGGTGCGCGCACGCGCGATGTCGCGTGAGTACGAGCCACGGCCCATGTCGAACTCCACCCGTTGCCCGGTGCTGTCCACCGCCGGGTGGCGGAACACGATCTCGAAACTCAGCTTGTAGCCGTGGAACGGCTCCAGGCGCGCCCATTTTGTGTTGCTGCCTTCGCCCTCACGCACTTCGACCCGCTGCTTCACGCGCAGGAACGAACGCGCTGCGTTCTGCCACTCGATGCCGGCGTTTTGCAGCAGGAACAGAAAAGATGCCGCCGAACCGTCCAGGATCGGCACCTCCTCGCCGGTGATATCGACATACAGGTTGTCGATGCCCAGACCACAACAGGCCGACATCAGGTGTTCCACAGTGGCGACCTTGACCGCACCGTTGGACACGGTGGTGGCCATGCGGGTGTCCGACACCGCGCCCACCGTCATCACGATATCGACCGGTACCGGCAAATCCACGCGCCGGAACACGATGCCGGTATTGGGCGCGGCCGGTCGCAGCGTCAACTCGACCCGCTGGCCGCTGTGTACGCCGACACCCACGGCGCGGGTCAGTGTCTTGAGGGTTCGTTGTTTCAGCACCTGGCGATTTTACGGGCGATAGAAGTAGTGAAGATTTCGTCGCGAGCGGGCCGAGGTGGCGTCGAGGAGCGGAGCCGTACACCTGTACGGCAAGCACCGCAGGCGCCAGATCGGCTCGCGCAGCAGGAAGGTTCGTGTCCGATCAGTCGGCTTGTTTGCGCAGGAATGCCGGTATCTCGTAGTCGTCCATGCCGCCGCTGGACAGGGCATCCACCTTGGCGGCGGCCGATGTACGACCGCGCCAAACCGCTGGCGTGCCCAGGCTGCCGTAGTCGGGTTGATGTGCGCCGCCGTTGCCCCCCGCTGTGCCGCCGGGGCCACCCTGCACCTGGTTGGTCAGTGTCGGTACATGGAACGGCACGTTGTCGGTTCCAGTGCGCAGCACCTGCAGCGGCGGCGCGGTACGCCGTTGTTGCCCTTGCCGGCTCAGTCCGGTGGCAACCACGGTAACCCGGATATCGTCACCCAGATTGTCATCGTACGCCGTGCCGTA
>JANLVB010000305.1:0-5729 GCA_031363785.1 Betaproteobacteria bacterium
TTGGACAGGCAATGCAGCGCGTTGCCATCGGCCTGCCAGCCGGCCGGGTAACCGCGGCCAAAACGGTACATCAGTTCCTGGGCCTGCGCCAGTTCCAGATGGTCTGCACTGACCTCGAGGTTGAGCAGTACCAGATCCACATCGAGAAAAAAGTACAGATCGACGTGCACGATATCGACCAGCACCGGCTGTGCGCCTCGGCGCACCGTCAGCCGCGCCTGCCGGATATCTCTGCGCCGGAACACCCGCATCGGTGAGCCACCGTTGATACTTGCCTTGCCCTGGGCAGCACGGCCTTCACCGTACAGGAACTGCTGCACATACGGCAAAAAAGTCACGAATTCGTTGTAGTGCCGCTCATGAAACTGGTCGCGCGAGCCGGTGTATTCGTCGATCACTTCGCGCCACGGTGAAGCATCTCCCATGTCGCGCAGCAGTTGCCATGGTTTTGCGTGGCCGGCCTCTTGCCCGCGCAACGGCATCAAGCGCAACGGCCACAACAACACCTGGCGGAAGTGTTCGACGCGTGTGCCGGGTGGGGTCTCCATGGTGTGCGGACTGTAAACCACAAAATCGGCGGGCGATGCGGCCACACCGGGGTTGCCCGGCGGCGGGCATCACGCGCTGCACCTCGCTGCGCCCGGGTTTCAGCTCTTTCTGCCGATCGCCTGGTGCAGCTCCGACAATGGCACCATGCGCCCATGCAGCGGCAGGATGCTGTTGACCAACAGGTCCCTGCACCTGGGGAAAGCGCAGGCAATTGGTGTATTGGGCAGCGGAACTTACCCGGTCCAGGCTGCGCTAGCACCTTGGTGACCACCAACCCCGCGCGTTGCGCATAAGCTTGCATCCCATCATCTGAACGAGCTTTGCCATGAACCGAGTCCTGGCCCACACGGGCGCCCGTTACCCCATCGTCCAGGCGCCGATGGGCTGGATCGCCCGCCGCGCCCTGGCCACGGCAGTGTCGCGTGCGGGGGGATTGGGCATCATCGAGACATCTTCAGGTGAAACGGCAAACTGCCAGGCCGAGATCAGCGCGATGTCGGTCACCGGACTGCCGTTTGGGGTGAACTTGCCGATCCGCTTTTTGAGCGACGACGCGATGCTCCGGTTTGTCTGCGCCAGCGGCGTGAAGTTTGTAACCACTTCGGCCGGAAGCCCGGCGAAATTTATCAAGCCGCTCAAAGATGCAGGCATCACCGTGTACCACGCCGTGCCCACCCTGGACACCGCGCTGAAGTGTGTGGACGCCGGCATCGACGGACTGGTGGTGGAGGGCGCCGAGGGTGGCGGCTTCAAGAATCCGGAAGAGGTGTCCACGCTGGTCCTGTTGCAGGCGATACGTGCGCGGGTCGATGTGCCGATGATCGCGGCCGGCGGCATCTGTGACGGCCGTGGCATGGCGGCGGCGTTTGCGTGTGGTGCCGAAGGCATACAGATGGGTACGCGGTTTGTCAGTTGCACCGAGAGCCCGGTGCATGCCAACTACAAAAATGCCATCGTCGCCGCCAAGGAAACCGGCACCTGGATATTGAACAAGAAGTCCAGCCCGTGCATCCGTGCCCTCAAGTCCGAGCGGACGAAATTGATCCATGATGCCGGCCTGATGCCGCCCGACACTTTCAAGGGCCTGCAGGCGGTGTATTTTGGTGGCGACATGGAGGCTGCGCCAGCACTCGCCGGGCAGACCGTGGGCCTGATCGACGAGATCAAGTCGGCCCGGGACATCATCGACGCCACCGTGGCGCAGTTTTTCGAGATCACCGGTCGCCTGGGCGGTTTGGCCCAGGCTCGGCAGTTTGGGTAGGCGGCCGGCAGCGGCCATTGTTGATGAAGCACATCAGGAGCATGCACATGAAGGATTTGTTTTCGCTGGCCGGGCGTACGGCACTTATCACCGGCGGCTCGCGCGGCATCGGCCGCATGATTGCCGAGGGCTTTTTGGCGCAGGGCGCGCGGGTTTACATCTCGGCGCGCAAGGCGATGGCCTGCGACCAGACGGCGGCGGAGCTCTCCAAGCTGGGACATTGTGTGTCGTTGCCGGCCGACGTGTCGTCGGTGGAAGGCGCCAGGGCACTGGTGGCAGCGTATTCCGCGCATGAGAGCCAGCTCGACATCCTGGTGAACAACGCGGGTGCGGCGTGGGGTGCGCCCTTCGACGAGTTTTCCGAAGGCGGCTGGGACAAGGTGGTGGACCTGAATTTGAAGACACCGTTCTTCCTGACCCAGGCGCTGCATGCACAGCTGAGCCTGGCCGGCAAGTCGCGGGTCGCCAAGGTCATCAACATCGCCTCCATCGATGGGGTGTCGGTGAATCCGCAGGAGACCTATTCCTACGCCGCCAGCAAGGCCGGCCTGATCCATCTGACACGGCGCATGGCCCTGCGCCTGGCCAAGGACAATATCGCGGTCAGCGCCATTGCACCGGGGGCCTTTCCGTCCGACATGAACCGCGACGCGCGCGACCATGGCGACGTGGTGTCGCAGCGTATTCCCTCAGGCCGCATCGGTACGGTGGAAGACATGGCCGGTGCCGCGATCTACCTCGCCTCCCGCGCGGGTGACTATGTGGTGGGCGCGACCTTGGTGGTGGACGGCGGCGTGACACACGCCAGAGGCTGACGAACGCAGGTCCGTCGGGTCGGGGACTCGCCGGGCGGCTGTGGGCGCACGCGATGCGGGAGGCGCTGTCTGCCGGTCGGGTCGAGGCATTCGGCGTCAATTCGTCGCTGTTCGCGTTGCCTGGGTAGGGGTGGCTGGTTTTTTCATCTGCGGCGAGCGGGTCGAACAGCATGGTGTGGCACTCGTGCCGATGCGCCATGCGCCAGGGCGGGGAGGTCGCAATTTGAGTAACTCAATTGATTGAGTAAAATTAATCAATCAATTGAGTAAATGATGAATATCGAAATTCGACGCAACTTGCTGACCCAATTTTGCGCGCGACTGCGGGAGCCGCGGCGGTTCCTTCAGGTGGTGGCCGGGCCGCGCCAGGTGGGCAAGACGACGCTGGTGCGCCAGGCCCTCACGGCGCTCGAGCAGGAGCCCGGCAGGGCCATCGCCCAGCACAGCGTGAGCGCCGACAACCCGGGCCTGGTGGGGGCCAGCTGGCTCAGCGCGCAGTGGGAAGCCGCCCGAGCGCTCGCCGCACAGGCGGGTGCCTGCATCCTGGTGCTCGACGAAGCTCAAAAACTGCCGGCCTGGACCGAGGAGGTCAAACGCCTGTGGGACGAAGACACTCGCGCCGGGCGCGACGTGCGGGTGGTTGTGCTGGGCTCCGCGCCCTTGCTGATCTCGCAAGGCTTGACGGAGAGCATGGCCGGGCGCTTCGAGATGACGCGGCTGGGCCATTGGCGGTTTGGTGAAATGCGCGAGGCATTCGGTTTCACCCTGGACCAGTTCATCTACTACGGCGGTTATCCGGGCGCAGCCAGCCTGATCAGCGAGCCCGGGCGTTGGGCTGCCTACGTGCGTGATGCGCTGATCGAAACCACCATCAGCAAGGATGTGCTGCTGATGAGCCCGGTGCAAAAGCCCGCCTTGTTGAGGCGGGTGTTCGATCTGGCCTGCAGGTACAGCGGCCAGGAGCTGAGCTACCAGAAGATGATGGGGCAACTCACTGACGCAGGCAACACGACCACGCTGGCACATTACCTGCACCTGCTTGAGGGTGCGGGCATGGTGTGCGGGCTACAGAAATTTGCCGGGCAGGCGGTGCGCCAGCGCGGCTCCAGCCCCAAACTGCAGGTTTTCAACACGGCATTGATGGGTGCCATTGCCGCGACCGAAGGCTTCGACCTGGAGCGTTTGCGTGCAACGCCGCCGCTGTGGGGGCGCATCACCGAGAGTGCGGTGGGTGCAGAGTTGCTTGCACGCCACCTGGAGCACAGCAGCACGCAGCCCCTGATTCACTACTGGCGTGACGGCGCGAACGAGGTCGACTACGTGTTGCGTTACCAGGGCGAGTTGTTCGCCTTCGAAGTCAAGAGCGGCGTGAGCCAGGGCAAGCTGCAGGGTCTGAACGCATTCTGCAGGCTCTACCCGGCGTGCCGTCCGCTGGTGCTTGGAACAGGTGGTTTGTCGTTGCAGGCGTGGTTTGAAAGCGACTGATGTCAGACCATCTGCAAGGGGCTACCGCGGGGTCTCATCCAGGAACCGCACCCGCACGCTCCTGCCCTTGACCTTGCCGGCGTTGAGCTTGCGCAATGCCTCGTGGGCGATGGACCGATCCACCGCCACGAAGGTGGTGAACTCGGTGACGTTGATCTTGCCGATCTGCTCGCGGGTGTAGCCGCCGTCGGGCCCGGTGAGAGCACCCAGCACGTCACCGGGTCGTATTTTCTCCTTGCGGCCACCCAGCAGCTGCAGTGTCACCATGGGCGGCAACAACGGCCCATTGCCGGTCGGTGTGAGTTCGGTCAGCGGGTGCCATACCGATTCCTGCTTCTGGTATTGCTCGATCTTGCCCACCGCGCCCATTTCGTCCATGCTGGCCAGGCTGATGGCGAGGCCCGATTCCCCGGCGCGCCCGGTGCGGCCGATGCGGTGCACATGCACCTCGGGGTCGGGTGTGATGGTAACGTTGATGACTGCTTCGAGCTGGTTGATGTCCAGCCCGCGCGAGGCCACATCGGTCGCCACCAGCACCGAGCAACTGCGGTTGGCGAACTGCGCCAGCACCTGGTCGCGCTCGCGCTGCTCCAGCTCGCCATACAGGGCCAGCGCGCTGAAGCCCTGTTGCTGCAATGCCGTGACCAGCTCCTTGCATTGCTGCTTGGTGTTGCAAAAGGCCAGCGTGCTGATGGGGCGGAAATGGTTCAGCGCCCGCGCTACGGCATCAAATCGGTTGGCGCGGGTGACTTCATAGAAGCGTTGTTCGATCAGTGGCCCGGCGGCCTCGGACTCGACCTTGATCTGCAGCGGCTCGCGCATGAACTGTTTGGCGAGTTTCTCTATGCCTTCGGGGTAGGTGGCTGAAAACAGCAGCGTCTGGCGCTCCTTGGGGCACTGCTTGACAACGGTCGTGATGTCGTCGACAAACCCCATGTCGAGCATGCGGTCGGCCTCGTCCAGCACCAGCGTGCGCAACGCCTCCAGCGTGAGGGTGCCGCGCCCCAGGTGGTCCATGACGCGCCCGGGCGTGCCGACCACGACATGCGCACCATGCTCCAGCGAAGCCCGCTGCCCGCGCAGGGCCACTCCGCCACACAAGGTCACCACCTTGATGTTTTCCTGCGCGCGCGCCAGGCGGCGGATCTCGCCGGTGACCTGGTCGGCCAGTTCACGCGTCGGGCACAACACCAGCGCCTGCACGGCAAAACGACGCGGATTCAGGCCCTCCAGCAAGGCCAGGGCAAACGCCGCCGTCTTGCCGCTGCCGGTCTGCGCCTGGGCAATGATGTCTTTGCCGAGCAAGGCCGGTGGCAGGCTGGCGGCCTGGATCGGCGTCATCTCCAGATAACCCAGGGCGCGCAGGTTGGCCAGCGTGTCCGGGTTCAGCGACAGCAACTCGAATGTTGCCCCCACGCTTGTCACTGCGTGTACTGCGCTGCCCCCCGAGGGGGCGCGTTTCTCCTTGGGGCGGCCCGGCGGAGAAACAGTTGCGTCCATGTTCACACGCTGGTCATCGCCACAGTCTTGGTCGCCAGGTAGGCTTCGAGAGCCTCCGGGCCACCCTCGCTGCCGTAACCCGAGTCCTTGACGCCACCAAACGGCAACTCGGCCCAGGG
>JANLVB010000310.1:0-2302 GCA_031363785.1 Betaproteobacteria bacterium
CCGCCAGCGTAGTAGGTATACCAGTCGACATTGAGCGCCGCATCCTTGCCGGCCTTCACTAGCAGCGACATGTCGTTGCCCCAGTTGCCGGTGATCACGGTGTCCGCGCCGGACGCCTTGATCTTGGCGATATAGGGCGCAAAGTCACGTACCGTGGCCAGCGGGTGCAGGTCTTCGCCCACCACCTGGATGTCCGGCCGCTTGCGCCCCAGGGTTTCCTTGGCAAACTTGGCCACCTGCACACCATGAGAGTAGTTCTGGCCCAGGATATAGACCTTCTTGATGTCCTTCTGATCGACCATGAAGCTCGACATCGCCTCCATCTTCATCGAGGTATCGGCATCGAAGCGGAAGTGCCAGTAGCTGCACTTGCTATTGGTCAGGTCGGGATCGACGGCCGAGTCATTCAGGTACACCACCTCTTTGCCAGGATTGCGTTCGTTGTGTTTGGTGACCGCATCGGTCAAGGCCAACGCCACGGAGGAACCATTACCCTGGATGATGTAACGCACACCACTGTCGATGGCGGCCTTGAGTGCATTCAGGCTCTCAGCCGGGCTGAGCTTGTTGTCGATGGTGGAGAACTCGAATTTCACACCGGCCGGGTTGCCAGCGCCGCTGAACTTCTCGGCAAAAAACTTGTACCCGTTGCTCTGGCTGATCCCGACGGGGCCCAGCAAACCGGTCAACGGGTCGATGCGTACCAGCTTGACGGTCTCGCCTTTTTGCGCAAAAGCCGCGCCAGCACACACCAGAACCGCTGCAACTGCAACACTTTTCATGATCAATTTCATCACCAACACTCCTTGAAAAACAGATAACCGTGAGGGTACAGGGATTTACGCCGCGTGGTGATAGGGGTTGCCCTTAGCTCTATCGCGGAGGTGACAAGAACTCCGCAGGCCGCTGTGCGAGGCACTGTTACAGCCCGGGCAGTTTGTAGTCCTTGAGCATCTCGCGCAACTTGGTCTTTTGCATCTTGCCGGTGCCGCCCAGGGGAATGGCGTCAACAAATACCACGTCGTCGGGCACCTGCCACTTGGCGATCTTGCCGTCGTAGAAGGCCAGTATGTCCTCGCGCGTCAGCGTCGCGCCAGGCTTCTTCACCACGGCGATGATCGGTCGCTCGTCCCACTTCGGGTGCGCCACACCAATACAGGCCGCCATCGCCACACCGGGGTGTGCCACGGCGATGTTCTCCACATCGATCGAGCTGATCCATTCCCCGCCGGACTTGATGACGTCCTTGCTGCGGTCCGTGATCTGCAAGTAACCATCGGCATCGATCGTGCCTACATCGCCAGTCGGAAACCAGCCGTCCACCAGAGGCGACGGATTGCCGGACTCGTAATAGTCGCTGACGATCCAGGGGCCCTTGACCATCAGGTCGCCAAAGGTCGTGCCGTCCCATGGCAGTTCCCCGCCATCCGGGTCAACGATCTTCATGTCCACGCCGTACAGGCCGCGGCCCTGCTTCAGGCGTACCTTCATTTTCTCTGCCGGCGCCAGGTCGGCATGTTTGTTCTTCAGTGTGCACACAGTACCCAGCGGCGACATCTCGGTCATGCCCCAGGCATGCAGCACCTCGACCCCGTAGTTGTCGTTGAATGCGGTGATCATGGCTGGCGGACAGGCCGAGCCGCCAATCACCGTGCGCTTGAGGGTGGAAAAACGCAAACCACCGGCCTGCATGTGGCCCAGCATCATCTGCCACACTGTCGGCACACCGGCGGCAAACGTGACCTTCTCGGACTCGATCAGCTCGAAGATCGATTTTCCGTCCAGCGCGGCACCTGGAAACACCAGCTTGGCACCGGTCATCGCGGCCCCATACGGCAGCCCCCAGGCGTTGACGTGGAACATCGGCACCACCGGCAGCACAGAGTCGCGGGCGCTCATGTTCAAGGCATCGGGCAAGGCGCCGGCCCAGGCATGCAGAATGGTCGAGCGGTGGCTGTACAACGCGGCCTTGGGGTTGCCCGTGGTGCCGCTGGTGTAACACATGCTGGAGGCGGAGTTCTCGTCGAACTGCGGCCACATGAGCGTGCTGGACTGACCGCCAATCCACGCCTCATAACTAGTCAGGCCGGCGATACCCGTGTCGACCGGCAACTTGTCAGCATCGCACAGGGCGATGTAATGCCGGATCGTGGTGGCCTTGCCCTGCAGTGCCTTGATGATGGGCAGGAAGGTCATGTCAAAAAACAGCACCTGGTCGCGTGCATGGTTGGCAATCCAGGCGATCTGGTCGGGGTGCAAGCGCGGATTGAGCGTATGCAGCACCCGCCCGATGCCGCTGACC
>JANLVB010000349.1:0-10749 GCA_031363785.1 Betaproteobacteria bacterium
CGATCCGTGGGTGGACGCGGTCCGCAACCGCGAGATCGCCAGTCGTGTGCTGGCCACCGACGTGGCGATCGAGTCGGCCATCGTTGCTACCCAACCCGCCAGCGTGATCGATGTCGGTTGTGGCGAAGGCTGGCTGGTGCGCCGGCTGCAAGAGCGCGGGATTGCTGCGCGAGGCCTGGACGTGGTACCGGCGCTGATCGACTCGGCCGCCCGGCGAGGCGGCGAATTCGCCGTTGCCAGCTACGACGACATCGCGCGTGGTGCCGTGGCATGGCGTGCCGACACGGTAGTCTGCAATTTCGCGCTGATCGGCAAGCAGTCGACCGAGCAGTTGCTGCGTCGCGTGGGCCGCTTGTTGAACCCCGGTGGGCACTTCATCGTGCAGACCCTGCACCCGGTCGAAGCCTGCGGCACACTGCCGTATGAAGACGGCTGGCGCAAAGGATCGTGGGACGGTTTCAACCAGCGTTTCGTGAACGCCGCGCCCTGGTACTTCCGCACGCTGGAGAGCTGGCGTGTGTTGTTCGCGGCGTGCGGGCTGCAGTTGCAAAGCGAACATTGGCCGATCCATCCGCATACCGGGCGGCCGGCGTCGGTGGTGTTCAGTTCCGTGATCGCCTAGTCCTGTTCAATTTCCTTGCAGTATCGACCATCACCAAACCCCGGGGGACATCTGCACATGCCCAGCAAGACCTTCACCAGTGGCCGCATCCGCAAGGCCGACTACGACGCTACTTCGCGCCAGCTCGAGCTGCACTGGGACAACAAGAGCGTGCTGGCCTACCTGCAGGTGCCGCAGGAGGTGTACCGGCGGCTGTGCAGCGCGCCGAATCCGGCCACCTATTGGGAGGACCGCATCGCCGAGGAATACCCCAAGGGTCGGCCCAAAGCGTCAGGCGCGGGAGGCGATGCACAAAGCAGGTTCAACGGCTTGTTTGGCGGCACCGATTGAAGGCACACAGGTCGCCAGCTGAACCGTGCGGCAACTGCTTTTGCGCTGCAGGATTCATGCGTCCAAGGCCCGCCGCACGCTGCCGTCGCACTGCTCGAGTAGCGCGGCAGCGTCCTGCACATCGAGCCTGCGTGTAAGGGCCACGATGGCCGTCTTGATCTGGTAACCACAAGCCTGCAGCGTCGCGCGCGCTTCGTCTTCGGTGCACTCGCTGGCGCGCATCGTCAGGTCGATGGCCCGCTTGCGCAGTTTGCTGTTGGTGGCACGCAGATCCACCATCAGGTTGCCATGTACCTTGTGCAGGCCGACCATCACCGCACTGGAAAAACTGTTGAGTGCGATCTTTTGCGCCGTGCCGGCTTTGAGCCGCGTGCTGCCCGAGATCACCTCGGCGCCGGTGTCGAGCGTGATGCCGATCTCGGCCGCGTGCGCCACCGCGCTGTCCGGATTGTTCGCCATACCGATCGTCAACGCACCGGTGGCGCGGGCACTGCGCAGCGCACCCAGCACATAGGGTGTACGGCCGGACGCGGCGATGCCCAGCACCACATCGTTGGGGGTCGGCTGCACCGCAATCAGGTCGGTTGCGCCCTGCGCCTCGTCGTCTTCCGCGCCTTCCACGGCCAGGGTGACGGCGCGCATGCCGCCGGCCAGCAGTGCGATGGCGCGCTCCGGCGGCCAGGAGAAAGTGGGCCAGAGCTCGACCGAGTCCAACAGGCCCAGGCGGCCTGAGGTGCCAGCACCGACATAGATCAAGCGCCCGCCTGCTGCCAGCCGTGGCACGGCGGCAACCACCGCAGCAGCCAGTTGCAGCCGGGCGGCGCGCACGGCATCCAGCGCGACCGCCTGGTCGTCCACCAGGGCATCGATCAATTGCTCGGGGCGGTACAGGTCGAGGTCAGTGTGCTGCGTGCTGGGGGATTCGGTATGGCCATACATGGCGTGTTACTGTAGCCCATCGCTCCGGACTCATGGTGCAGGCGGTATGGTGACCGGCTCGCCGACCGCCACGCACACGCAGGAACCCCATGATCAGCTGCCCATCAGCCGACACTGACGCACACCCAGCCCCCCGTCAGGCTCATTTCTCGTTGGAAATACGCGCATCCTTCAGGCTTATACGTTGATGGACAAGGCTGCCCGTTGACCGAACCACTGCGCGGCGGTAAGCTGTGAAACATTCGCATAAGGTAAAGGAGATCCTGATGTTAAACCGCCGTCGCGTCGTGCACGCCGTAGGCTTGGCTCCCGTTGCCATGGCCGCGCCACTGGTACGCGGACAAACCAAGCCGGAGAAGATCACCATCCTGTCGCACCGGGTGCACATGTCGGTGCTCACCGGTGCCAAGGGCGGCAACGCCGCCGAGGAATGGTCCAAGCGCAACGGGGTCGGCATCGACTGGGTCACGCTGGACACCGGCCCGCTGCACGAGCGCCTGTTTCGCGAGGCCAGCTTGGGCTCCACATCGATCGACATGGCTTTTTTGCTGAATACCCGGGCGACGCCGAACGCGGTCGGCCTGTTGGAGCCGCTGGACAGCCTCATGAAGGCCGACCCACTGGAGGACCCGGCCGACATGTTTCCCGGCCTGGTGGCCGCAATGAAGTTCGCCGGCAAGCAGTACGCCGTGCCGCAACGCCACGCGACCACCGGCTTTCACTACAACGAGGCGATCTTCAAGGAGCGTGGTGTTGCGATTCCCAAGACCTTCGAGGACGTGATCGACGCCGCCAGGAAACTCACCTTCACCCGGCCCGACGGATCACAGGTGTTCGGCTTCCTGATCGAGGGCGACAACTACCCGAATGTGATCGACATGGCGCGCGCCTATGACGGCGACTTCATCACCCTGAACTACAAGCTGGGCATCAATGAAGGGCCGATGCTGCGAGCAGTGCAGACCCTGCGCGAGTTCTACGCGGCCGGTGTGATGCCGCGCAACTGGACCGCGATCAAGAGCGAGGAGGTGAACACCTGGATGCAGACCGGCCGCGTGGCCATGACCATCAATTCCTTCGGGCGCACCCAGTTCTTCAATGACAAGGACAAATCAAAGAACCCCGGATCGATGAAGGTGATGGCCCTGCCGGCCGCGCGCGAGATGCAGGGCAAGTACCGCGACGCGGCACCGGCGAAGACCGAATTCTGGTCGATGTGTATTCCGAAGAATGCACGCAACAAGGCGCTGGCATGGAGCCTGATCAAACACCTGTCGTCCAAGGAGAGCACCATCAAGGCGGCGCTGAACGGCAACGGTCCGGTGCGGGCATCGACTTACAAGGAGCCGCGTTTTGTCGAGAATGTGGCTTATGCGGCTGCCGAAGCCGCCACACTCAAGGTGGCGCGGGTCCCGATTCCGGCCTTCGACAACGCGGCCAAAGCCGGTGATGTGTTCGTCGAGGAACTGCAGGCCGCAGTGCTCGGGCGCAAAGGTGTGGCCATGGCAATGGACGATGTCGCCCGCCGCGTCAAGCCCCTGTTGCCGTGAGCTTGTCGCGCACCGATGGCCTGACGGCGGCTTTGGCGCGCGTGACACTGGGCCAGTTTCCGACCGCGCTGGAGGCCGCCCCCAACCTGTCACGTGAACCGGGGTTCCCGCAAGTCTTCATCAAGCGCGAGGATCAGAGTGGCCTGGCCCTGGGGGGCAACAAGCCCCGCCAGCTCGAGTTTCTGCTGGCCGCGGCCATCGCCGAAGGTGCACAGGCGGTCATCACCACAGCGGCGGCGCAGAGCAATTTTTGCCGCGCCACGGCCGCGGCCGGTGCAAAACTCGGCCTCCGTGTCGGGCTGCTGCTGCGAGGCACCGGGCAGGCAGAACTGCAGGGCAATCTGCTGCTGGACCGGCTGTTCGGTGCCGAGCTGCGTTTTATTCCGACACAGGACCCGTACGACGCGCGTGTTGCGGGCTGGCTGGACGCCTTCGAGGCTGATTTCAAATCGCGCGGCCTGAAAACCCATGTGTTGCACCTGCCCGGGCGCACCGGCACACTTGGCGCAGCAGCCATGGTCTGCACCGGCGAGGAAATGGCGCGCCAGTTCACCGCGC
Source organism: Betaproteobacteria bacterium (assembly GCA_031363785.1). Lineage (GTDB taxonomy): Bacteria > Pseudomonadota > Gammaproteobacteria > Burkholderiales > Burkholderiaceae_C > CAISIP01. The sequence goes on from JANLVB010000349.1 coordinate 4,000, forward strand.
AGGGCGTCGCTGCGCAGGCGGTGTTCCTCGCCGCCGGTTCCGGCTTGACGCTGGCCGGCGTCACATTGGCGTTCAAGGCGCTGGACCTGCCGACCCGTGTGGTCGGTATCTCGGTGCAAAAGCCGGCCGCGTTCATGGTGCCGCTGGTCGTACAGCGCGCCAATGCTGCGGCTGAACTGCTTGGCCTGAAGACACGTATTGCTGCCACTGATTTTGATTTTGACGACCGCCACATCGGTGCCGGCTATGGTGTTCCCACGCGCCAGGCGGTGGATGCGATTCTGCTCGGCGGTGCCACCGAAGGTCTGGTGCTGGACCCGGTCTACTCCGGCAAGGCTTTTGCCGGCATGCTGGCGCAATTGCGCGAGCGGCGCTGGACCGCGCCGGCACCGGTGGTTTTCTTTCATTCCGGTGGTGCACCCGGCCTGTTTGCCAACGCGGCGCAGCTGGCGCAATGGCTGGGTTGACAGGCACATTGCCCGGCGCGCCCGGCACCCACTGGAACCCGACATGAACCAGCTCACGATTTCCGCTGTGCGTGCCATTCCACTCACGGCTGCCATGCAAGCCGGCACCCGTACCGCGCAGGGCGATTACGGCATGGTGTCCATCGTGCTGGTCGAGATCGAGACCGTCGACGGCGTCACCGGTTACGGCGAGTGCCTGGGCCGCTTTGGCGCGCGGGCCTACACCAGCCTGATCAACGAAGTGCTGGCGCCGCGCCTGCTGGGCCAGAACGCGTTTGACATCCGTCGCCTGTGGCAACACATGCGCATGGCGCTGTCGGGTCGCGCCGGCGGCATGTTGCTGGAGGCCATTGCCGGCGTCGATATTGCCTTGTGGGACGTCGTCGGCAAAGCGCTGGGCCAGCCGGTGCATCGGCTGCTGGCGGGGGTCGGGCGACCCATGGTGGATTGTTACGCGTCCTCGCTCAACTGGGCCGAACCCGAGCAGATGCAGGATCAGGCCAGGCTGGTGCTCGCTCTGGGATTCAAGGCCATCAAGGTCAAGATCGGCCAGCCCGTGGCGCGGGCCATCGAGGCGGCGACCCGCGTGCGCGAGGCCGTGGGGCCGCAGGTCCGGCTGGCGGCCGATGCGAACTGGGCCTTTTCGCTGGACCAGGCAGTGGCGGTTGGCCATGCGCTGCATGCCCTGGACTATTGGTTCTTCGAGGAACCCATCGCCGCCGAGGATCTGGCTGGTTATGCGCACCTGCGACGCACGCTCTGTGTACCTCTGGCAGCCGGCGAGAGTGACTACACCACAGCGCATGCAGCCGAATTGCTGCGTGACCGGCTGGTCGGATTCATCCAGCCGGACGTGGCGCGCGCCGGTGGCATCAGCGAGACGCGCGACATCGCGACCTTGGCGCAGGCCTTTCATGTCGGTTATGCGCCGCATGTCGGTTGGTCGGGTGCTGTGTGTGTCGCCGCCAGCTTGCAATTGGCAGCGGCGATGCCGGCCTTTGTCAGCTTCGAGTGCATGTTCATTGCCAACCCGCTGCGCGACGGTTTGAGCACCGAACCGGTGGGCGCCGCCGACACGCTGGTGAACGGACAGTTGGTGGTGCCGCAAGGCCCGGGCCTGGGCATCAGCATCAATTGGGATGCGGTCGAGCGTTACCGAGTCGACCGGTGAAACGCCCGCCACGCCACTGGGCGCTGGTGGCGCCGGCCCAGGCGCTGCTGGTCGGTATGCTGTTTCTGCCGGCGCTGTATGTGTTCTGGTTGAGCTTGACACGCTCGACCTATGGCAGCAGTCCGGTCTGGGCCGGTTTCTCCAACTACGCCACGGTGCTGGCCGACCCCTATTTCTGGCGCGCAACCCTGAACACGGCGATTGTCGTGAATGCGGTTGTATGGATCGAGTTTTCGCTGGCGCTGGCGGTGGCCGTGTTGTTCGCCGGATGGATTCCCTGGCGTCGCCTGATGATCGCCGTTGTGCTGGCACCCTACGCCATTAGCGAGGTGGTGTCGGTGGTGGTCTGGAAGTACATGATGGAGCCGTACGCCGGGCCGGTCACACTGGGCCTGCGAGCACTTGGCTTGCCGGCCCTGGACTGGTCGGTCGAGCCGTCCCATGGCCTGGCGATGGTGATCCTGCTGTCGGTCTGGCATCACCTGCCGTTCACCTTCATCTTGTTGTACACCGCGCTGTTGGGTATTCCGAAGGAGCTGTACGAGGCAGCGCGTATCGACGGCGCCGGTGCCTGGCGGCGTTTTCTCGACGTCAGTTGGCCCTTGCTGGTGCCAGCAATGCTGGTGGCGCTGGTATTTCGTTACATTTTCGCTTTCCGGATCTTTTCAGAAGTCTGGTTGCTCACCGGTGGTGGGCCGGCGCGCACCACCGAAGTACTGGCGGTGTACCTGTATCGCCAGGCGTTTCGGTACGCTGATTTTGGCGCTGCCGCAGCCACTGGCTGGTTGATGCTGCTGGCCTCGTTGTTGATGGGCGCCTGGTACATCTACCAGATGTACCGCAGGATGTTTGAACATGCCGCGCGCTGAAGTGTCGCGCACAGCGCGGCGCTGGCGCGCCCGTTTTGTCACGGGCCTGCGCATGCTCGCGCTGGCCGCCGTGTTGTGCTGGTCGGCCTATCCGGTGCTGCTGATTGTGTTGTCGTCGCTGCGCCTGCCGCGTGACATCTTCGCCGTTGGCGGCGCTGGCTCGTCGATCGCGCTGACGACACAAAACTACGTCAATCTTTGGCAGCGCTGGCCGGATTTTTTTTACAACCTTGGAAACAGCCTGCTGGTTGCGCTGGGCGCCACCGCACTCACGCTGGTGGTGTCTTTCCTGGCTGGATACGTGTATTCGCGGCGCAGCGGCCGCTTGCTGACGGCGTCGGCATTTTTCATGATCCTGGTACGCCTGCTGCCACCCATCGTGCTTACCCTGCCGCTGTTTCCGGCCGTCAACTGGCTGCTGCTGAACGACACGCGCACGGTGCTGATCCTGCTGTATTGCGCTTTCTTTGTCAGCCTGGGTACGTGGATCATGAAGGCTTTTATCGACCAGTTGCCGCGTGACCTGGATGAAGCCGCCGCCATGGATGGCTCCACCGTCTGGCAGACCCTGTGGCATATCCTGTTGCCGTTGTCGCATGCCGGGCTGATCGCCACCTCGGTCTTCATCATGGTGTTTGCCTGGAACGACTTCCTGTTCGCCTTCATTTTTACGGCGGTGGACGCCAAGACCGCGCCGCTGGTAATCTCTGAAATGGTCGGTGCTATCGACGGGGTCGACTGGGGCATCCTGTTTGCTGCTGCGACGCTGCAACTGCTGCCCATCCTGGTGTTTGTGTTGCTGGTCCAGAAATACCTCATCGCCGGCCTTGCTGCCGGCTCATCGAAAGGCTGATGCCATGATTGCCACCCATCCGGTCCACACTGATCCCCGTCTGTCGCGTTTCGACCCGCTGGCGCGGGTGATTTATTTCGACGATTTTGACCACGGCATGAGCGGCTGGACGGCCCTGGTCGGCAATTACGAGGGATCGATCGACACGATGACAAAGTCCTACGCACGCCACACCCAACCCATGTTGAGCCAGATCACCCATTGGGACAGTGGCACCCACGGCTCGTTTGACGGCACCTATGCGCTGAAGATCGCCACCCGCGCCGTGCCGGGCGAGCGCAATGTTGCGATCAAGCGGGTGACCTTTCGCAAGGCAACGCGGATCCGGGTGGAGACCTATTTCGCATTCAAACCGGAAGCCAGCGAGTTGAAATTGTCGGACCTGGATGTGCGCTCGGTTGGCCTGCTGTTTGACCTGCAGGACGGCAAGAACCGCGTCATGCCGCACCTGCGTTACCTGAACGCACTGGACGGGCAGCGCATGAACAAATGGCAGTTCAAACAGCGCAGCACGCCGTTTCGCGCCATCGGCAGCCGCAGCGAGACCGTGACGCATGACCACCTGAGCCCGCAGGATTGGGAAGACCTGCCGGGTGCTGCACAAAAGCTTTGCTATAACGAGATTCCAACCAAGATCAACTGGCATTACCTGCGTTTTGACTTCGACCTGGCGAGCATGCGCTGGCTGGGTTTTCAATGCAACGACAGGGTGTTTGACTGCCCGCAGGTGGGCTCGATCTCGATGCCGGCGATGGCCAACCTCTCGTGCATGCTGAACCTGGCCTTTTTCTGCGAGCCGGACACGGCCAAGCGCAGCTTCTTCTATCTGGACAGTGTGCTTCTTTCCGGGGAGTTTTGACATGGCGAGTTCGATGCGCAATACCTACACCGCTGTGCTGGCCCGCGGAGAATTGTGGCAAGACGAGGTGGCCACCGAGCCCTATGAGGCGGCATGGGCGGGAGAGGCGCTATTTTTTGTCCGGGTGACCGGCGTGCCCGGCGCTGCTGGCTTGCAAGGCACGGGCCAGGTGCAACTATCCCCGGACGGCATGCATTGGGTGGACGAAGGCGCCAGCCTGGTGATCCAGGCCCAGGTTGAACATCTGGCTTTTGCGCGGTGCAGTCATTTTGGTGGCTGGTTGCGCCTGCGCGCCAGTTTTCCGCCAGGCATGGCGGTCAACGTTGTGGCAACGCTGGCACTCAAGGCCTGACGGCGGCGGGCATGACGCCGCCACTGCTGAAAACCGTGCAGCCGCCGGTGTACCCGGTGCAGATCAGCCGCTGCGACCTTGCAGCCTATCGTGCCGGCAATACCGGTGTCGATTATGTGCACAGCTTTGACTCGGGACGGCCCGGGCCGCATGTGATGGTCAACGCGTTGACCCACGGCAACGAGCTGTGTGGCATGTTTGCCGTCAAGCGCCTGCTCGATGCCGCCGTGCGCCCTGCACAGGGGCGGCTGACCTTGTCATTCGCCAACGTGGCGGCGTATGAACATGCCGCCGCCGCCGCACCACACGGTGTTCGCTTCGTCGAGCGCGACTTCAACCGCCTGTGGCATGACGACCTGCTGGCAGCTGATCACGAATCCGTCGAAGCCCGGCGTGCGCACCAGATGCGCCCCCTGCTGCACAGTGTGGACTGCCTGCTCGACCTGCATTCGACCTGGCACGCCCTGGCGCCGTTTTTTGTACTCTCCCGGTTGCCACGGGTGCGTGCACTCGCCGACCGCCTGGCCCTGCCACCGCGGCAGCTGTTCCTGCCGGAAGTCTGGCACGAGGGTTATCACCTGATCGACTACGGCGCGTTTCGCGCGCCAGTTGGCCACGCCGTGGCATTGATCGCCGAATGCGGGCAACATTTCGCCCTTGCCAGCCGCGACACGGCGTGGCAGGTCAGTGTGCGTTTCTTGCAGATTTGCGGCGTGTTTGGGCCTGAAACCGCGCAACTGCTTTGCCCCGGCCTGGTGGCGGCTGACGCCATCGAGCGTTACGACATCGCCGTGCCGGTGATCGCCAGCACCGACCAATTGCGCCTGCTGTGCTCCTATGCCGGTTTTGTCAGCTTCGCACAGGGCGAGGTGGCAGCCATGGATGGTGACCAGCCGGTGCTGGCGCCGTTTGATGGCGCAGTGTTGTTGGCACCGCGACCAGACCCGAAACGCGGCCAACAGGCGTTTTCGTGGGGGCGCGCCGTCGCGGCCTGAACAGCGCGGCCACACGGTTATTTTTCGTGTGCGAGCCCGTTGGTGCCTTGGCAAGCGTATTTAGTGGTCAAAATCGTGGCATCCATCAAACAACAAGGGAATCCATGATCACCGTCCACCACCTCAATGAATCCCGTTCGCAGCGTATCCTGTGGCTGCTGGAGGAGCTTGCCATTCCGTACGACATCAAGCACTACACCCGCGATGCCGTGACCCGGCTGGCGCCGCCCGAGCTCAAAGCCGTGCACCCGCTGGGCAAGTCGCCGGTGCTGACCGACAACGGCCAGACGCTCATCGAATCCGGCGCCATCGTCGACTACTTGCTGCGCCGCCACGGCAAGGGGTATCTGCGTCCCGCCACGGCAAGTGCCGACTTCGAGTCTTACAACCAGTGGCTGCATTACGCCGAAGGCTCGGCCATGTTGCCATTGCTGCTCAAGCTGTATGTCGGTCGCCTGGGCGACGCGGGAGCACCACTGGCGCCGCGCATCAATAGCGAGATCGCGAATCACCTGGGTTATGTGAACCAGGCGCTGGAAGGCCGCGAATGGCTGGTGGGCGACAGCCTGACCGGCGCCGACATCCAGATGAGTTATGTTGGTGAAGCAGCGCGTGGCCTGCGCTCCGAGTACCCGAACATGGATGCCTGGGTAAAGCGGTTCCAGGCGCGGCCGGCCTACCGCAAGGCACTCGAGCGCGGCGGGCCGTATTCGATGGCCGCCTGAAGGTCACGACTCGGCTTGGGGCTTGCGCCTTGCATCCCATCCCGAATCTCCACTTGCGTGACTCCAGCTTGTTTGCGGACAATTTTTAAGTATGGCGTTAAGTATGGCGGACCCGCTGCTGCAGGCGCGCGAACTGTTCTTCGAGGGCAACGCCCATTTCGAGGCCGACAGGCTGGAGCCCGCAAAGGCCTGTTTCGAGGCGGCGCTGGTGTTGGCGCCCGGTCGCCCGTCCCTGCTGGCCAACCTGGGTGCCACGCTGTTTCGCCTGGCCGACTGGCCCGCTGCCGTGCTGCAACTGGAGGCCGCCACCAACGCTGACCCAGCCCAACCCGACGCGTGGCTGGCGTTGGGCCTGTCACATGAAAAGATCGGTCTCTGGCAGATTTCGTCGCAGTCGCTGGAGCGTGCGTTTGCCAAGGTCGTCGGGTCGGGTGCCGCGTGGCTCGCCCTGGGGCGCTG
>JANLVB010000352.1:0-3683 GCA_031363785.1 Betaproteobacteria bacterium
GGAAACCCAGCCCCTTGTTGCCGATGGCAACGGCCTCGGTGGCGGTGCCGCTGGATTGCAACTCACGCAATTTTCCTGTGACCAGGCGCAGCAGATTGGTGTTCATGCCGCCACAAAGGCCCTTGTCCGTCGTAACGACGATCACACCCGCAGCACTGGCCTGGTTGGTGCGCATGAACGGATGCACGTACTCAGGATTGGCCTTGCCCAGGTTCGCCGCAATGGTGCGTATCTTGTCGCTATACGGCCGCGCTGAACGCATCCGCTCCTGCGCCTTGCGCATCTTGGACGCTGCGACCATTTCCATGGCTTTCGTGATCTTCCTGGTGTTCTCCACCGACTTGATCTTGCCGCGTATCTCCTTGCCTGCTGCCATAGTTACTCCTGCTGCCTGTTGACGCCGGTCGTACCCGCCCGCGGATCAGGCAAAGCTTTTCTTGAACGCGGCCAAGGCGGTCATCAACTCGGCCTCGGCATCCTTGTCCATCGCCTTGTCGGATTCAAGCTTGGACACCAGGGCGGCATGTTTGTCCTTGAGGTAGGCATGCAGGCCATGCTCGAACGGCAGCACCTTCTTGATATCGAGATCGTCCATGAATCCCTTGTTCACTGCAAACAATGTGGCACCCATGAGGCTGATAGGCAGCGGACTGTACTGGGCCTGCTTGAGCAGCTCCGTGACCCGGGCGCCGCGGTCCAGCTGCTTGCGCGTCGCCTCGTCCAGGTCCGACGCAAATTGCGCGAATGCCGCCAGTTCGCGGTACTGTGCGAGGTCGGTGCGAATGCCGCCCGACACATTCTTGATCAGCTTGGTCTGCGCCGCGCTGCCGACGCGCGAAACCGAAATGCCCGCGTTGATAGCTGGGCGGATGCCGGCATTGAACAGCGAGGTCTCCAGGAAAATCTGCCCGTCGGTGATCGAGATCACGTTGGTCGGCACAAAAGCGGAGACGTCGCCCGCCTGGGTTTCAATGATTGGAAGCGCCGTCAATGAACCGGTCTTGCCCTTGACCGCACCCTTGGTGAAATCCTCGACATATTTCTCGTTGACGCGTGCGGCGCGCTCCAGCAGGCGGCTGTGCAGGTAGAACACGTCGCCAGGATAGGCTTCGCGGCCGGGTGGCCGACGCAGCAGCAAGGACACCTGTCGATAGGCCACGGCTTGTTTCGACAGGTCGTCGTAGACGATCAAGGCGTCCTGGCCGCGATCACGGAAATATTCACCCATCGTGCAACCCGAATAGGCGCTGACATACTGCATCGCTGCCGACTCGGATGCCGTGGCCGCCACCACGATGGTGTAAGCCATGGCACCCGAGTCTTCCAGCGAGCGCACCACGTTCTTGACTGACGACGCCTTCTGGCCGATGGCCACGTAGACGCAGGTCATGTTCTGACCCTTCTGGTTGATGATCGCGTCGATCGCCACTGCGGTCTTGCCAGTCTGACGGTCACCGATGATCAGCTCGCGCTGGCCGCGGCCGATAGGCACCATCGAGTCGATGGACTTCAGGCCGGTCTGCATCGGCTGGCTCACCGACTGGCGGGCAATCACGCCTGGCGCGACCTTTTCGATCACGTCGGTCATCTTGGCGTTGATCGGGCCCTTGCCGTCGATCGGCTGACCGAGCGCGTTCACCACGCGTCCGAGCAATTCTGGGCCGACTGGCACTTCCAGAATTCGACCCGTGCACTTCACCGTGTCGCCCTCCGAGATGTGCTCATACTCGCCCAGGATCACGGACCCCACCGAGTCGCGCTCAAGGTTCAGCGCAAGACCGTAGGTTGGCAAACCATCACTGCCCGCCGGGAACTCCAGCATTTCACCCTGCATCACGTCGGACAAGCCGTGGATGCGGCAGATGCCGTCGGACACCGACACCACGGTACCCTGATTGCGTATATCCACGCTCGCGGCAAGACCCTCGATGCGGCTCTTGATCAATTCGGAAATTTCTGCGGGATTGAGTTGCATGACTCGTTCCTTCACTTTCTTTAAATTTTCCACGCCTGCGCAACACGCACAGGCGGCCAATCTGTAGTCCCGAAAACACTAGGCCGTCAGGGCCGTTCTCATCTGTTGCAGGCGCGCCCGCACCGACGCATCCAATACTTCGTCACCCACCACCACACGTATACCGCCGATCAGGGCCGGCTCCAACACAAGCTCCAGGTTCAGTTTGCGCCCGAAGCGTCGCTCCAGTGTCGCGCCGAGCTCGGCAAGGGCGGGGCCGTCCACCGCGAACGCGCTGTACACCACCGCATCAGCGGAACCGCCTGCGGCGTTGCGCAAGGCGCGGTACTGACTTGCTATCTCGGGCAACACACCAAGGCGGCCGTTGTCGATCACAGTGCGCAGAAAGTTGTTGGCGGAATCCGGCAGCGCGCCCTTCACCAATCCGCCGATCAAATCAAACACCTGCTGCGAAGTGATCTTGGGGTTGTCGGCGAATTGCAACAACTGCGTATTGGCAGCAATCGTCGCAAACTGATCCAGCCAAAGCGACGCATCAGTGCCATGCGTCTGGCTGGATTGAAACAACGCCTCGGCGTAAGGCCGTGCAAGAGTGGCAATTTCGGCCATGGCGCTGCCTTACAGCTCGGCCTTCAGGCGCGACAACAACTCGCTGTGCACACCCGGGTTGACTTCCTTGCGAAGAATCTGCTCGGCACCTCTGACCGCCAATACGGCGACCTGCTCGCGCAGCGCTTCGCGGGCCTTGACAGTCTGCTGCTGAGCCTCCACCTGCGCGGCCGCCACGATCTTGTTGGCCTCCTCCACCGCCTTGGCTTTGGCCTCTTCGATGATGCCCTGCGCACGGCGTTCGGCATCTGCCAGGCGTCCGGCGGTTTCAGTGCGCGACTTGGCCAATTCCTGTTCGACGCGCTGGTTGGCTGATGAAAGCTCCAACTTCGCCTTGTCGGCGGCAGCCAGACCCTCGGCGACCCTCTTGGCGCGCTCGTCCAACGCGGCCGTGATCGGCGGCCACACGTACTTCATCGTGAACCCGACCAGGATCAGGAACACGATCATCTGGACAATCAAGGTACTAGTGATGCTCACTTTTTCATCCTCGGTCAATTGGAGACAAAACCCGAACTGGGGGTCGGTCTGTCACGTGCCCCATAAACTACGCGTTGGCCAGTACCCGGGTGGGGTGGCGGGACACATGAGGCAGCGGCTTACTTCGGCAGGTTGGCAATCTGGGCGAGAAATGGATTGGCCGTGGCAAACCACAAGGCAACACCGGTACCGATGATGAACGAGGCGTCGATCAATCCGACCAGCAAGAACATCTTGGTCTGCAATTCGCCCATGAGCTCTGGCTGGCGGGCTGCTGATTCCAGGTACTTGCTACCCATGATGCCGATGCCTACACAAGCGCCGAACGCGCCCAGACCGATGATGAGGCCAGACGCCAGTGCAACAAAACCGATAACTTCCATGATGACTCCTTAAAGAACTAAATAAAAGCGAAAGAAAAGAACAACCAAACTAACCAAAACCCAAACTCGACACGCGCTCTGAAAAACGCCTCAATGTGAATCGTGCGCCTGCCCAAGGTAGACAAACGTCAACATCATGAACACGAAGGCTTGCAGCACGATGATCAAGATGTGAAACACGGCCCAGACAAAGCCCGCGCCGACGTGCAGCAGCAGCAAAGCCAGGCTGCCAGGGG
>JANLVB010000364.1:0-2744 GCA_031363785.1 Betaproteobacteria bacterium
ATCGCCGATTTGCAAAAAAAATACAGCACGGGCGGACGCAAGTTCACGCGCGAGGAAATGAATGAGCGGCGCTGATTTCCTTGACAGCAACGTCCTTGTCTATCTGTTCGATCCGACTGACGCCCGCCGCAAAGGCATTGCCGAGCACTTGGTGTCCCGTGCGCATCACGAAGGAACTGCCATCGTCAGTTTCCAGGTGGTACAGGAAACCCTCAACGTGCTCACACGCAAGCTCAAGCCCGCCATGGGCCGGGAAGACGCGCGGCTGGCGCTGCAGAATATTCTGGCTCCGCTCTGGCGCGTGCAACCCAGCCCCGCGCTCTACACCCGCGCGCTGGACCTGCAGGAACGCTACAAGTTCAGTTTCTACGACAGCTTGATAGTCGCCGCGGCGCTCGAAGCCGGCTGCGCCCGCCTGCTCAGCGAAGACCTGCAGCATGGCCAGCGCGTTGAAGGGCTGAAGATCGAAAACCCGTTTCAGGTTTAGCCAGACCTTGATCTCACAGTCGGCGCCTCCTGCAAGCTTTGCTCTTCGTCATCGACAAGCTTCGGTCGTGGCAATTCATCAGCCCAGCAAATCCTGCAAGCTGCGCGCAATCACCTTGGTGGCACGGCGCAGGTCTTCCAGCTCCAGCCGCTCGTCGGCGCGTTTGGCGTGGGATTCGAGCACCGTGCGCGGCCCGGCGCCGTAGATCACACCCGGGATGCCGGCCTCGCAGAAAAGCCGCACATCGGTGTACAACGGAGTGCCCAGGGCTGGAATCTTTTCACCGAACACCAGTTCACCGTGTTTCTGGATCGCCTGTACCAGTGGCTGGTTGCCCGGCAACGGACGCATGGCGTTGGCCAGCAGCAGGCGTTTGATTTCCACCGTCACACCGGGTCGCTTGGCCGCGGTGTCGAGGATGATCTGGTGCAGCGTGTCCTCTACCTGCAGCGGGTTTTCCTCCGGGATCATGCGCCGATCCAGCTTGAACGTCACCCGGCCTGGCACCACGTTGGTATTGGTGCCGCCTTCAATCATGCCGACATTCAGATACGGGTGTGTGATGCCGACGACATCGGAGCGGATCGACTTGTACAGCGTGTTTTGTTCATACAGCGCATTCAATATTGCCACTGCCGCCTGCATGGCGTCCACACCCGAGTCGGGAATGGCGGCGTGCGCCATCTTGCCGTGTACCGTCACCTGCATTTGCAGACAGCCATTGTGGGCGGTGATGACCTGATAGCTGAAACCGGCGGCAATCATCAGGTCAGGGTGGATGATCTTGTGCTTGAGCAGCCAGGCCGGGCCAACCTCGCCGCCAAACTCCTCGTCGTAGGTGAACAGCAGCTCGACGCTGCCGCGGGTCGGACGGGCCACCGCTTCGAGCGCACGCAAGGCAAAGGTGTAGGTGGAAAAGTCGCACTTGCTGACGGCGGCGGCACGGCCATAAATCTTGCCGTCGACGATCTCGCCACCATAGGGGTCTTTGGTCCAGCCCTCACCGGGTGGCACCACGTCGCCATGGGCGTTCAGCAACACGGTGGGGCCGCTGCCGAACTTGCGTCGCACCACCAGGTTGGTGATGGATAACAGGCCAAAGGCCAACACTTCGGCGGCGGGCACAGGGTGTTCTTCCACGGCCAGCCCCATCGCGCGCAGCAGCGCGGCCGTATGTAGCGCGTGCGGCGTGTTGTCGCCCGGTGGTGTGTCGGTCGGCACGCGGATCAGTTGCTGCAGGAAGTGCACCTGCTCGTCAAAGTGGGCGTCGATCCAGGCGTCGGTCAGTTCGTAAGGTGACATCGGATGTTTCAACTGTTGTTGGCGAGTTGGTTCAGCAAATGGGAGAAAGCGTCGACCGCCAGTTGTATGTCGTCGCTGCTGGTGGATTCGAGCGGGTTGTGGCTGATGCCCGAGTTCTGGCCGCGTACAAACAACATCGCCTGCGGCATCAACTCGTGCAGTTTCATCGCGTCGTGGCCGGCACCGCTGGGCATGCGGTGCAGCGGGATACCAAGCGCCTCGACTGCGTGTTCCCAGCGCGCCTGCCACAGGGCGGCGCTCGGGGCGGCAGCGGCGCGCATGGTCTGTTCCAGCGTGTAGCGCACCTGGCGACGTTCACACACGTCCCGCACCGCCGCCAGGATGTCCGCCACCAGGGCGTCGCGTTGCGGGTCGGTCGGCGCGCGCATGTCCAGCGTGAAGTGGCAACGTCCGGGTACCACATTGGTGGAGCCATTGGGCACCAGCAACTGGCCCACAGTGGCGACCGAGTCACCGTCCTGCGTGGCGCGGCGTTCGGTGGCGAGCACGATTTCTGCCGCCGCTGCAGCGGCGTCGCTGCGCCGGTCCATCGGTGTTGTGCCGGCGTGGCAGGCGGTGCCGATGATCTCGACGCCATAACGCACGCTGCCGTTGATCGAAGTCACCACACCCAGTGGCAGATCGAGTTCGTTGAGTACCGGGCCCTGTTCGATATGCACTTCGACAAAACCCAGGTAATCCTGCGGGTTGCGACGCAGGGCCCTTATGTCGGCCAGGTCGGTGAATGGCAGCCCGGCGTGTTGCATTGCCTCGCGCATGCTGATGCCATGGGCGTCTTCCTGCTCCAGCCATTCGGGTTTGAAATGGCCGGTCAGGGCACCTGACCCCAGAAAGGTCGCCTTGTAGCGCTGGCCTTCCTCCTCTGAAAACCCCACGACTTCCAGATGAAACGGCAAACGTTTGCCTTGCCTGGACAGCTCCCGCACGCAGGCCA
>JANLVB010000426.1:0-2693 GCA_031363785.1 Betaproteobacteria bacterium
CCGCCAGCCATGCCGCCGCGTCCCAGCCGCGGCGTACCGCCGGATGTTTCTCCGACACCATGGATACCACCTCGTCATCGAACAATACGCCCAGGTGCAGGTCCCCGGGCGGGGTGGTCCAGTTGCCGATGACGATGTCCACACTGCCTTGCGCCAGATGGGCGCGGTAGTCGGAGTCGGCCGACAAGGGCGCGATCTCTATATGGCACAACGGCGCCAGCTCCTTGATCTGCGCGACCAGCCGCGGCAGGAACAGGCTGTCCAGGTAGTCACTGGCGGCAATGCGAAAGGTGTTGCGTGCGGTCGCCGGGTCGAAGCCACGCGCATCGGCAAACAACATCTCGGCACCACGCAAGATGCTGGCGCTGGGCTCCACCATGCGCAGACCGGCTTCTGTGGGCACCATGCCGGCGCCGCAACGCACCAGCAAAGGGTCACCCGAGAACTCGCGCAGACGCTTGAGCGACGCACTGACTGCCGGCTGGTGCATGCCCAGGCGGATGGCGGCTCGCGAAACGCTGCGTTCAGTCAACACGGTATGAAGGACCCTGATCAGATGAAGGTCAATCTTGTCGAATATTGAATGGTCTCTCATACTGGCACGGACATTGCCTTCATATGCTAGCGTGTATGGTGCTCCGTCGCCACCTGTTTTACCCTAGCGCCCAAGCCCCGTTTCTGCCGCAAGGACACACCGCATGAAGACCCAGCCGATCCGTTTTGTCCGCCAGGGCCAGGTTGTCACGCTCGAAGGTGTGGCCCCCGACCGCACGCTGCTGGAGGTACTGCGGGAAGACCTGTGCAGCACCGGCACCAAGGAGGGCTGCGGCGAGGGCGATTGCGGCGCCTGCACCGTCGTGGTTGGCGAACTCGATGGCCCGCAGCTGCGTTATCGGGCCATCAACAGCTGCATTCGCCTGGCACACTCCATCGACGGCCTGGCGTTGTGGACAGTGGAGGACATCGAGGGCCCGGGCGGCCGCTTGCATCCGGCGCAGCAAGCCATGGTGCAGTGCCACGGATCGCAATGCGGGTTTTGTACGCCGGGTTTTGTGATGAGCCTGTTTGGCATGTACCAGAACCATACTTGCCGCGGTTATCCGGTCATGCGCGCGATGGCGCGTGAGGAACTGTCGGGCAACCTGTGCCGCTGCACCGGCTACAAGCCAATCCTGGACGCCGCCTGCGCCATGGGTGGTCTGCCGGAGCAACGCGTGGATGAGACGGCCGTGCTGCAACAGTTGCAGCAATTGGCACAGTCGCAGCGCACCGATCCAGATGCCAGCTACCTGGCACCACGCAGCGTGCGGGCCCTGCTGCGCGAGCGCGCACAACACCCGCAGTCGCAGCTGGTAGCCGGATGTACCGACGTCGGGTTGTGGGTGACCAAGATGCACATGCAGTTTGGCAGCGTGCTCGACCTGACGCGGGTCGTCGAACTGCGGCGCATCGAGCACTACCCGCACCACATCGCCATCGGTGCCGCCGTGCCATTGTCTGACGCCTTCGCGGCCCTGGTGCAGCTGTATCCGCAACTGCAGAACTTCGCCGCACGTTTCGCCGGGCTGCCGGTACGCAACTCGGGTACCCTGGGGGGCAACGTGGCGAATGGCTCACCCATTGGTGACTCGATGCCAATGTTGATCGCCCAAGGCGCGCATGTCGTGTTGCTGAGCCAGCGCGGGCACCGCGATCTGCCACTGGAAGACCTGTACACCGGTTACCGCCAGAACATCATGGCGCCAGACGAAGTGCTGGCCTGGATCAAGGTGCCGCGGCCGGTGGACGGCGCGTTCCTGCGCGTCTACAAGATTTCCAAGCGCTACGACGACGACATCTCCGCAGTGTGCCTGGCCGTGCGGCTGCGCCAGGTCGATGGCCAGGCGCGCGAGGTGTCGATTGGCGTCGGCGGCGTCGCCGCAACACCGGTGCGCGCGCACCGCACCGAGCAGTTGCTGCGCGACGCCCCCTGGTCGCTGGCCAGCGTGGAGGCGGCGGTGTCATGCCTGCGCGCAGAGTTCCAGCCGATCTCGGACATGCGCGCCAGCGCCGCCTACCGCAGCGAAGTGCTGGGCAATCTGCTGCGCCGCTTCTGGCTTGAGCAGCAGGGCATGCAGCACATCAATCTGGAGTGCAGCAGCGTGGCACAGGAGCTTGTATGAACGCGCCCGACAGAGTGTCGCTGACCGGCCCTGCTGCTGGCGTATCGCGACCGCATGAAAGTGCCCGGGCGCATGTAGCGGGCGCCGCCACCTACGTCGACGACATTGCCGAACTCAAGGGCACCTGCTACGCCGCGCCTATCCTGTCGACGCTGGCGCACGGCCGCCTGCTGGGTGTGGATGCGTCGCGTGCGCAGGCCATGCCGGGGGTGCGCGGTGTGGTGTTGGCAGCGGACATCCCGGGGCACCCGATGCTGGCGTCGTTTGTGGGTGACGAGCCGGTGTTCGCGACCACGACGGTCGAACATGTCGGACAGGTGGTCGGGCTGGTGGTGGCCGACTCCATGATGCAGGCGCGCCGCGCCGCGCGCAAGGTTCAACTGCAGATCGAGGAGTTGCCTGCCATCCTGACCGTGCAGCAGGCATTGGCCGCCAAGAGTTATGTCCTGCCGCCGGTACACGTGGCGCGTGGCAATGCGGCCCTGGCGCTGCAGGCTGCACGCCACCGGATCAGTGGCACGCTGGAGGTCG
>JANLVB010000121.1:0-3774 GCA_031363785.1 Betaproteobacteria bacterium
GCCTAGTGAGAAATGCAAAATTGGCGTAGGCTTTTTATCAAGTGAGAGGTCATTTGGCGAATATCGGTTTGCATCTTTGGCATGCGGCATGGATCGGCTTACATGAAAGGGTCTCGTCATGACGAAACGTGCTTTCCCAAAAATTGGAAAACCATTCTCTGCTTCCCTATGGGCGGCGTTGATTATTTTTTATATGTCCGCCATCCCACGCGCTGCCGAAGCGGCGACGCGCGTCGTCGATGACGACGGATTTGCCAGTGCATCCGATTGCGATGCGAGCCAAGCCGCCTTCAGCGGAATTCAGTCAGCCGTCAACGCGGCGGCAGCAGGCGATACCATTCAAGTCTGCCCCGGCACATATAATGAACAGGTTTCGGTGACGAGAAACTACCTGACCATCGTCGGCACAAGTACGGCCGAAACTATCGTGCGGCCAACCAACGTTGCGCCGAATGCGACGAACCTGTTTGGCAAACCAGTGGCATCTGTCTTCTTAGTCAAAGACGTGACGGGTTCGACAATCAGAGATTTGACCATTGACGGCAGCCTAGCGGACAGCGGTGCGAACATCAATGCACCATGTCAAACCTTGCCATTTTATGTTGGAATTTTTTACCGCAACAGTTCTGGCACTCTCGACTCAGCACACGTAACGGGCTTCAAAAGCGCTGCTAGCTGCGCCTTCGGCGTCCGAGCGGAAACCGGTGATATCGTGATAAATGGCAGCTTGTTCGATAATTACGGCATCTCCGGCATTGCTTGTTCCTTTACCGGCACCAGGTGCACTCTGACCTACAATACGATCCGAGGACAGGGGCCGGTGGCCGATCAATCACAGGCAGGAATTCAGGTCCGCTCCGGGTCTGCGAGCAAAATTGCTGGCAATGTCATCAGCGATCACTTTCTCATCGGCGCAAACGGTGTTCCGCAGTCATCAGTCGGTATTTTCCTGGTCTACGCAACAGCGACATCAAATCCTCATATCGTGCACGACAATATTTTTGTTGGAAATCAGGTAAACGTCCAGCGCATCGCGTCCGCCCGGGCCTTTTGAATTCAATTACCTTATCCCGCCACCCCATTTGGCGAAGTAGGGAAGCAGGCGCAAGATCGCCAAGGCCAGTTTCGGCGCACTGGGCGATATTTCCGCGTTGCATTCTTACAAGCAAGTTCCGGTAGTTCAGCCTCGTCGTTCTCCGTAGGCGCATACGAATTTAGGCCGTATAGTCAGGGGTGATTTGGCTTGTTTGGCACTTCGTCGGCGATCCCGCAGTAAGCGGACACCCGCGGACGCGGCCAATCCTACGCGGTTGAACTGTTGTCGGAAATTGGCATTGAACCAGCTACTACTGCGTCGTCGTTGCTACACTCGCCTGTCAACGCCGGATTGAATCTGCAGCAGTTTTCCGGAGTAAAAGTGCAGCACGGAGGCAAGCAATAAGGCCCCCGATATCGGGGGCCTTATTGCTTGGCATGGATTTGTCTAGAGGCCGGCGCCTGTCGGCGGGTCTTCGATGGAGGGTTCGGCCTTGGCACGGCGCGACCGGCGCTTGGAGTGAGCGAGGCGGAAGCTGTCGCCGTTCATTTCGAGGATATGGACGTGGTGGGTGAGGCGGTCGAGGAGTGCGCCGGTCAGCCGCTCCGAACCGAATACGCTCGTCCACTCGTCGAATGGCAGATTGCTGGTGACCAGTGTACTGCCGCGCTCGTAGCGCTGGCTGAAGACCTCGAACAGCAGTTCGGCCCCGGTTGGCGACAGTGGCACGTAGCCGAGTTCATCGATGATCAGCAGCCGGTAGCCGGCGAGCTGGCGCTGGAACCGCAAGAGCCGCTTCTCGTCACGCGCCTCGAGCAGTTCGTGGACGAGAGCCGGCGCCGTGATGAAGCCGACTGACAAGCCCTTCTGGCAGGCGGCCAGACCAAGCCCGAGTGCGATGTGGCTCTTGCCCGTGCCGCTGTTGCCGACGGCGATGATGTTCTCGCGCCGCTCGATATAGTCTGAGCGCGCCAGTTCCAGGACCAGCATCTTGTTCAACGATGGCAGGGCCAGGAAGTCGAAGCTGTCGAGGCTTTTGACCGATGGGAAGCGCGCCGCCTTGATCCGGCGCTCGACCATCCGGCGCTCGCGGTCAATCATCTCCATCTCGGCCAGCCGCATCAGGTAGCGGGGATGGTCGACGCCCTCAGCGGCACACTGGCGGGCGACCTTGTCGTATTCGCGCAGGAATGCCGGCAGCTTCAATGCCTTCAGATGGTGACCGAGCAGGATCTGCGGTGCGTCGGTCATGCTGCCTCTCCGGTCAACAGCTCCATGTACGACCGCGCCGAGGTTGTCGCGACCGTCGCCTTGGGCAGATACGGATAGATCGTCATGTCGAGGCGGGGTGGACGCCGCTCGATGCGGCACAGCACCAGATGCTTCACGGCATCGAACCCGGCCGCACCGCGGACGATGGCATCACGGACACCTGAGGCTACGTCGTCGATCTTGAACACCTCCATCAACCGCAGCACCTGCACGAACTCGCGCTTGCCCTTTTTGCCCATCCGGGCTTCCAGAAGGCGCCGCAGCGTGGCGAACTCCTCCGGCAACTGCCATCCGGCCAGTGGTGCCGCCTGGTCGAGCGCATTGATCTTTTGCTCGATGAGCGCCAGGTAGTGCAGCGGATTGAACACGAAGTCTTCGCGCTCATAGGAACGTGGGTGACGTGCGATGATATCCGCCCCACAGGCGATAACGACCTCATGCACGTAGCCACGGACCAGCACCTTCTGATGCCCGCAGACCGCCGGCACCGAGTAGTCGTTGCGCCGGTAGCGCACCAGCGCCAGCGAAGAGACCCGCGCGGACACCTTCTCGCAGGCGTCGTAAGGTGCAGGCAGCGGCGTCTGGAAAGCGGCAAGGTCACGCTCCAGGCGCTCGCCGATCGTCCCGGCATGGCCGCGCAAACAGTCTGACAGTCGACGGCGGCAGCAGTCCAGCAGATAGGCGTTCAACGCCTCGAAGTCAGCGAACACCGGGATCGGTACGAGGAAGTTCCGCCGCGCATAGCCGACAAGCCCTTCGACCTTGCCTTTGTCGTTGCCCTTGCCTGGGCGGCCAAACCGGTCCTCGAACAGGTAGTGAGATTGTAGCTCGCTGAACACCCGCGTCCGCCGACGCTTGCCATCGCCGAGAATGCGGGCAACCGCGATCTTGGTGTTGCCGTAGAGGATCGACTGCGGTACGCCGTCGAAAAAGGCGAAGGCTCGCACATGGCCGTCGCAGAACGCTTCCGTCGTCTCTGCCGGGTAGGCCGCCACGAAGATCGCATCGGAATGCGGCAGGTCCATCGCAAAGAAGTGGATCTTGCACTCAACACCGCCAATCACCCCAATGGCTTCGCCGAAGTCGGCCTGGGAGTGTCCTGGCGGATGCGCCAACGGCACGAACATCTCCTGCGTCCGCTGGCGCCAGCCCGCAACGTAGTCCTTCACAATGGTGATCTGGCCGGTAAAGCCGTGTTCGTCACGCAGCCGCTCGAATACCCGCCTGCTCGTATGCCGCTGCTTCTTCGGGCGATCTTTGTCGGCGGCCAGAATCTTATCAATGACGCCAGTGAACCCGTCGAGCTTCGGCCGGAACGGCGGCTTCCCGCGCACGTATCCAGGCGGCACCGAGAACTTCAGCATCTTCGAGACCGTTCGGGCATTGATGCCGAACCGCTCTGCCGCAGCACGCTCGCTGATCCCCTCAATCATAACAGCATGCCGAACCCGCGCGTATAGCTCCAC
>JANLVB010000133.1:0-4892 GCA_031363785.1 Betaproteobacteria bacterium
TGGCATACCGCTCGGACCAGCGCCACTCCTGTTCGAGCTCCGGCGAGAACCGGTATGAATAGTCGAAGCTCTCCACGTCGCAGCGGGCACCAGGGTAGGCGTTGTGGTACCAGACACCACCGACGTCGGCACTGCCCTCCAGCACCACCACCTTCTTGCCCAGGGAGCGCAAGGTGTACAGGGCACGCAGTCCCGCGAAGCCAGCCCCAATCACCACCACATCAGCCTGATCCACAGAGTTGTCTCCTGAACTGCGTCTTGAAGCCACGGCACAGCACCTGTGCGGGTTGTAGCCATCTATCAATGGTCACCACATGTTTGTCTTATTGCTGGTACTTTAAGATACTCATCAGTAATTTGCAATCACAAAATATTACTTGACTCTTTTGCATGGGATTAAAATAACTATGTAGAAGCGGAATACAGATAGGTAGCCATAGATACTAATCAGTAATATAATCCCGGAAATTCAGTTCCCAGCGACTGAAATAGACCACCAGCAAGGAGCAACTCATGGCCTCGAGCGCGTCCAACACCCGATCGACTGGAAGCGGTACGGTGCGCGAGGCACGCAGCGCTGCGTTCGGCAGCGTTACCGAACGCCAACAGGCGCTGTGGCGCCGCTACCCGGTGTGGCTGCCGCGCACGCTCGACGCATTGCTCGACGCGGTCGCCGCGGAGTTCCCTGATCGCCCCTTCGTCATCACCGACCAGCGCAGCTGGTCATACCGGGAAATCCAGGCGTGGTCCGAGCGCATCGCGGCCGGACTGGTGGGCGCCGGCGTGCAGCCCGGCGACCATGTCGCGCTGCTGCTGGCCAACTACCCGGAATTCGTCGCCGTCAAGTTCGCCATCGCCCGTGCCGGCGCGGTGGCGGTGCCAATCAACTTCCTGAACCGGCGCGACGAGCTTGGTTATGCATTGCAGCAGTCCGACGCCGTGCTGCTGGTCACCATGGACCGGTTCCGCAACCTCGAGTACCTGCACTTCCTGGATGATCTCGCGCCGGGCTGGGAACACCGGGGCGGCGGCACGACCCTGCCGCGGCTCAGGCGCGTGGTGGTGTTCGCCACCGGCGACGCACCAGCGCGCGCGGGAGTGACGGCGCTGGCCGGTTTCGGCTCCGACGCCGCGCCGTGGCAGCCGGTCGCACACCCCGGGCCACTGTCCAACGCCGACATCATCTACACCTCGGGCACGACCGGATCACCCAAGGGCGTGATGCTCACGCACGACATGATGCTGCGCGCCGCCTTCGGCAGCACCTACGGCCGTGCCTTCGAAGATGCCCGGCGCATCGTGTTCTCGCTGCCGATGTACCACGTGTACGGTTATGTCGAGGGCCTGCTGGCGGCGATGTTCGTGGGCGGTTCGGTGGTACCGCAGCTTCGGTTCGACCCGGCCGATACGCTGCGTGCGATCGCGCACCACCAGGCCACCGATGTGCTGCTGGTCCCGACCATGACGCTGGCGGTGCTGGACGAGGCGCGCAAGAACCGCTACGACCTGTCGTCGCTGCACGCGGTGATCTCCTCGGGCGGCCGTTCACCAGCCACTATCTGGCAGCAGATCTTCGAGCTGCTGCAACCGACCGAGCTGACAGCCGGCTACGGCATGACCGAGGTCACCGCATCGAGCACCGTGACGCGGCCCGACGACCCGGTCGAGCGTCTGCGCACGACCAACGGCCGCCTGCGCGACGTCGGCCCGGCCGGTGACCCTGCCAACGGCGGCAGGCTGGTGGTCTACCGCGTGGTCGACCCGGACACCGGGCGTGAACTGGCGCCAGGCCAGGTGGGCGAACTGCAGGCACGGGGCCTGGGCGTCACGGCCGGTTACTACAACAAGCCCGAGGCCTCTGCCGCCGCGTTCACCGCCGACGGCTGGCTGCATACCGGCGACCTCGGCAGCCTCGACAGCGAAGGCTACCTGACGCTGGCCGGTCGCCTCAAGGAGTCGTACCGCTGCGGTGGCGAACAGGTGTTGCCGAGCGAGATAGAAGACCTGATGGTGACGCATCCGGCGGTGCTGCAGGCGCACCTGGTGCCGGTGCCAGACGACCGCATGGGCGAGGTCGGTGTCGCCTACGTAGTGCTGCGCGAGCAGCCGACGGCCACCCCGGCGGAGCTGATCGACTTCTGCGCGCAGCGGCTGGCGCGCTTCAAGGTGCCGCGGCATGTGTTGCCGATCCGTGCCGAGGATATCCCGGCCACGCCGTCCGGCCGGGCGCGCAAGTTCCTGCTGGTGCAGATGGCCATCAAAACGCTTGGCCTGGAATGAACCGGGCCGCACGCCACGCCGCGCCGGGGCCGCAGGACTACGCGGTGTACGCCACCGACGCCTACCCGCAGACCTTCGGCGAGCTGCTGCAGTGGTCGCTCGCGCGTGTGTGCGACCCGGAGCAGCGCAACTGCTTTCGCATCGTCGGCCAGCCGCCGCTGACCTATGCCGAGTTTGCGCGCAACGTTCACCGCATCTGCAACCTGTTCGACGCCCTGGGCCTGCGCAAGGGCACGCATGTGGCGATCTTCCTGCCCAACTGCGCTGAATACGCCTACCTCTACCATGCGCTGGCACAGTGCGGGCTGGTGATGGTGCCGCTCAACCAGTTCCTGCGCGGAGAGCCGCTGCGCTACATCCTGCACCACTCGGACGCCACGGTGCTGATCACCGCACAGGCACTGTTCGAGGACAAAATCGCGCCGCTGCAGCACGGGTTGCCGCTGCTTCAACAGGTGCTGTTCACGGATGCCGTCTCGCCGGTGTGTACGGCCGCGGCGAGCCTGTTCTCGGACTACCACGCCCAGAGCAGCCGGTTCCAGCCCCACGCGGCGTCCACGGGTGGCGATCTGCAGGGCATCTGGTACACCTCGGGCACCACCGGTCTACCCAAGGGCGTGTCCATCACCCAGTGCGCGTTCGTGTTCCGCGCGCTGTTCTACGCCGACTACTTCCGCATGCAGCCGGATGAGACGGTGTACTACGTGCTGCCGCAGTACCACGTGGCCTACATGGTGTTCGGCGGCCCGCTGGCTCTGGCCGCCGGCTGCGAGATCGTGCAGGTCGACTGGTTCTCGGCGTCACGGTTCTGGAGCGACATCCGCGACCACCGTGTGTCGGTGACCTTCAGCACCGGCACCATCCTGCCGATCATGCTCGAACAGGCCGTGACCGAGGCCGAGCGCGCGGGACAGGCCGGCCTGCGCCTGTGGGTGGGCTGGCCGGTGGACGACCCGGCGGCGGTGCAGGCACGCTGGAGCGCAACACGCTTCATGGAACTGTACGGCACCACGGAAGCTGGTAACGCCACCATCTGCGACTTCGATGCACCGCAACTCGGCACCGCCGGGCCGCCGGCACCCTACACCGAGCTGCACATCGTCGACCCTGCCACCGGCATCGAGCGCCCGCGCGGCGAACAGGGCGAGATCAAGGTACGCCATCGCCTGGGGCCCGACTACATCCTGCGTGCGTACTACAAGGACCCGCAGCGCACCCGCGAAACCCTGCGCGACGGTTATTGGCACAGCGGCGACTCGGGGCTGATCGACGCGCAGGGTTGCCTGCGCTTCATGGCACGTCTGAAGGACTACCTGCGGGTCGGTGGCGAGAACGTGTCGACGCGCGTGGTGGAGAACGCGATCCGCGCCCACCCCGGCGTGGCCGAGGTGGCGGTGACGGGCACCAGGAACGAACTCGGGCACGACGAACTGGTGGCCCATGTAGTGCCGCGCCCCGGCACCCACCTCGACCCGCGCGACTTCTTCAGCTTCTGCAACCACGCCATGCCGTATTTCATGGTGCCCCGCTTCCTGCTGCTGCAGGGCGAGCTGCCCAAGACCGCCACGTTGAGAGTTGAAAAGTACAAGCTGCAGCAGGCCGACCTGGCCGGTGCTGCGGACCGCCAGCAACTCGGCATCACGCTGAGCCGCTAAAACGCCAGGCACACCACCAAGGAACCACGATGTTATCGACCAACACCGGCGAAGCCAGCGCCGTCTCCAGCCTGATCAGCACCGACACCCCGGTCGGCTACACCCTCATGGGCGTGAAGAAGAAAGCCGCCATCCAGCTCATGGGTTCGCGCCTGTGGGGCCGCTTCAACCCCAACCATTGGGACCCGGTGTATGCGGCCGAGACCGGCCTGAAGGCGCCGATCCAGACGGGCGAGATGTCGTCGGCCTACATCGCTGAGATGTGCGTCAACCATTTCGGCGCCAATTTCTTCCGCAACGCCCGCGTGGTCTGCAAGTACGTTGCCTCGACGCTGGCCAACGAGGTCATCACCACCCATGGCGTCGTGCGCGACAAGACACCCAAGGGCCGGGGCTTCCGGTTCACGGTCGACATCTGGGCCGACAACGAGGACGGCGAAAAGAAGACTGTCGGATGGATTGAAGTCGACGTCGGTGTCTGAGCCGTTGTATCCCCCCACGTCCAAGGAACTGACCATGAACACACCCAAGCCAAGCACCGACGGACTGCGTCCGATGACCGAGATCCAGATCCGCCAGACGCGCGACTTCATCGACAACCTGGAATCGGGATCACAAACCTACTGGGACATGGTCACCGTAGGCGACGTGTTGTCGCGCGAGCTGCACATCACAGCCGAGTTGGTGATCCTGTATGCCGATGCGGTGGAGGACTTCAACCCCTGGTACGAGGGCTGGCGCATGAACACCTGGAACATCCCCGGGGAGTCCCCCTTCGGTGGTGCCGTCGTGCCGCCGCTACTGGTGTCGCACTTTGTGCTGTCGGTCCAGTTCGACCACACCAAGCCGTTCGCCATCGGATCGATCCATACCTTCCACGATTCCGAGATCCTCGAACCCATCCCGGTCGGGGCGACGGTGTGCATCACGGCCACAGCCGTCGACAAGTACATCAAG
>JANLVB010000013.1:0-4134 GCA_031363785.1 Betaproteobacteria bacterium
CCACCGCCTTTTCGATACGAGCGATGGCCTGCGGTATGTCGATCTGTTGGGTGGCAAGGAGTGTTTCAGCGTGCAGTCGCAGAGTCTCCGGGTGCATGAAGCCCGCCCCGGTTTTTGCGCAGACATCGACCGCATCCGCAAGCAGTTCAAGCGCGCGCGCGGAATTGCCCACCTCCAAGTGACCCATGGCCGCGATTGTGTCCATAAAACTTTGCTGAGTGACTTGGCCGAACTGGCGCTGCTTCCCCAACCCTTCCTCTATGAGCTTCAGCCCAAAATCGGTCTCGCCCGCGTGCACCCGGCAGGCACCGGAGACAATCATGCCCACGCCGATCCACTGGCGAAAATTGTGTCTTTCCGAGACTTTCTGTAAAGCTTCTGCCCGCTCCCGCGCCAGCTTGTGGTCGCGCACGCCCCAGGCGGCATAAGTCGACCACAGCCATGCGAGGGACTCGCTGAACGGATGCTCGATCTTCTCGCTGATGGCGATGGCGCGGTCGGCAAGTTTCAGCGCCTCATCGGCATGCCCGGTCAGCCACGCGGCGTTTGCGCCGACGCCGCAGGCGCAGATGCCGGGGTCGTGGCCACCGTACACATGCCGATGGTGCCGGTGTCGTTCGATGTCGTACAGCCGGATGCCGATCTGGGTGTCGGCACGACTAATCCTGGCGTTGCCCATCACATGGTAGTTCGTCCAGCGTGAATGGTGCGCCTGGAGAACAAAATCCTCATGGTCCAGTCGCTGGCTCAGTCCGACCAATTCGTCGGAGCGTTTTGCCGCTTCTTCGACCCGACCGGAAACTGTTTTCGAAAGCCAGTCACCCCACATTGCGACAAAGCGTTCAGTGCTATCACCGAGTTTGTCTGCGATACCGCAGGCGCGCTGGTAGTTTTCGCACGATTCCGGGGCCCCCATGCCTTTGATGGCCAGCAACGCCGGGCCGATCTTCACCCTTAGCGCCAGCTCCGTCGTCATTCGCCCGGCAGACTCGGGCAGCAAGGCGAGTTGTTCAAGCGCGGCACCCAGATGCGCGATGGCCTCGATGTAGCCGGACCGAGAAACCGCCACCTCACCGGCACGTTGCCAATATTCAACCGCTTGGGCCGGCATCTGCGCCCGGCTGAAGTGGTGGGCGACCAATTCAGGGCGCGACAGCACGACTTCCGGGAACCCCCGTACGTAGGCGTCGGCCGCCCGCCGGTGGTACTGTGCGCGGGTACTCTTCAGGAGCGTGTCGTAGGCTGCCTCTTGGATCAGGGCATGCTTGAAGACATAGTGCGAGCGCGGTGGAATGCCACGCTGGTGGATGATTTCCGCTTTGTTCAGCGCGGCGAGCAGGTGTTCGAGGGCCGCTTGCGGAAGGTCGCAAATCGCGTTCAGGATGCCGTAGTCGAATTCCCGCCCCAGCACCGCCGCCAGCTGCGCGACCATCTTGGCTTCGCCCAGGCGGTCAAGGCGTGCGGTCAGCGAGTCGCGCAAAGTGGCAGGCACCTCCAGCGAAAGCGCTGCTCCTGCCGTTTGCAGGTCAAGGACTCCGCCGCCTTTGGCCGTTTGCGCGTCGATGATCGCCCGGGTCAACTCCTCGACGAACAGTGGTACTCCGTCGGTGCGCCGAACCACCTCGTCGACAACATCGCTAGGCAGTACCATGCCGCCGGCGATGCCTTGCGCCACCATAGCGCTCTGTTCGGACGTCAGGCGTGCCAGCGGCAAGGTGGAGATCTGCCCATGCAGCGCCCATGTCGGCACAAATTCAGGCCTGTAGGTCAGCACCACCAGAATCGGCATCTCGGTGATGCGCTCCAACAGGGTGCCGATCAGGTCACGCGTCGAGGCATCGATCCAGTGCAGGTCTTCGACCACCACCACCAGAGGGTTTGCCTGGGCGTCGGCATGCAGCCACGCAATCAGGGTGTCGAGGGTGCGACGCTTGCGCTGGTCTGGCGCGAGCCCATCAAGCACCGCCTCGTGCTCCTCGCCGAGGCCAACCAGGCATGCCATCAACGCCAGGCTCATCTTGTCCGCAAGGCCTGCAGTTTCAAGTGCTTTGGCCAGAGCAGCAGAGCGATCGGCCGGCAACTTGGCCCCCATACGGCCAATATCGCGTTCGATCTGGTCGATCATTGGATGTAGCGCGGTATTCTGATAGAAGGGCGAACAATAGATGTTGCGCCAGCCGGGTTTCGCATCGTCCGCGTGTGCGCGAAAGGCAGCCAGCAGGCGCGATTTCCCAAGCCCACCATCTCCCGATATCAACACGGCCTGCCCCTGGCCACATCGCGCCAGCGCCCATCGCTCCTCAAGGTGTGCGAGTTCCTTGTCGCGACCGATCAAGGGTGCGGCCTGCCGCACCGCGTCGCGCTGTGTCGCCGAGTGGGCAGCATCAACGGCAAATAGTTCGATGTCCTTGGCTACACCTTTGAGTTGTCGTACGCCCAGCGACCGTGCTTCAAACCGCTGGTTGAGCAAGCGCAAGGTGATCGCACTGATGCAAACCGAATCAGGCAGCGCCTCACTCTGAATACGAGCAGCAACGTTCGGTGTCTCGCCGATCGCATGCACTTCGCGCGCATCGCCTGCGCCCATTTCGCCGACCACGACCATGCCGGTATGGATCCCGATTCGCACGGAGATTGCCGCCTCTCCACGCGCTACCAACGCCGTCGCCAGTTGACGCACCCCCAACACGATGTCAAGTCCAGCGAGAACCGCGCGCTCAGCGTCGTTGTCATGCGCCACCGGATAACCAAAATACGCAAGGACGCCGTCGCCCGCATATTGGTGAATGTTGCCGTCAAAGCGCTTGACGCACTCCACACAGATCAACTGGTATTCCCGAAGCAGTGCGCGCAGCGCTTCCGGGTCAAGCTGTCCAGAAAGCGTCGTCGCACCAACGACATCCGCAAACAAGACGGTAAGTTGGCGGCGCTCCCCGTCACCTGCTTGCGCAGGCAGGCTGCCCATCTGGGTTTTGGTCTGCACCGGAACTGGTGATTCGCTGGCGAATGAAAACCCGCACATGCCGCAGAATCGGGCCTGCAGTGGCGCCTTGACACCACAACCGCCGCAGTTCTTTTCAAGGGTCGCGCCGCATGCCTCGCAGAAGCGCTGTGCTTCACGCGTTTCGGCCTGACAACTCTTGCATTTCATGGTGTGTTCAATGCGAACGAACGGCTTGTAGCTCCAGGCGGCGGCCTGGCAGCTATAGACATCGGGGCGATCGTCACAATTTTTTATGATACATGCACTCGACTTTTTGTGGCTATTTCAATTGACTGGTGAGTCATGCGCGGAGCCCGAAACCGTGGAAAACGGACTCGGTGACAACGTGCCAAGTCCGCAAGAAAAACCCCGTTTCCCTCTCGGAAAACGGGGTTGATCAGAAGCAAAGAGAGACTCTTTGCTGAGGGTGAGTGGTGGAGCAGTACGGACCTGGGTTCAAACTCTGTCTTAGGACAGGTGAGTAATGGTGAGTGTGTATGTCCCCTGTTTGCGGAGTTCGGCCTTTTGGATTGTGAAAGCTTGGCTGTCCGTGCATGTCAATCATCCCAACCTATTGATGCTGGAATATTCGCCAGGCTTTTGGCTGCCACCATCTATGCCAGATTCCATAGGTAGTAACATTTGACTACCTGCAGAATTGGAGCCCGAAATGAACTCTTTCAACATCGCGAGTAAGCCCACCAGCTTGAAGTTGCCCGCTGCGCTCAAAACGCAACTTGAAAGTGACGCGCAGAGGGCGGGCTTGAAAACACCAACAACAGCTACGTCAGCCGGATGGTCAACTTGACGACGTTGGCTGCTGCCATCCAGGCTGCGATCTTGGACGAGACCCTGCCAGACACTGTGTCGCTGTTCGACCTGGCGGTGGACACGCCGCTGTCGTGGGAGAAACAGCGGCGGCGAATTGAATGACCGGCCCCATCGCAGCGTAAAGAGTCGCTCGCTGCCGGCAGCTACCTGGCAGGCAATTTAGGTTATTTTGGGTGCGGGTCAGCAGCCGTTTGTCTGGGCCGGCAATCGACTTGGACCGATCTCCCACGCTTCATGAAAGCACCCGCTCGCGTTCCTACTCGATCACCTCGTCGGCGCTCATCAGGAGCGACTGTGGGATTGTGAGGCCCAGGGCTTTC
>JANLVB010000027.1:0-1837 GCA_031363785.1 Betaproteobacteria bacterium
GAATTTTTGCCGCGCCGCTCGCACATTCCGTTCCCGGTCGTCTGCGGCACCTCGGCGGGCTCGCTCAATGCGGCCACGCTTGCGATCAACGCGAGGAATTTCAGCATGGGCGTGCGGTATCTGGTCAATACCTGGAAGAATTTTCACGCCAGTCAAATATATCGCACCGATTTCATCGGTGTGTTCAATAACACCGCGCTCTGGTTCGCAGGGGGGGTGTTGAGGTTGCTGGGCATCAACAGGCTCCATCAAACTTCACTGCTGGACAATTCGCCGCTGATCGAATTTCTGGAACAGATGCTGCCTTGCGAGAACATCCAGGAGAACATTGATGCGGGGTTCCTGCACGCGCTGAGCATCACCGCATCGGGCTACGGTTCGGGGCAATCGGTGACTTTTTATCAGGGGGCGAAAGATCTGGTTCCATGGCGGCGCACCGGGCGTGTGGGGGTGCCGACACAAATCGAGGTAAAGCACCTGCTGGCTTCGGCTTCACTCCCTTTCCTGTTTCAGCCGACTTTGATTAACCGCGAATATTTCGGTGACGGTTCGATGCGCCAGATCGCCCCGATCGGTTCCGCATTACATCTGGGCGCGACGCGCATACTGGTGATCGGCGTCACCGCGAATGGGAAAGTCGAACAGCCCCAACGCGAAAATATACATGCATACCCAACCCTGGCGCAGATCGCCGGTCATGCGCTGAACAGCATCTTTCTCGATAACATGGACGTGGATCTGGAGCGGGTGAAAAAAATCAACGATCTGATTGCGGCCATGCCAGCCGAGATGCGCGCGAGCGCCAATCTCAAACATGTGGAGGTGCTGGTGATTTCGCCCAGCCAGCCGATCGACAAGATAGCCGAACGATACGTTAAGGAATTGCCCTGGACGATACGCCTGCTGTTTCGTCTGGTCGGCGCCGGACATCACAGCGGCATGACGCTGGTGAGTTATCTGTTGACCGAAAGACAGTTCTGCCGTGCGTTGATCGAGCTGGGTTATCTGGATGCGTTGAAGCGGCGCGACGAAATCCTGGAGTTTCTCGAGGTGCATCCAGCGCAGGCCGGCGGCTTGAATCGATCCCAGCAGCCGGTTCACGCGGTCGAGCGGCACGTCGGCTTCGGGAGTCCCGTAGAGGAAACGGCAGCGCCAGTGATTCACGCAGTCCGGCTCGGTGCCACGCGCGGGGAAGACTTGCGTGCCGCGGTTCGAGACCATCTTGAGCTTGAACCCGGAGTCGTCACCAAGCTTCGTCAGCAAGCTGCCGAGATCGCCTGCGGAATGGTCAGCTTCCACGAACACGTCCATGCCGATCACCTGGCGCTTCTCGGGAGCGATGCTTCCGGTGCCCTTGATGGCGGGCGGAACGATCAGGGGTTTGTGCTCCCGCACTTTCCAACCGGCCGGGGCCGCGCCGAGGTTGGCGATGATGGCCTCGGTGTAGGCGCGCGTGCCGGCCGCCTTCGCGTCACCGACGACATCACGCGGCATCACCTTGCCCTCGGCGAGCGTGTGCAGCACGGCGTTCTCGATGCGTTGCGCGGCCTGCATCTCGCCGAGATGCCGGAGCATCATCACGCCGGAGAGAATCATCGCGGTGGGATTGGCCACGTCCTTCCCCGCATACTTGGGCGCGGAGCCGTGAACGGCCTCGAAGATGGCCACATCGTGTCCGATGTTGGCGGAGGGCGCAAAGCCGAGTCCGCCGACCAGCGCGGAGGTCAGGTCGCTGAGGATGTCGCCATTCATGTTCGTGGTTACGATGACCTCGAACTGCTCGGGCTTCTTCACGAGTTGATGCGCGCAGTTGTCCACGACAATGTGCTGCGCGTTG
>JANLVB010000140.1:0-8681 GCA_031363785.1 Betaproteobacteria bacterium
GGCCTCCCAGACCCTCGCGCAACGCAGCCAGCCCCTCATCAAGCCCGGACAACATACGCCCCAGCCTGACATGCTGGTTGGCATGGGTATCCCAGCCGCCCGCCTCCAGCCATGCCACGCGGGGCCCTTTCGGATCGGCCAGAAACACACCCGCCTGCCTGGCCAGGCTTGCAAAGCCCGGGCCGCCGTCGGCGCCCATCGTCATGTCCTTCTGGCCCGTCGCCTGGCTGAAGGCGGTCGCCAGCGCGGCGTCACCGCGGTACATCTGCGTTACCCGGGCCAACAAATCCTGGTCCACCGGACGACGCCGGTCTGGCGTCCAGGTGCTGGCGCCATCCGCGCCGCGCAACGCCAAAGGCAGCGCCGCGCTGATGGCGATCGCCGGCTTGCCACTGGCCTGCAGGGCCCGGCCCAACCACCCGGTGCTCAGCACAAACGGGCGCTCACCACCACTTTCGAGCAGCTGCTGCGCATCGAAGTGTGACCGCTCACGGTACGGGCTCGCCGTGGCATGCACCACCAACAGGTCCTTCTGGCTGTACCAGCGGTGCAGGTTGGCCAGTGCAGGGTGCATCGAAAAAGTGGTGTCCAGTGCCAGCGCCGGGTTGACGGCGTCTTCGTCTGTGCGCAGCGCGGTCCAGGCCGGATCACCTCTGGCCGGGACTGCGGCCAAGCCGTCAAGCGCCCCGCGCAGCATCACCACCACGAGCCGTGGGCCCGCAGGATCTTCCGGCGCCGAGGGTGCGGCCAGCACCATCTGGGCCGGCAGAAAGGCGCCGGCGGCGCCCAGCAAGCGCAGCGCGGCGCGGCGGGTCAGTATTGTCTGCATGCGCTTATCTCCTTTGAAACTCGGGGCTGGCCAGCGCCAGGGCGAGTGCCTGTGCGCTGCTGTCGGCGTTATCAATCTGCATGCGCGACTCCTGGCTGAGGTCGTCACCCCAGGCCAGACGCACCAGTGCACGTGCGTCGGCAGCATCGCGGTTGAAGTCGCCAAACCGGTCGGCCCACAACACGCGCTTGAGCAGGGCGTCGGGTGACAGCCACTCTTCGGTGCGGTCCGGCCAGCCCTGCGGGGACGGTGCCTGGCCAACCGCCTGTCCCATGCCCTTCAACGCAAAAACAGTCTGCTCGACCGACGCGACCGGTATCTTCAGCACCCGGTGCGCCGACAACACCAGCTCTTCGGGTCGCTTGAACTTGGGCGGGTTGGCCGGGCTCCATGCCAGCTCGTGGCTGAACAAGGTCGTGGCCAGCGACCGCAGATCACCGTTGGTATCGCGAAATCGCGCGGCGACCCGCTCAACCAGGGCGGGGGGCGGCTCGTCGGTCACAAAATGGCGCACCAGCTTGGTTGCCACGAACCTGGCGCACGCCGGGTGGCGGCTCAGGTCGTCGAGCAGTTCGTCGAGCGCGTTGGGGCCTTCGGCATAACGTTTGCCGAGAATGGTTTTTGGCCCAGGTTGGTGTAGCGCCGGGACAAATCCGGCTTTCCCGCCGGTCTGCGGGCTGACCGTCCAGCCGGTAAGCAGGTGTGCAGTCTGCGTCACATCCTGCTGCGTGTAGCCACCATTGACGCCGAGTGTGTGGAGCTCCAGCAACTCGCGCGCCAGGTTTTCATTCAGCCCTTTGTCGCGCAACCTGCCGACGCGCGATTGCGGCCCGATCGACTGCGTGTTGTCCAGATACAGCAGCATGGCAGGATGCACGACAGCGGCACCAAGCAGAGCGCGGAAACTGCCAAAAGCGTGCGGCCGGATGGCCTCGACCTCATGCGGCCACACCAGGGCGATCATGGTGCCCTTGGTAGACGCCACGCAGAAGTGATTGGCCCAGAAATGCAGCCAGCGCTCGGCCACCGGTGTCGGCGTTGTGATGGCGTGTTGCCAGCGCCGCTGCAAGCCCTTCACATTGGTCTTGCGCAGCTCCAGCCGCGACGGCGTCATCGGGCCCAGGTCATCGTCAGGCTTCTTGCCAGCCTCGGGGGGCTTGGCAGCCAGTGCGCCCTTGAGGATCTCACGCGTGAGTTGCAGTGCCGCAACACTGTCGATCAGGCCACTGGCATCCATCGCCGCCGGTTGCCTGAACTGCTCCAGCACCCAGCCACGCGGGTCGGCCTGCACCGCGCGCAGGCTGGTCTCTGAATAACCGAAACGGTGGGAAGCGATGGCAGCTGCTTGCATGAATTGCCCCAAAGAAAAATGAAGTCGGCAAAAGGAAGTGGCAGTGGTTGATTACCTGCTTGAACCCGGGTCGAAGACCGGCTCTTACGCGGCCAGCAAACAATATTTTGGGCGAGCATACCGCCGTGGTCAGCGCCAGCCAGGCCGCTGTGACGGTCCTCGTTCTCGATGCCCGTTCCCGGCGCGCCAAGTGCAAAACACGGACTTGCGGCGGGATCAAGCGGTCGCCGGCGCCATCGCCGCGCGCCCGAGCGTGGTCAGGAACGCCGCGCCATCTTCAATTGCCTGCATGGCCTTGGGATCGATCGCCGAATAGTGCAGAAAACCGTGCAACACGCCCTCGTACACCTCGAGCCGGTGGCGTACGTTGCGTTCCTTCAGAAACTCGGCCAGCAGCAGCGAGTCGTCGCGCAGCGGGTCGAACGCCACGGCGCCGATGAAGGTCGGCGGCAGACCGGCCATGTCGGATTTGAGCAGGTTTATGCGTGGGTGGTCAGCCTCGGCGGCAGAGCGGTAGGCGTCGCGGTACATGGCACTGTCCTCGTCGCCCAGACCATCCAGGTCGGCCCAGCCATACAGGCGCCGTGAAGCGCAGTCCTTCAAGCCATAACCGCCGTAATACAACAACAGGCCACTGACCCCGGGGCCTGCGGCGGCGCGCGCGTCAAGCGCCGCCACCAGGCTCAGGTGGGCCCCGGCCGAGTCGCCGCCGATTGCAATGCGCTCGGCATCCAGCCCCCACACCGCGCCATGTGCGGCCACATGCTGCAATACCGCCAACACCTGATCGGGCTGGGTCGGAAATTTTTTCTCCGGTGCCAGCGTGTAGTCGATGGCCAGCACCGCCCAGCCGCTTTTTTGTGCCAGCAGGCGACAGATACGGTCATGGGTATCCAGGTTGCCCAGAACAAAGCCGCCACCATGGGCGAACAACAGTACCGGGTTCGGACTGCCTGCATCCGGCCGGTACAGGCGCAACGGCAGCGTGCCATGGGCGGTGTCTAGCGATAACCCGCGCACCGACGGCAAATCGACCCGAAAGCTGTTCCAGTAGGCGCGCTCGTGGTTGTAGCCCTCGCGCATCACCAGCAGGGGCACGGTCGAGCTGGCGCGAAAACTGGCGTATTGCTCGCGGCTTTTTTGCAAGGCCACCAGGCTTTGCGCGGTCAATCGATGAACGATATCAAGCTTCGGCATGACCAGACCTCCAGAGGTGAGCGTATTCATCATACAGACGCCCAGCGTCGCGCTTTGGCAATTGCCAGCGGCAACGCACTGCGACATGGTTTTGATGCAAAACGACATCGCACACCAAGGCCCTGAATCGTTGTCGCTGTTGGTAGTTTCCCGACATGCACAAATCGCGTTCACCGTGTAAGATGATTTTGGACCAAGGCCCCCTCAAGCCTCCATCAAAATACCGCAATTACTCAGGAGAACGGACATGTCACAGGAACTGGATTACTTGAGCCAACAGGTCGCCCTCGGGCGTGGCTCGCGCCGCGACTTCCTCGGTCGCGCCGCAGCACTGGGCCTGTCGGCCGCTGCGGCAAACGCACTGCTGGCCAGCGCCGCCCAGGCCGCCGGACCGCGCAAGGGCGGCATCCTGAAGATCGGCCTGCAGGGCGGCGCCGCCACCGACAGCCTGGATCCGGCGGTGGCGGCCAACCAGTTCACCTTTCACGTCGGCCGCGCCTGGGGCGAGGAGCTGCTGCGCCTGACGCCCGCGCGCGAACTCAAGCCGATTCTGGCCACCGAATGGCGCGCCTCTCCGGACGCCAAGGCATGGGTGTTCAAGATCCGCAAGGGCGTGCAGTTCCACAACGGCAAGGAGATGACACCCGACGACGTGGTGGCCACCATGCGCCGCCATAGCGGGCCGGAGGCCAAGTCGGGCGCTCTGGGCATCATGCGTGGCGTCGAATCGGTCAGTCGCGACGGCGACTCGGTCATCTTCACCATGAAGGACGCCAACGCCGACTTTCCCTACCTGCTGACCGACTACCACCTGCTGATCCAGCCCAATGGCGGCGTGGACAACCCCAAGGCCGCGATTGGCACCGGCCCCTACAAGATGGTCAACCAGGAACCCGGCGTACGCACCATCATGGAGCGTTTTCCGAACTACTGGGACGCACGTTCGCGCGGCTGGGCCGACCAGGTCGAGTTCACGGTGCTCAACGACAACACCGCCCGCATGGCGGCGCTGCAGAGTGGACGGGTTCACATGGTCAACCGCGTCGGCCCCACGGTCGTGGAGATGGTCAAGAAGGCGCCGGGCGTGACCATACAGTCGGCCTCCGGCCGCGGACACTACGTGTTCATCGCCCACTGCAACACGGCACCGTTCAACAACAACGACCTGCGGCTGGCGCTCAAGTTCGCGATGGACCGCAAGGAGATGCTGGACAAGCTGCTGCGCGGCTACGGCGCCATCGGCAATGACTTCCCGATCAACGCCGGCTACGCGCTGTTCAGTGAGCTGCCGCAACGCCCGTTCGACACCGACAAGGCCGCGTTCCACTACAAGAAGTCAGGCCACAACGAGCCGATCCTGCTGCGCACATCGGAAGTGGCATTCCCAGGCGCGGTCGATGCGGCCCAGCTGTACCAGGCCACCTGCGCCAAGGCCGGCATCAAGATCGAGGTCCGCCGCGAGCCCGGCGACGGCTACTGGTCCAACGTCTGGAACAAGCAGCCCTTCTCCACCTCGTACTGGGGCGGCCGCGCCGTGCAGGACCAGCTCTACTCCACCGCCTACATCACCGGCGCCGACTGGAACGACACGCGTTTCTTCAATCCGGCGTTCGACAAGATGGTGGTGGCAGCGCGCGGCGAACTGAATCAAGCCAAGCGCAAGCAGATCTACAAAGACATGGCCCTGATCGTGCACAACGAAGGCGGCGTCATTGTCCCGATGTTCAACGACACCATCGATGGCGTCGGTGCCAAGGTCGGCGGCTGGGTCAAGAATCCGAACAACGAGCTGATGGGCGGCTGGGCCGCCTCCGAGTGCAGGCTCGAAGCCTGAGCCCGCGCGCCTTCCGGCACTGATGATGTCCCCCTTGCAACGGGAGGTGGCCCGGCGCGTGTTGCTGGGCGTGATGCTGCTGGTCGGCGTGTCGATGTTGATCTTCGTCGGCACGCAAATCCTGCCTGGCGACGTGGCCCAGGCCATCCTGGGCCAGTCGGCCACACCCGAGGCGGTGGCCAACCTGCGCAAGGAGATGGGGCTGAACGAACCGGCGGTGGTGCGCTACTGGAAGTGGTTCTCGAGCGCAGTCACCGGCGACTTCGGCAAGTCGCTGTCCAACGGCCAGGACATCGCCTCATCGCTGGGCAAGCGCATGCAGAACACCTTTTTCCTGGCCGGCTGCGCGGCCGTGGTGGCGGTGCCGCTGGCGATCCTGCTCGGGCTGGTGGCGGTACGTTATCGCAATGGCGCCATCGACCGCATGATCTCGGGTTTCGGCCTGGCCACCACGTCGGTGCCGGCGTTCTTCATCGGTTACGTGCTGATGTACTTCTTTGCGGTCAAGTTGCAGTGGGTGACCAGCGTCTCCACGGTGTTCGAGGGCATGCCGCTGTCCGAGCGTCTGGGCGCGGTGGTGCTTCCGGTGGCGGTGCTCACGGCCGAGGTGCTGGCGCACATGATGCGCATGACGCGCGCCGCGATCCTGAACGTGATGCAGTCGGCCTATATCGAGACCGCCGAACTCAAGGGACTGTCGGGCTTCACCGTCATCTACCGCCACGCGATGCCCAACGCGCTGGCACCGATCATCAACGTGGTGATGCTGAACCTGGCCTTCCTGGTGGTGGGCGTGGTGGTGGTCGAGGTGATCTTCGTCTATCCGGGCATGGGCCAGTTCATGGTGGACCATGTCGCCACTCGCGACGTGCCCGTGGTTCAGGCCTGCGCGCTGGTGTTCGCGACCGTCTACATCGGCATGAACATCATCGCCGACGTGGCAGGCGTGATGGCCAATCCGCGCTTGCGCCATCCCAAATAAGGCGCACGGCATGGATTTGAGACGGATTCCTATCTCGGCCCTGATCGGGCTCGTGCTGACGCTGGGCATCCTGGGCATGGGTCTGTTCGCGCCCTGGATCGCTCCCTATCCGAACGGCGAGGTGGTGGGCGACGTCTGGGCCGGCGCGTCGGACAAGGCATTGCTGGGTACCGACAACCTGGGCCGTGATCTGCTCTCGCGCCTCATACATGGCGCACGCATCACGCTCACCATCGCTGGCGCGGCCACGCTGCTGTCTTTCACGCTGGGCTCCACGCTCGGCTTCTTCGCCGCGGTCTCGGGTGGCCGTATCGACCAGGTGCTGTCGCGCACGGTCGACCTGGTGATGGCCATACCGTCGCTGATCTTCGCATTGGTGGTGTTGTCGGTGGTTCCGGCATCCGACCTGGTGCTGGTGCTGGTGCTGGGCCTGCTGGATTCGACCCGCGTATACAGGCTGGCACGCGCGGTGGCGGTGGACATCAACGTGATGGACTTTGTCGAGGCCGCGCGGCTGCGCGGCGAAAAGACGGCCTGGATCGTGTTCTCCGAGATATTGCCCAACGCGCTCACTCCACTGGTGTCGGAGATGGGCCTGCGCTTCATCTTTGCCGTGTTGTTTCTCTCCGGTCTGTCCTTCCTCGGCCTGGGTGTGCAACCGCCCGATGCCGACTGGGGCGCGATGGTGCGCGAGAACAAGGACGGGATCGTGTTTGGCATCCCTGCCGCACTGATCCCGGCGGCGGCGATCGGTGTCCTGACGATCTCGGTCAACCTGGTCGCGGACTGGGTCCTGACCCGTACCTCCAGCCTCAAAGGTGGTCGCGGCGGATGACTGACATGGCATCCAACAACGCGCCGCTGCTTGACATCCGCAACCTGCGGATCGAGGCCACGGTGCACCCGCCGGGCGAAAAACCGCGCCACATCCTGATCGTCGACGACGTATCGCTGACGCTGCAAAAAGGCCGGGTGTTGGGGTTGATCGGTGAGTCGGGTGCCGGCAAATCGACCATTGGCCTGTCCGCGCTGGGTTATGGCCGTGGTGGTGTGCGCATCACGGGCGGCCAGGTGTTTTTGAACGGGCGCGACATCCTGCAAGGCGGCGCTGCCGGTCTGCGCAAACTGCGCGGCAAGGAGGTCGCCTATGTGGCGCAATCTGCCGCTGCCGCCTTCAACCCGTCACACCGGCTGATGAGACAGGTGGTGGAAAGTGCCCTGCACCATGGCTTGGCGAATCGTGCGCAGGCCGAACAACGCGCGGTGGCTCTGTTCAGGAAACTCGGCCTGCCCGACCCGGAAAATTTCGGCCAGCGGTATCCGCACCAGGTGTCGGGCGGGCAGTTGCAACGCGCCATGACTGCCATGGCACTGTGCGCCGAGCCCGACCTGATCGTGTTTGACGAACCAACGACGGCACTGGATGTGACAACCCAGATCGACGTGCTGGCAGCCATCAAGGACGCCATCCGCGACACCGGTGTGGCGGCGCTGTACATCACCCACGACCTGGCGGTGGTGGCCCAGGTGTCGGACGAGATCATGGTGCTGCGCAACGGCAAGATGGTGGAACTCGGCGACACGGCCACCATCATCCACGCGCCCACGCAGGAATACACGCGGGCTCTGGTGTCAGTACGCTCGATTGCGCATGACGAGAAAAAGCCGGACGCGCAAGCCCTGCTCGAAGTGCGCAACATCACCGCCAGTTATTCGGGCCGCCAGGTCAAGGTGCTCGATGCTGTGTCGGTGCAACTCAGCCAGGGCCAGACGCTGGCCGTGGTGGGCGAGTCAGGCTCCGGCAAGTCCACCCTGGCACGGGTCGTCACCGGGCTGTTGGCACCCCTGCAGGGTGACATCCTGTTTGAAGGCAAGGCACTGCCACCGCGCCTGCCCGATCGCAGCAAGGAGCAGTTGCGCGAATTGCAGATGATCTACCAGATGGCCGACGTGGCGATGAACCCGCGCCACACCGTGGGCAAGATCATCGGGCGGCCGCTGGAGTTCTATTTCGGTATGGGTGGGCGCGAGAAAGAACAACGCATCCAGCAGCTGCTCGACGAGATCGAGATGGGCTCGGGGTATATCGACCGTTACCCGGCCGAGCTCTCCGGCGGCCAAAAGCAACGTGTCTGTATCGCCCGCGCCCTGGCCGCCAAGCCCAAGCTCATCATCTGCGACGAGCCCACCAGTGCGCTTGACCCGCTGGTGGCCGACGGCATCCTGAAGCTGCTGATGAATCTGCAAAAGATCGAAGGTGTGGCCTACCTGTATATCACGCACGACCTGACCACCGTGAAAGCGATTGCCGACTCGATTGCCGTGATGTACCAGGGCCGAATAGTGCGTTACGGGCCAAAGTCCGAGGTGCTCACACCGCCCTTCGACGACTACACCGACCTGCTGCTGGCCTCGGTGCCCGAGATGCAGATCGGCTGGCTGGAGAGTGCGATTTCACGGCGACGTATGGAGAGCGCGGGTCACTGAG
>JANLVB010000051.1:0-3411 GCA_031363785.1 Betaproteobacteria bacterium
CGGGCATTGATCCGGCCTTTGGCAAGCCTGCGCTGGTCGGTGGCGACATCTGGTCGATGTTCAACGACCGTCCGGAAGTCCAGGCCGTGATGGCCTGGTTCACCCGCGGCGAGCACCTCAAGACCTGGCTGGCCTCGGGCGGCACCATCTCGCCGCACAAGGACGCGCTGCTTGAATGGTACGGCAGCGACAGCGATCGCGGCGTCGCCAAGATTCTCGCTGAAGCCACCAGCGTGCGCTTTGACGGATCGGACCTCATGCCGGGCGAAGTCGGCGCGGGATCGTTCTGGAAAGAAATGACCTCGTGGGTCAGCGGATCGGAAGATCTCGATACGGCACTTGCCAACATCGACGCCTCCTGGCCTGCGAAGTAATCCCTCCCGGGATAAGCTCCCTAGCTCCCCCGGGCCTTGCCCTCGCGTCTCCCTCCTTTGGGGATGCGAGGGTCCTTTCCAGCGCCCACGGCAGCCGTTCTAGCCCAACGGATTTCAAGAGGTCGTCCCATGACCGGCCAAACCACGGCCCCTTCACCGGGTGGGCGCGTCGAATTGCGCGCCGCACTTGGCCTTGCTGCCAATCTCGCGATTGGGGCAGTGGCGATTGCCATGCTCTCGTTCGGTTTCTTCTTTCTGCGCGACACCGATCTGCCCCGCCTTGTCACGGCGGGCATCGCGATTGTTGGGTTCAGCGTCAGCTTTGCCGCACTCTACTTTGCCTTTGACGGGGTTCTGCGGTTCTTGCCACGGGCTTGGGCGCGCCGCCTGCAGCCCCTGCCCTTCGTCGGCCCTGGCCTCGTGATGGTGGGTTACTTCGTTGGCCTGCCCATGGTGCGCACCTTCGTGGCCAGTCTGTTCAACCGCGACGGCACGGTCTTTGTCGGCTTGGCCAACTATGTCTCGGTGTTCACCGAACCGTTCATGCTGGTAACCTTCCGCAACAATCTGCTTTGGCTGGTGTTCGGCGCGGGCTTGACCGTTGTCCTCGGCCTGCTGATTGCCGCGCTGGCCGATCGCAGCGGCTTCGAAAAGACCGCGAAGTCGATCATCTTTATGCCGATGGCGATCTCGCTGGTCGGTGCCGGGATCATCTGGAAATTCATATATGCCGTGAAAGACGTCAGCGAGCCGCAGATCGGCCTGTTGAACGCCATCGTCACAGCCTTCGGCGGCGAGCCGCAGGCGTGGATTCAGCTGCTGCAACCGTGGAACAACCTGTTTCTCATCGTCATCCTGGTCTGGATGCAGACCGGCTATGCGATGGTGCTGTTCTCTGCAGCGATCAAGGGCGTGCCGACCGAACTGCTGGAGGCCGCGCGTATAGATGGCGCGGGCGAGGTGCGGACGTTTTTCTGGATCGTGCTGCCCCTGATCAAGCCCACGCTTATCGCCGTTTCGGCAACCGTGACCATCTTCACGTTGAAGATCTTCGACATTGTGCTGGTGATGACCGGCGGCCAGTTCGGCACCGACGTGATCGCAACGCAGTTCTACAACCAATACTTCGTCAACCGGAATGCCGGGCTGGGTTCGGCCATCGCCATCGTGCTGCTGGCGGCCGTCGTGCCGGTGATCCTTTATAACCTTCGCAACTTCAACAAGAACGAGCCACTCTGATGGCAATCAAGACCAAATCACCGCGTCGCAGCGGGCTGGTGCCCAATCTTGTCCTGGCGTTGCTGTGCGCCCTGTGGCTGGTGCCAACGCTTGGCCTGTTCATCTCATCCTTCCGCAGTTCGGACGAAGTGCGCACTACCGGCTGGTGGACGATTGTTCCGCATATGGAGTGGACCACGGTCGAAACCATCAAGCCGGACGATACGCTGGATCGCAGCGGTGTAATGGCGATTGCAGGCGCCAGCGGCACGTTCGAGGACATGCGCAAGGGCGTCACCACGCCCGATGGCAAGCGCATCCTGTGGGTCGGCAACCGCCGTATCGGCACCGTTCAGGTGCAAGAGCAGAAGTGGACCGCCTCGACCAACTTTACGCTCAGCAACTACGAGAACGTTCTGACCGGAAAGCAGTACGAGGTCACCAGCCCCGAAGGCGTCAAGCAGACGTTGCGCGGTGACGTTCTGTCCGGCGCGTTTCTCAACAGCCTTGCCGTAACCCTGCCGTCGGTGCTGCTGCCGTTGATCGTGGCCGCGTTTGCCGCCTATGGGTTTGCCTGGGTACGTTTTCCGGGCCGCGGGCCTTTGTTCGCGCTGGTCGTCTCGCTGCTGGTGGTGCCGCTTCAGATCTCGCTCGTCCCCGTGCTGTCTGACTATGTAAAGCTTGACCTCAACGGCACCTATCTTGCGGTCTGGCTCGCCCATACCGGCTTTGGCCTGCCGCTCGCGATCTACTTGCTGTACAACTACATTGCCTCGCTACCACGCGAACTGCTTGAGGCCGCGATGGTCGATGGCGCCAGCCATCTCACCATCTTCCGCCTCATCGTCCTGCCGCTATCGGGACCGGTTCTCGCCTCCTACGCAATCTTCCAGTTCCTGTGGGTCTGGAACGACTATCTGGTGGCGCTGATATTCATCGGCAGTCAGCCCAAGGTGCAGGTGCTGACCATGCGCCTTGCCGAGATCGTCGGCTCGCGGGGCAATGACTGGCACCTGTTGACCGCCGGCGCCTTCATCTCGATGGTGCTGCCGTTGGCCGTCTTCTTTTCACTGCAACGCTACTTCGTCCACGGCCTCACCGCAGGCTCGGTCAAGTCGTGACCTCAAAAGGAAATACACATGAAATATCGTCGTTTGGGAAATTACGGGCTGCTGGTGTCTGAACTTGCGCTCGGCCCCATGGTGTTCGGTGAGGAGAGCGGTCGCGGCACGCCCGAGGATCAGGCCTTGCGGCTTGTTGATGCCTATGTGGCGGCGGGCGGCAATCACTTCGATCTGGCGGACGTTTATGCCGGTGGTCGAGCCGAAGAAATTGTCGGTAAGGCATTGAAGGGACGCCGCGCCGACGCGGTCATCGCCACCAAGGTGCGCTGGCCCACAGGTTCGGATCCCAATCAGGCAGGCCTATCACGCCGTCACATCAACGATGCGCTCGAAGCCAGCCTGCGCCGCATCGGGACCGATGTGATCGACGTGTTCTACATGCATGGCTGGGACGCCTTCACCCCGCTTGAAGAATCGCTGCGCGCGTTCGACGATCTGGTGACGGCTGGCAAGGTCCGCTATCTCGGCGTATCAAACTTCGCTGCTTGGCAGACCATGAAATCGCTCGGCCTGAGCGACAGCCGGGGTTGGGCCCGCTTCATCGGGGCGCAGTACCAATACTCGCTGGTCGAGCGTGGCGTGGAAACCGAAATCACGCCTCTGTGCGTCGCCGAAGGGGTCAGCCTGGTGCCATGGGGTCCACTTGGTGGGGGATTCCTAAGCGGTAAATACAAGGCTGGGGATCGGCCGACAGC
>JANLVB010000088.1:0-4920 GCA_031363785.1 Betaproteobacteria bacterium
CGCTGGCCATATTCGAGCCAGCGCAATTCCTCCGGCCAGTTGCGTGTGACATGGCTGTCTGAGCCGATAGCCATGGGCACGCCGGATGACAGCCAGTGCGGCAGGTCGGTCAAGCCGTCACCCAGGTTGCCTTCGGTGCTCGGGCAAATGACGATGCCGGCGCCGGAGCGCGCCACACTGTCGATCTCGCTGCGTGTCGCGTGTGTGGCATGCACCAGTTGCCATCGGCTGTCGGGCGCGAACTCCTGGCACAACCAGGCGATGGGCCGTGCGCCGGTGCTGGCGACGCAGTCGTCGACCTCCTGCGTTTGTTCCGCCACGTGGATGTGGACCGGGCCGTCTTGCGCATCACGCAGCCGCTGCAACTGCCGTATCGACGTGCCCGATGCCGCGCGCAGCGAGTGCACGGCGACACCGGTGTTGGTGCGCGGCAACGCCATGGCCTGCACGCTGTTGGCCAAGGAGTCGACCAGCGCCGGACTGCTGCGAAAACGCCGCTGATCGTCACGCAGGCCGGGTTGGGAAAAACCGGCACGTTCGTACAACACCGGCAGCAGGGTCAGGCCGATGCCGGTGTGCTGCGCTGCCTCGGCCACGGCGCGGCACATGGTGCTGGGGTCGACATAGGGCGCGCCGTCGATATCGTGGTGCAGGTAGTGGAACTCACACACATGGGTGTAGCCGCCTCGCAGCAGCTCCAGGTACAACTGCGCCGCCACGGCACGCATCTGCCCGGGTGTGATACGCAGCGCCACGCCATACATGCGGTCGCGCCAGGACCAGAAGTCGTCGGCATCCGACGCGCGCCGTTCGGACAGGCCGGCGAATGCACGCTGAAAGGCATGGCTGTGCGCGTTCACCAGCCCCGGTAGTACCGGCCCGGGCAGTGTTCGCGCGGCTGGCGGCGCTGTTGCCACACCGGGCGTGATGTGGCTCCAGTGGCCGCTGGCGCTGACGCCCAACAGCACCTGCTGCTGCCAGCCGCCGTTGACCCATGCCTGCGGTGCCCACAGCAGTTGCTCAGGCATCGGGGCTCCAGTCCAGCATGGCCGTGATCAGTGCTTGCAATACCGGCGAAATGCGCTTGACCCGTGCCGGATCGAGCAGATAGGGCGGGTCTTCAAGCATGTAGGTGCTCCAGCACATCTCCAGTTGCTCGGCATGCCAACCGGCTTGCGGGCGGCCATAACTGCGTGTGATATGGCCACCCTTGAAGCGACCATCGACCACCTGGGTGAACAGGTCTTGTGACTGCAGTACCCGTTCCAGGCGACTGCGCAGGCCTGGCGCGCAGCTGGTGCCGCTTGCCGTGCCCAGATTCAGGTCGGGCAGCTTGCCCTCGAACAACCACGGCAGATGCGACTTGATGCTGTGTCCGTCAAACAGCACGGCATGGCCATGTTGCCCATGCAGCCGGGTCATTTCTGCCTCCAGCGCCGCGTGGTAAGGCCGCCACCAGGTGTCACAGCGCACGTCGATGTCACTGGCGGATGGGGCACAACCCTCCTGATAGATCGGGTCGCCGGAAAAAAAGCGTGTCGGGCACAACTCCGTGTTGTTGGCTCCGGTGTACATCGGCGTGTTTTCCGGTGGCCGGTTCAGGTCGATCACAAAGCGCGAATAACGCGGCACGATCAGGCTCGCGCCCAGGCCACGCACAAAGCCATACAGCTGATCGAGGTGCCAATCGGTGTCTTCCACCTCCAGCGCGCGTGGCACGTAGAGCGACTTCAGGGCGTCGGGGATCATGGTGCCCACATGGGGCAGGCTGACCAGCACCGGGCGACTACCCGCAATCAACTCAAAAACCGGGTCCATCACAGTGCTGTCTCCTTGCCGGCTACCACCACACGGCGGCATGGGTTGTGGCCGAACCAGTAGGCCAGTTCGTTCGGGTGCTCCAGGTCCCAGGCAACGAAGTCGGCGCGTTGCCCGACA
Organism: Betaproteobacteria bacterium; assembly: GCA_031363785.1. Taxonomy (GTDB): domain Bacteria; phylum Pseudomonadota; class Gammaproteobacteria; order Burkholderiales; family Burkholderiaceae_C; genus CAISIP01. The sequence continues at coordinate 1,939 of JANLVB010000088.1, forward strand.
TCCAGCCGGCCGCGGTCCGCCAGGCCCAGGGCCCGTGCGCCATGGACAGTGACCCCGCGCAGCGCTTCTTCCGGCGTCATGCGAAACAGCGTACAGGCCATGTTGAGCATCAGCAGCAACGACAGGCCGGGTGACGAGCCGGGATTGTGGTCACTGGCCAGCGCGATGGGCACACCCATTTCGCGCAGTCGGGCGATTGGCGGCAGTTTGGTCTCACGCAAAAAGTAGTAGGCGCCTGGCAGCAGCACGGCCACGGTGCCGGACGCTGCCATCGCCGCCACGCCGGCATCGCTCAGATGTTCCAGGTGGTCACACGACAGCGCGCCAAACTGCGCCGCCAAGGCCGCGCCACCCTGGTCGCTAAGTTGCTCGGCATGTAGCTTGACCGGCAGCCCCAGGCTGCGCGCGGTCTCGAACACGCGCCGTGTCTGCGCCGGGCTGAAGGCGATGTTCTCGCAAAAGGCATCGACGGCGTCCACCAGGCCGCGCGCCTGCAGTATCGGCATCCATTCGCATACGGCGGCAATGTAGTCGTCGGCCCGGTCGGTGAACTCGGGCGGCAGGGCATGGGCACCCAGGTAGGTGGTGCACACCGTGAGCGGCAGCTCCGTGCCGAGACGGCGTGCCACGGCCAGGCAGCGCGCTTCGTCTTCCAGGCTCAGGCCGTAGCCGGATTTGATCTCCAGTGTGGTCACACCTTCGCCCGCCAGCGTGAGCGCACGGCGCTTGGCCGCCGCCAGCAGCAGGTCGGCCGTGGCTGCGCGGGTCGCTGCCACCGTGGAGCGGATGCCGCCGCCGGCGCGGGCGATTTCCTCGTAGCTGGCACCCTGCAGGCGCAACTCGAACTCCTTCGCCCGTTGCCCGCCGTACACCAGATGGGTATGGCAATCGACCAGGCCGGGCGTGACCAGGGCACCGCCGAGGTCGTGCTCGTGCGTCACTGTGGCAGCCAGTGCGGCCGGCAGCTCACACTGCCGCCCAACCCAGCGAATGCTGTTCCCGCTGCACACGAGGGCGCCGTCGGCGATCCAGCCCCAGGGTATGTCGCCATGCATGGTTGCGAGTTGCGCATTGCGCCACAAGGTGGTATCGGTCATGAAGTCGTGTTCTCAGGCAATGGGGCAAATGCCAGCCACAGCGCAACTCCGGAGGAGGAGGAGGGGGTGGCGGCAGGGGTAAAGGTCCAGGGGCCAGGCAGGGCGTCGGTAGTCCACAACAAGGTGTTGGCAGGGATATTCATCTGCGTCGCGTCGCCGCGCCAAAGCCCGGCGACGGTGCTGTACAGGCCACGCATGGGCATGCTGCTGCGCCATGGCGTGTTGGCGAGCACCGGCGCCATCCAGCCCGAGCCGCCGCGCGCCATCAGGTTCAGGTCGGTGGTCGGGCCGTCCTGCAGGCGGCAGCCGGGGGCCTGGGCGCCGTCGAAGCACAGCGGCGCATCACCGACGCGCAGGACGTGCTCACGGTCGGCAAACCGCAGCGCCACACCATGCCCCTGCAGCACCGCGAACCAGCGCTGCACGCCGTCGAAGGCCGAGAACGGGCCATCGGCGCCGATGTCGGCGCGGCTGATGCGCAGCTGCCAGTCGCCGCTGCCCGGCCAGGTGAGCAGTTCGCGCGTCGTGCCGCCACCGTTGCGCCAGGCTCGTGGCACCACCTTGTCGGCGTCGATCAGCGACAGATTCATGGCTTGAACTGCCCTTCGACCCGATAACGTGAGCCCGGATGCACCAGCCTCGCGCAGGTGATCGGCAAGTCCCGGTTGACGGTGCGCCGCAGGATGATCAGGCAGGGGTCCAACGGCGAAATTTGCAACAGCCGGGCTTCGCGCCTGCTCGGCACCCCGGCCTCAATGGAATATTGCGCTTCCCACAGCGGCGCCACCTCGAGCAGGTAGTGGGTCGGGGTAGTACGGGTGAAGTCCACGCCCAGGTAGTCCGGCGCACAGGCCGGATTGACATAACGGTCTTCACATTGCAGCGGCAACCGGTTCTCGTGGTGCACGATCAGGGTGTGGAAAACCGGTGCGCCTGCTTCCAGGCCAAGCCGGGCGGCAACGGCGGCATCCGCCGGTTCGCTGCGCGCCAGATGTACGGTGGCGTGGTGCTGGTGGCCCCGCGCGGTAATTTCTTCATGCAGGTCACGAATCGTCAACGTCGCAGAGACCTGCGCCAGGTGGGCGGCATAAGTACCCAGGCCCTGGGCACGCGTCACGAGACCTTCGGCCTGCAGCTCGCGCAGCGCACGGGTCACCGTCATGCGGCTGACGCCAAACCGGGACACCAGTTCGGACTCGGAGGGCATCAGCGCGCCGGGTGCCCACTGCCCGTGGCCCAGACCCTGTTTCAGGTAGTCCTTGATGCGCAAATAGGGTGCGCTGTGGACCTGGCTGCCCTCAGGCGGCACCGGTCGATCGGACTTGGCTGGGCTGATGGATGCCATGCGTCAATTATGTTTGACACCACTTGTCTAGTCAAGTAAACTTCTGATGACAAATTTCTTCAGTGATCCATTCAGGAGGTTGCCATGTCCGATCTTTCCACTGTCCACCATGTTGCCCAGCCACGTCCGGTGCGCTCGCCGCGCGGCACGGCCATCAGTTGTAAAAACTGGCTGATTGAAGCCGCCTACCGCATGCTGCAGAACAACCTCGACCCCGAGGTGGCGGAGAACCCGGATGCGCTGGTGGTGTATGGCGGCATCGGCAAGGCGGCGCGCAACTGGGATTGTTTCGAGGCCATTCTGCAAAGCCTGCGCGAGCTGAACGAAGACGAGACGCTGCTGGTGCAGTCGGGTAAGCCGGTGGGGGTGTTTCGCTCGCACGTGGACGCACCGCGGGTGCTGATAGCCAATTCGAACCTGGTTCCCAAGTGGGCCACCTGGGAGCACTTTCACGAGCTCGACCGCAAGGGCCTGATGATGTACGGCCAGATGACCGCCGGCTCCTGGATCTACATTGGCAGCCAGGGCATCGTGCAGGGC
>JANLVB010000147.1:0-1799 GCA_031363785.1 Betaproteobacteria bacterium
ATACCTTTGAGGCTCTTGTCGCCACCTTCAAGGGTGCTCCGCCACAGCCCAGCTTGGGATGAATCGCATACGGCCACCTGATCTGGGCTGAGTAGTTACCTATTCTTCGCCGTCCGACCTGCCTTCGAATCGCTCGCCCGATCTGATCCATCCCCGGATCGTCACATCGCTCAACTTGCCCATCTCGCCACCTTCCCGATGTGTACCCGGAAATTTGCGCCAGGAAGGGCTCCTGGTACACACGCGGGTACAGAGATATTATGGGATGGGGTGGGATGCCCTTCAACCCCAATAAACGCCAAACCCGCATGGATATTGGGCTTGCGGGGTGCATGGGGGTGGCAAGAGACCCCTGAAACCTCACTCTATGTTCTGCACCTGCTCGCGCATCTGCTCGATCAGCACCTTCATGTCGACCGAGATATGGGTCAGGGGCAGGGCGGCGGACTTGGAGCCCATGGTGTTGGCCTCGCGGTGCAGCTCCTGGATCAGGAAGTCCAGCCGTTTGCCGATCTCGCCGCCGCGGGCGATCAGGCGCTCGATCTCGTCCAGGTGGGAGCCGAGCCGGGTGAGTTCTTCCGCCACGTCGATACGAATGGCAAATGCCGTGGCTTCGGCCAATGCCCGGTCCTGAGCGGCTTCGGGCCCGCTACCACCCGGCGCTGCCGCCAGGGCTTCGTTCCAGCGCTCCAGGAAGCGCTGGCGCTGTTGCAGCACCAGTTGTGGCACCAGCGGGCCCGCCTTGAGCGCCAGGTGGCGGATTTCCACCAGCCGCTCCATGAGCGTGGTCGCCAGACGCGCGCCTTCGCGCTGGCGCGCCGCCAGCAGTTCCTTCAGCGCCTTTTTTGCCAGTGGCAGCACTTCGGCCGACCAGTCCCGGCTGGCCGACTGTTCGTTGGCCGCCAGGCGCAGGATGTCGCCGACCCCCATGCTCGGCGCGTCCGGCAGCCAGGCACGCACGTTGTCCTGTACCGAGGCCAGGCGCTGCAGCAGCCGGGCCGAAGGCTCGGTGACCGGGCCGCCGCCGCCGGACTCGATGGCCATGCGCAGCTCCACCTTGCCGCGCTTGAGCTGGGCGCCCAGCAGTTCGCGCAAGGCGGGCTCGGACTGGCGCAACTCCTCCGGCAGGCGGAACGCCAGGTCCAGGAAGCGGCTGTTGACGGCGCGGATTTCCAGGCCCAGGGAGCTGGCGGATGCGCCCTTGGTGTCGCCGGCAGGGCCGACGTCGGCAGTGCCGAACTGCACCGACGCATAACCGGTCATACTGTAAACTGGCATGGAGTCTCGCAGAACAATGGGATTGTTGCCGGACCAGCCGGATGCATCCGGACCGGGTGCCAGACACCACTCATTTCCAAGGTATGTCGAAGGTTAAACCCGCCCCGCTTCCACCCGATACCATCATCGGTGGTTATCGCATTATCCGCAAAGTTGCCGCGGGCGGGTTTGGCGTCGTCTATCTGGCGCTGGATGCGGAAGGCCAGCAGGTGGCGATCAAGGAGTATCTGCCGTCTTCGCTGGCGACACGTGGTGTGGGTGAACTGGCACCGACCGTGCCGCCCGAAAAATTGTCCCTGTACCGCCTGGGCCTGAAGAGTTTTTTCGAGGAAGGCCGCGCACTGGCGCAGATCTCGCATCCCTCCGTGGTGAGTGTGATGAACTTCTTTCGCGAGAACGAGACCGTTTATATGGTGATGAACTACCTGGAAGGCGGCGCGCTGCAGGACTTCATCATCACTGCCCGTGACCTCAAGCAGCAAAAGGTGTTCCGCGAGTCCACCATCCGATCGTTGTTTGAC
>JANLVB010000161.1:0-11263 GCA_031363785.1 Betaproteobacteria bacterium
AGTCAGTCTTGGGCCCGTCGTCCGCACTGCAAACCACTCACAGCGCCTCCTGGGGGCAGAATCTTCGTCACTCGTTGTTACGAGCGAAGCCTGAGATTATGCACCAGTTCCGGTGCGGGCGTCAATACCGCTCACGCTGGCAGGCGCAAATACTCCGCTGCCAGCGCCTTGAAGGTCGCAATTTCCGGATCCCGCCCGGTCTCGTCCCGCAACACGTCGCCCACCTCGTCGGCCAATGACGCGGCCAGTGCGGCATCCAGAAACAATAACCTGGAGCGCCTGGCCAGCATGTCCTCCACCGTGCGGGCATATTCATGGCGCGCGGCGAAGCGCACCATGGCTTCCGTCAATCCTGGCGACAACTCCCGCGCCGCGCCAGGCATGGTCAACACGCTGGCCTGCTCGTTGCCATAACTGTGCAGGCCCGGCGCATGGCTGATGGACTGCACCGGCGCGCCATCGTCTCCCGCACCGACCACCTTCATGTGAGTGGTCACTCCGGCCTTTCGGCTTTCCAGCAGGGACTTGTCGAAACACTTCTGCAATACGTCTTCGGCCATCGCGCGGTAGGTGGTCCATTTGCCACCGGTCACGGTAACCAGCCCACTGCGGCTCACCAGCACGGTGTGTTCCCGACTCAGCCCCTTGGTGTTCTCGCCGTCGTCATCCGGCGGCTTGACCAGTGGGCGCATGCCAACCCAGGCGCTGCGCACGTCGCTGCGCGCCGGAGCGCGCTTCAGGTAACGCGCAGCTTCGGCCAGAATGAACTGCACCTCGTGCGCCAGCGGACGCGGCTCCCGGTCCAGTTCGCTGCGCGGCGTATCGGTGGTGCCCAGGATCAGTTTGCCCAGCCACGGCACGGCAAACAGAACCCGGCCATCGGCGGTCTTGGGCACCATCAAGCCAATGTCGCCATCCATGAAGGCACGATCCACCACCAGATGCACACCCTGGCTGGGTGCCACCATCGGTTTGGTGGGCCGGCGCCCATCGCCGCGATTCGCGTCGCCGTCTTTCTGGCGCAGAGCGTCAACCCAAATGCCTGCGGCATTGATGACACATTTGGCGCCGAGGCTGAACTTGCGCCCGCTCTCCGTGTCTTCGCATAACAGCCCGCTGACCCGTCCGCCGTCGTACTGCAGGTCGTTGGCACGGCAATAGTTGAGCAGCAGGGCGCCCTGCGTCGCGGCGGTCCGCGCCAGTGCCAGCGCCAGGCGGGCATCATCGAACTGACCATCCCAGTACTTGACGCCGCCGCACAAGCCTGCCGGCTGCGCATTGGGCAACAAAGACAGCGTGGCCGAGCGGCTGAGCAAGCGTGTCTTGCCCAGTCCGGCCTTGCCGGCCAGCAGATCGTAGGCAGTCAGCCCGGCGCCATAAAAGGGTGTCTCCCACCAATGGTAAGACGGCATGACAAACGCCAGCGGCTGCGCCAGGTGCGGTGCGTTGTGCAGCAGGGTGGTGCGCTCGTGCAAGGCCTCGCGCACCAGCGCGATATTGCCCTGGGCCAGGTAACGCACGCCGCCGTGCACCAGCTTGGTGGCACGCGACGAGGTTCCCTTGGCAAAATCGTGTGACTCGACCAGCACCACGCTGAAGCCCCGCGCGGCAGCGTCCAGCGCCACACCCAGACCGGTAGCTCCGCCGCCGACAACGGCAACGTCATAGGTCTGCTTGCGCCCCAGCCGTGCCAGCAGGTCTTTGCGGTTTGTCGCCAAAGGCCCCGAAGTCTGGTTTGTCAATGCTGTACCCAGCCTTTCGCGCGCTGCACTGCGTCTTGCCAGCGCTGGCGTTTTTCACGGCGCCGGTCCGCGCCCCATACCGGCTCGAAGCGTCGGTCGACAGCCCATTGCGCGCTCAACTCGGCCGCATCGGTCCAGAATTCGATGGCCAGGCCGGCCAGGTAGGCCGCGCCCAGCGCCGTAGTCTCGGTGACGCGCGGCCGTACCACCGGCACCCCCAGGAAGTCGGCCTGCATCTGCATCAGCAAGTCGTTGCGGCTGGCGCCGCCATCCACCCGCAACTCCAGCAAACCAATGCCCGAATCCCGCGCCATGGCGCCAAACACGTCGGCACTTTGCAGGGCAATCGCCTCCAGCGTGGCGCGGGCGATGTGCGCGGCCGTGGTGCCCCGCGTGATGCCCAACAAGGCGCCACGCGCATGGCCGTCCCAGTGCGGCGTGCCCAGCCCGGCGAACGCCGGCACCAGGTAGACATCGCCGGTGTCGTCGACCTGCTGCGCCAGCGCCTGCACTTCTTCGGCAGACCGAATCAGCCCCAGGCCGTCGCGCAGCCACTGCACGGCGGCGCCGGCAACAAAAACAGAGCCCTCGAGCGCGTAGCACGTGCGTCGTGCACGTGGCGTTGCCGCCGGGCCGCCCCAGGCGACGGTGGACAACAGCTGGTGGTGGCTGGTGACGGCGGTTGTGCCGGTGTTCATCAACATGAAACATCCGGTGCCATAGGTGTTTTTCGCCATGCCGGGTGCAAAACAGGCCTGGCCGAAGGTGGCGGCCTGCTGATCACCGGCCATGCCGGCAATCGGCAACGCGGTTCCAAACAGCTCGGGCAGGGTCGAATCGATCAGGCTGCTGGACGGCACCACCTCGGGCAGCAGTGCAGGTGGAATGTCAAACAGTGCCAGCAGTTGCGCGTCCCACTGCAGGGTGTGGATGTTGAACAGCAAGGTGCGCGACGCATTGCTGGCGTCCGTCACATGGCGTCTGCCGCCGGTCAGGTTCCACACCAGCCAACTGTCGATGGTGCCAAACGCCAACTCGCCGCGCTCGGCGCGGAAGCGTGCGCCGGGCACGTTGTCCAGCAGCCACTGCAGCTTGGTGCCGGAGAAATAGGCATCGAGAACCAACCCGGTCTTGCGCTGTATCAGTGCGGCGCGACCCTGGGCGCGCAAAACGTCACACCGGGCCGCAGTGCGCCGGTCCTGCCAGACGATCGCATTGGCCAACGGCTGACCGGTCTTGCGATCCCACAACATGGTGGTTTCGCGCTGGTTCGTGATACCCACAGCGCCCACCTCGGCGGCGCTGATACCGGCGTTCTTGAGCACGGCACGCGCCACTGCCAGCTGCGTGCGCCAGATTTCCGCAGCATCATGCTCGACCCAGCCAGGCTGCGGAAAGTACTGGCGAAACTCCTGCCGCGCCACACCGGCACTGTTGCCGGCGTGGTCGAACAGGATGGCGCGGGAGCTGGTCGTGCCCTGGTCAAGCGAGAGGATGTACTTCATGGTGTGGCGAGGTTAGCGCAAGCCCGTTATTCCAGCCAGTGCCAGCGCAGCAGCAGGACCGGGCAGGATTCAAAGCGACAATTGTGCCCCGAGGCGCTGCCGGTTGCGTCGCAAACCACCACAGGCGGAAAACACATGGACGCACAGATTACTTTCATCGGCGGCGGCAACATGGCCAGCGCCATCATCCAGGGCTTGCTGGCGCGCTCGCTACTGCCCGAACATGTTGCAGTAGTAGAGCCCATGGCCGAGGCGCGCGAGCGGCTGCAAACCAGCTTTGGTGTCCGGGTATATGAGCAACCCGGAGCCTGGATGCGGCATGTCGATACGGTGGTGTGGGCCGTCAAACCACAGGTTTTTCAGCAGGCTGCCGAACAGTCGCGCGCCCATGTCGGCGCCGCCTTGCACCTGAGTGTGGCGGCAGGCATACCCAGCCACAGCATCACACGCTGGCTTGGCAGCGCGCGCGTGGTGCGCGCCATGCCCAATACACCAGCCTTGATCGGCAAAGGCATCACGGCGCTGTATGCCGGGCCGGTCATCACCGCGTCGGAGCGCGCCAGCGTCGAGCAGATCGTCAGCACCACCGGTGAGCTGTTGTGGGTGACGCAGGAGGACTTGCTGGACGTGGTCACTGCCATCTCCGGCTCCGGCCCGGCCTATGTGTATTTCTTCATGGAGGCCATGACGGCGGCGGGCACCGCCATGGGATTGACCGCCGAGCAGGCCTACCAGCTGACCGTCTCCACTTTCATTGGTGCGTCTGAACTGGCCCGCACCTCGACTGATGCGCCTGAGGTACTGCGCCAGCGTGTGACATCCAAAGGCGGCACCACCCATGCGGCAATTTCGTCCATGGAGGCTTCGGGCATCAAACCTGCCTTCGAGCGTGCACTGCATGCAGCGCGTGACCGCGCCCAGGCCATGGGCGCAGAATTTTGGCTCTGCCTGAGCACCGCCGGGGCATAACCAAGGGCCAGCTCAAGCCAGGGCGTAAGACAACACGATACCGGCGAACACCGTGCAGCCGAGCCAATGGTTGACGCGAAAGGCGCGAAAACAGCCGTCCCGTGCACGCTTGCGAATCAGCCAGCCATGCCAGACGGCCTGCGCCGCCGCCGCGACTATGGCCAGCAGGAACATGCCGGGTGCGGTCAGCTGCGGCGGCACGACAACGGCCCACAGCAGCAGATATAACGCGTAACACAGCGCTACAAAAGCCAGGTCAAACCGCCCCAGCGTGATGGCGGATGTCTTGAGCCCCAAGAGCCGGTCATCGTCGCGATCCACCATGGCGTACTCGGTGTCATAGGCCAGCACCCAGAACAGGTTTCCCAGCAGCAGCAGCCAGGCCACGGCAGGCACGCTGGCGCCCAGAGCGTGCCAGTCGGACGATCCACCCAACACGGCCGCAAAGGCCATCGGGATACCGAAGCTGAAGGCGACCCCCAGCACCGCCTGCGGCATGGAGAAAAAACGCTTGCTGTAGGGGTAGACGAGGGTCACCAGCAAGGCGACAAACGACCAGGTGATCGTCACCGCATTGGTGCTGAGCACCAGGGCGAACGCCAGCAACGCCAACATTGCTCCCAGCAGCAGCGCCTCGCGCACCGACACCTGACCACTGGTGACCGGGCGCTGCGCGGTACGCTTGACGTATTTGTCAAAGTCACGGTCGGCCACATCGTTGACGCAACAGCCCGCGCTGCGCATCAGCACAGTGCCCAGCGTGAACACCAGCAACAGGTGCCAGCCGGGAAATCCACCCGCCGCTATCCACAGTGCGCCCAGCGTCGGCCACAACAACAGCAACCAGCCAGCGGGCCGGTCCCAGCGGATCAGCTGCAGGTACAGGCCCAGGCGTTGCCGCATGTCAGGAGAGGCGCTGCACACCCGTCAATGCGCATGCGTAAATGGCATTACGCAGCTCGGCAATGGCCTCGTAGCGCGTGAAACTGCGTCGCCAGGCCAGTACCACCCGTCGCGTTGGCGGGGCGCCGCCGCCTTCGTCCTCAATCGGCAGGTAACGCACCGAACCAGCGGGCTGTTTGCCACGACGCGGTTTTTGCTGCAGGGCGCCGGTCGGCACCCCGAGTTGCGGCACCAGGGTAATGCCCATGCCGGCGGCCACCATGTGCTTGATGGTCTCCAGTGATGAGCCTTCGAAACTGCGCCGAATGCCCTCGGCATTGCTGGAGAAGCGCGCGAACTCCGGGCACACTTCCAGCACATGGTCGCGAAAACAATGCCCGGTGCCCAGCAAGAGCATGGTTTCGGACTTGAGTTGTTGTGCCGTTACCGAGCTGCGCTGCGCCAGCGCGTGGTTGCCCGGAACCACCGCTACAAAGGGCTCGTCGTACAGGGCTGCCATGGCCAGGCCGGTGTCGGGAAACGGTTCGGCCAGGATGGCGCAGTCGATCTCGCCGGTGCGCAGCATCTCGAGCAGCTTGACGGTGAAATTCTCCTGCAGGATCAAGGGCATCTGGGGCGTGCGCCGGATGACGTTTTTCACCAGGTCGGGCAGCAGATAGGGCGCGATGGTGTAGATCACACCCAGACGCAGCGCGCCGGCCAGCGGGTCTTTGCCGCGTTTGGCGATCTCGCGAATGTTGGCCGCCTGCTCCAGTACCGACTGGGCCTGGCGCACCACCTCTTCGCCCAGCGGTGTCACGGTAACCTCGTTCGCGCTGCGCTCGAACAGTTTCAGTTCCAGCTCTTCTTCCAGCTTTTTCACGGCCACCGACAGCGTCGGCTGGGAAACAAAACAGGCTTCAGCCGCCTTGCCGAAGTGCCGCTCACGGGCCACCGCCACGATGTATTTGAGTTCAGTCAGGGTCATGCCTCGATTGTCCTCTGCCAGCCGCCCGTGTACCAGACCGGTCGGGTTTTCAGGCCTTCATTGTCAGGCCTTCAGATAATGCGCCTTGCTGCCTAACCAGCGCTCTACGTGCTGCTCCGCCAGCGCCGGGTTGCCGTCCAGCATCCGTGGCGCTGCACTGCGAGCCCAGTCCAGCAGCGCCGTGTCGGTGGCCAGATCGGCAAAACGCAGCAAGGCGTCGCCAGACTGCCTGGCCCCGAGAAATTCACCCGGGCCACGGATCTCGAGGTCACGCCGTGCGATCTCGAACCCGTCATGCGTCTGCACCATGGCCTGCAGGCGCGAGCGTGCGGTCTCGGCCAGGCGCGCGCCGTCGCCGGTCGAATACAGCAGCACACAGGCCGAGGCGGCAGCGCCACGGCCGACCCGACCGCGCAGCTGGTGCAGCTGCGACAAGCCAAAACGCTCGGCGTGTTCTATCACCATCAGCGACGCATTCGGCACATCGACGCCGACTTCGATCACCGTGGTGCTGACCAGCACCCCCATCTGCCCCCCGGTAAAAAGCGACATCACAGTCTTTTTCTCCGCCACCGGCATGCGCGAATGCAGCAGCCCGACCATGACCCCCGGCAGCGCCGCACTCAGGTCGCCATGGGTCTGGGTGGCGTTACTCAGGTCCAGCACTTCGCTGTCTTCGATCAGCGGACACACCCAGTACACCTGGCGGCCCTGTTGCAGCTGGCTGCGGATGCGCTGCACCACCTCGTCGCGCCGGCTAACGTTGATCAGCTTGGTGACCACCGGTGTGCGTCCGGGCGGCAACTCGTCGATGGTGGAGACGTCCAGATCGGCGTAGTAACTCATTGCGAGGGTACGCGGAATCGGCGTCGCCGTCATCATCAGCAAATGCGGCTCCAGGCCAGGCTCGGCCATCTTGTCGCGCAGCGCCAGTCGCTGGGCGACACCGAAGCGGTGTTGCTCATCGATCACCGTCAGTGCCAGCCTGTGGAACACCACCTTGTCCTGGATCATGGCGTGTGTGCCCACCACCAGACTGGCCTGCCCGGACGCGATCATGGCGAGCATCCCTCGCCGTTCTTTTGCTGCCTGGCTGCCCGTCAGCCAAGCCGTGGTTACACCCAACGGTGCCAGCCAGCCCAGCAGCTTGCGAAAATGCTGCTCGGCGAGTATCTCGGTGGGGGCCATGAGGGCACACTGCCAGCCGGCGTCGATGCACAGCGCCGCCGCCAGCGCCGCCACCACCGTTTTTCCCGACCCGACGTCGCCCTGCAGCAAGCGGTGCATCGGTTTGGGCGCAGCAATGTCGCGCGTTATCTCCGCACCGACCCGCAATTGCGCCCCTGTCAGGGTGAACGGCAGGCTGTGCAGCAGGCGACCATGCAGGCTTGGCGTTGGCGGCCGCAGCGACGGCGCACACAAGGCCGCCCGGGCGCGACGCGACTGCAGCTGGGAAATCTGCTGTGCCAGCAATTCCTCGATCTTCAGGCGTTGCCAGGCTGGGTGGCTGAGGTCTTCCAGTGTGGCCAGCGCCACGTCCGGGCTCGGCTGGTGCAAAAACGCCAACGCATCGCGCAGGCTCCATCGCAAGGCCCCATGGTGCGGCAAGCCCTGCCCCTGGCCCAAGGTTTCGGACACATCGGCCCGCGCCAGACCGCCCAGAACGGCTTTGCGCAAATAGGCCTGCGGCAAGCCGGCAGCCGTCGGGTAGATCGGTGTCAAGGCCGTCGGCAAGGGCGCGCCGGCGGCATGCACTACCGGGTGCACCATGGTCTTGCCCATTAATCCGCCTTGCACCTCGCCGCGCGCCCGCACTTGTGCGCCGGTTGCCAGCATCTTTTGCTGCGCCGGGTAAAAATTGAAAAAGCGCAAGGTGCAGGTGTCGCTGCCGTCGTAGAGCGTCACCAGCAACTGCCGACGCGGGCGAAACTTGACCTCGCTCGCGGTCACCTCGCCCTCGATCTGCACCGAGTCGCCGTCGCGTGCATCACACAGGCGCACGAGGCGCGTTTCATCTTCGTAGCGCAGCGGCAGATGCAAAGCCAGGTCGATGTCGCGCAGCAAACCCAGCTTGTCCATCGCCTTGCGCAGCGGCGACTTGGTGGGCTGGGCGGCTGTTGTGGCGGGCATGGGACAATTCTGCCCTGTCTCCGTCATCCGCTTCACCCCACTTGGCACGGGCCGGTCCAGCCCTCAAGATCATGCCGCAACATGCCGCGGGCGCAACAGGCGCCTACACACTGTCCGATTTCGACTTCAGCCTGCCCCCGGAGCTGATCGCTCAGGAGCCGGCCGCCGAGCGCAGCGCGGCACGTCTGCTCGATGGCCGTGCGCCCGCCCCGCAAAATCGCATATTCCATGAGCTGACAAGCCTGCTGCGGCCCGGCGACCTGATGGTCTTCAACGACACCCGGGTCATCAAGGCACGCCTGTTTGGCGAAAAAGCCACTGGGGGCCGGGTCGAGCTGCTGATCGAACGTGTACTGGGCGGCAACCAGGTGGCGGCACACATGCGGGTGAGCAAGAAACCGGAGGTGGGCACCACACTGGCACTGCTGGCGGCGCCCGGCAGCGCAGAAAACCTGCGGGCCACCCTGCTCGGGCGTTGGCCTGATGCCGACGGTGGCATGTTCCGCTTTGTACTGTCAAACGATGCGGGCGACGACCCGTATGTGCTGTTGGAACGCCATGGCCATGTGCCCCTGCCGCCGTACATCGGCCATGCGGATACGGTACAGGACCAGGAGCGTTACCAGACCGTATTTGCCAAGAACGCCGGCGCAGTGGCCGCGCCCACCGCCGCGCTGCATTTTGATCATGCGCTGTTGCAGGCATTGGCGGACCACGGTGTGGAACACTGCTTTGTCACCCTGCACGTGGGTGCCGGGACCTTTCAGCCGGTAAAAACCGAGGACCTGCGCCAGCACCACATGCACAAGGAGTGGTACCAGGTGCCGCAGGCCGCCCAGCAGGCGATCCGCGATTGCCGGGCGCGCGGCGGACGGATCATCGCGGTTGGTACCACCAGTGTGCGCACGCTGGAGTCCTGGGCCCGCAGCGGGCAGGCCAGTGGCGACACCGATATTTTCATCACGCCGGGCTTCGTATTTCAGCTGGTGGACCTGCTGATCACCAACTTCCACCTGCCCAAGTCGACGCTGATGATGCTGGTGAGCGCTTTTGCTGGTTACGACCATATCAGGGCCCTGTACCAGCACGCGATCACCGACAAGTACCGCTTTTTCAGCTACGGCGATGCGATGCTGCTGGCCAAGGCGACGCCCCACCCGCAGGACGTCCATTGTCTTTGACTACCTCCACCATGTTGCAATTTGACCTGCTGAAAACCGACGCCACCACAGGCGCCTGCCCCGGCACACACGCGCGGCGTGGCCGCCTGACGCTGAACCATGGCGTGGTTGATACCCCGATCTTCATGCCGGTGGGCACCTACGGCACGGTCAAGGGCGTCACGCCACACAGCCTGAACGACATGGGCGCGCAGATCATTCTGGGCAACACCTTCCACCTGTGGATGCGACCGGGGCTGGACGTGTTGCAGCAGTTCGGTGGCCTGCACGCCTTCGAGCAATGGAACAAACCCATACTTACCGACTCGGGCGGCTTCCAGGTCTGGTCGCTTGGCGCGATGCGCAAGATCAGCGAGGAGGGGGTGCGCTTTTCGTCCCCGGTCAACGGCGACAAACTGTTCCTTACGCCCGAGGTCTCGATGCAGATCCAGACCACGCTGAACAGCGACATCGTGATGCAGTTCGACGAATGCACGCCCTACATATCGGTCGAGCCGAAGACCAAAGGCCAGCTCACCACCAAGGCCGAGGCGCGCAGCTCGATGCAGCTCAGCCTGCGCTGGGCGCAGCGCTGCCAGGCCGAGTTTGCCCGCCTGGCGAACCCGAATGCATTGTTCGGCATCGTGCAGGGCGGCATGTTCGAGGAGTTGCGCCAGCAGTCGCTGGAGCAGCTGGTGGCGATGGATTTGTCCGGCTACGCCATTGGCGGTGTGAGTGTGGGGGAGCCCAAGGACGAGATGCTGCGCATCATGGCGCACACCCCGCATCGCCTGCCGGCACACAAGCCACGTTACCTGATGGGTGTGGGTACTCCGGAAGACCTGGTGGAGGGTGTGGCCCAAGGGGTGGACATGTTCGACTGCGTGATGCCCACGCGCAACGCCCGTAATGGCACCTTGTTCACCCGATTTGGCGACCTGAAAATCCGCAATACACGCCACAAGAACGACCCGCAACCGCTGGACGATACCTGCACCTGTTATGCCTGCGCCGGGCGCTCAGGCGTTTCCTGGGCCGATGGTGGCCGCGACGGCTTCAGCCGCGCCTACCAGCACCATCTGGACCGTTGCGGCGAGATGCTCGGGCCCATGCTGGCCAGCATCCACAACCTGCACTACTACCTGAACCTGATGCGCGAGGTGCGGGAGGCGCTGGACGCGGGCACATTTGGCGCGTTGCGGCAGCAGTTCAGGGCGCAACGCTCGCGCGGGGTGTGACGGCAATCTTGTTGCACACCATCACGAAAATCCAGGCTCGAATACCGCGTTCGGCGTACCAGACACCTCGCAAACCGGCAAGGCGACGCTGGCGATCACAAAAAAACCGCCCCGGTTTAGTGGCATCCGTCGGTGATCACCGGCGCGGTTCCCGACGGATGCAATTGCAGATATTGCGGCGGCGCCAGGCGGGTCACCGGGTCGCGCTCATAAAGCCTGATTTCATAGGCAAGAAGCATAGCGGCAACGACAGGCCGACAATTACAATCAGCGCCTGGACACGTTCGACGGCGATCGCGACAATGCTCCCAAACACCAGGTAATCAGGATGCCCGCCCGCTTGGTGAACGATGCTTCCTGCCGCAGGCGGAGAAGCCGATAGGCTCATCGAAGACCATCTGCGTGAGCCGCATTTTGACGGGGCTTTGCCGCTTCGCTACCGTGTGGCGATAAACACCATTCATAAAGGAGCCTTTGTGGCCAAGAAGATCAAGTCAGTCCCGCTACCCGGCTCAGGGCGCGCGCCTGCAATCAATCTCGGCATCAGTGAGAAGGACCGTGGCGCCATTGCTGGTGGACTCAGTCGCCTGCTTGCCGATACTTATACGCTGTATCTGACGACCCACAACTTTCACTGGAACGTAACGGG
>JANLVB010000199.1:0-6219 GCA_031363785.1 Betaproteobacteria bacterium
CGCAAACTCCGATTTCACCGCCAGACTGGTCAACGGCCTGCCGGGTGCGCCGGCTGTCTCTGGCGGTGGCCTGCTGAGCTACGAGGTATGGGGCTACCAGGAAAAGGGAAAGACGGTAGTCACCCGCTACAACCTGGCCTACATCAACCACTCAATTTGCCATGTGGACAATGGCCGAGTGCTGGGTTTTGACAATGCGCATGACTACCACCACAGGCATTACATGGGCGAGGTTGCGGCGGTTGAATTCACCAGCTACGAAGCAACCCTGGAGAAGTTCCAGCAAGAATGGCTGGAGATCGTTAAGGGAAAACGAGGGAAGAGATCATGAGCAAAGTCGTCATTCGCACAGATACCGTGGACGGGTTTTTCGCGCGCGCGAAGGATGCGGCCCGCAGAGCTGATCAAGCCCAGACGTTCGATGGCAAGGTGACGCTGTCATTTGAAGACCCGCAACGCATGTTTACGGTCTTGTCGGAAGCCCGTCGGCGTCTGATGAGCGAGGTCATGCGCGAGCCGCAGACGATCAAGGAGTTGACAAGTCGATTGCATCGCAATCGATCTGCTGTCACCAAGGACGTCGGAATGCTGGAGAAGATGGGATTGATCGTGTCCAGTCGGCAGTCCAACCCGGGGCACGGCTTTCAAAAGGTCGTGCGTTCGATTGCGCCCAAGATTGAGATGGTCGCAACACTGGGTTAAAGCGGTTGACCTTGAAATTCAAATTTCATAAAGCGAAAAGGACATTTCCGCAAACGGGGGACAAACACCCGCAGTTGTACTCACCTGCGCTGAGGGCGAGTTTGAACCCCAGTCCGCATTCCACCAGCAGGTCGTCGTATGCAAATTTCACCGAAATGTCATTGCGTTCGCAACTGGCAATTGCTTGCAAGGCTTGAGTAATACCAACAAGGCCCGGTGCATATAGCGCAGATGGTCACGGACTTTGCGCATATTTTGCGCACAAGGGCCGCAGCCCCTACTCGGCAGCTTTGATTCCGTCAAGGAAACGCTGCCATTGGTCGGGCAGCCCATGCGCCCGTGCGCCATCGCGCAGCAACGTGAGATATCGCAGCGATGGATTTCCGTCGGCTTCCAAGCCGTTGGCGATGTACGTCACGGCGTGCACGGCTCGCCCCGTGACGTCCTCCACCTCCAGCCAGAGGTGCCGGTAGCGGAGGCCGGGCACGCCTTCGGTTGCGTCCAGGTGAATCAGGGCGCCTCGCGTAATCCTGTAGAGCACGCCCCAGACCTCCGCGCTCGTGTCGGCATAAAGATTGGCTGGCGCTGCCTTTCCTTTCGGCCGGCCTTCCAGGTTGAAGCGCAGCCGCCAGCCATGCGCCCGGCCAGGCGTCCATTCCAACGGCCGCATGCCTCGCCGGACGAGAAACGCACTGTCATGCATGTTGGCGCCGTAGGCGAAGTACCAGACCTCCTCGCCAGGCCGGCCAGTCAGCTCGAGGTCGCGCAAACGGTAGCACGCACGCGACAGCCGCCACGACCGAGCCACGCGGGTCCGAAGCCAGCGAACAAGGCTCCAGAAAAAATTGTTCATCGCGCTGCTTTCATGTCTCAATGTCCCCGCAAAAGGATTTCCGCAGGGCGTTGCGCCAGAACGGGCCGCGCGGCTCAGGCTGCTCGATCATCGTCTTGTGCCTTTGCGGCGCGCAGGTCGCGCAGCGCCACACCCTGGGCCCACAGCGAGATCGCGCCGACGCCGGCAATGCTCAGAATGTTCGCCATCTCCACAATCAACACCATCGCGAGCGCCGGCTCGGGAGCGACGCCGAACAGGCCAAGCGCAAACACCCCACCGACCACAAAGCTGCCGATGAAGCGGAGGAAGTGGCCCAAGATCATCAGAAAGCCAAGAAACACGACCAGAAACAGGTACTGCGCCGGTTCGAGCACAACCCCAATCGACAATCCCGCCCACAGCAGATGGGTGGCGGCCAGCAATTTGATTGCCACGCTGGCAAGTACGACGCCCACCCCGCGCCAGACTTCGCCCGGCCACGCGATGCCCTCGGCGAAGGCTTTGGCGACACGCTGGACCACTGGTACGAAGCGCTGCGGCAACCGTCCGAGCAGCGCGAAAAGCGGGCCGTCGGTGCTTAACGCACCGCGACGGTACGCCAGCAGAGTAAGCAGTACCGCGGCGAACAACACAAAGCTCCCGGCGCCGCCCCAGATTAAGCCCTTGCGAATACCGCCGGTGGGGTCGTCGAACACGACAGATAACAACGCGAGCGGCACCAGGCAAGCGAACACGATCCCGTCGGTCAGCCGATCGAGCGCAACCGTCGCCAGGACGCTCGCGAGCTTCAATTCCTCCCGACGCGCAACCAGCCAGGAGCGGGCAATGGTGCCAAATCCAAGCGGGATCAGGGCCGCGAGCAGATAGCCGGCCATGATGGTCCCAAACAGGCGAAGCACGCCGATCGGACGCAGGGGGTACAGGAGCTGGCGCCACTTCCATGCGCGCACGAGTTGCTCGATCAGGATGGACAAGGGCACCAGGACCAGCCAGCGCAGGTCCGCGCCTGCCAGGATGCTGCGAAAGCGGTTGAAGTCAAAGCTGCGCAGCACCCAGGCCAGCGCCAGCAGGCCGAGCAGTCCGCCAACCCACGGCAACCAGCGCCGTACCTCGCTCACGCCCAGCGAGGTGGCCGGTCCGCGTTTCACTTCAGTCACCGCATGAGTCCTGGCCCTAGTTGCCGTTTGCAGAACCAGATGGTCAACGGCGGAAGGACGATCCACTGCAACACAGGTGTGATGCCGATGCCGAACGCCGTAAACATTCGCTCCGAGTAGGACCAGCCTTGCCCCAACCTCCGGAGACGGCCAGCTTCTCAATGAGGATGGTGATGCCCACACCCACGGCAACAAGGGATCCGATATGCGCGAACTTGGGTCGCAGAAGCCAATACCTTCCCGCAAAGGCTGCAACGCACCAGAAAGCCACCAGCATGATGACGGCGTCGCCAATGGTGGCCTGCGTGCACGACTTGACGCCCTGCCCATGCTCCGCGGTGGGCATGCCCCCATAGAAAGGGACCTGGAGAAACTCCCAAGGGAAATTCAGCAGGAGGGCAAAGATCACGATGTTGAATTCGGGCAGATAAGTCAGGCCCTGGGTCTCTTGGTTGAGCTGTTCAGGCATGCTTTTTCTCTTTTTCACGCGTCAAACCGTTTGGAAGAAGTGTAATTGCATACCTGCGGGGCGGGCGCTTCCGCCCGCAGAGGAACCGGCGCCTCTTTAGCTGCCGAGATGCAATGAAAGTAGGAGCGCGGCGAATCGCAATCCGACGCCGCGTCCCCACCAATCGTCGGCGTTTGCGCCTCAGTGGCCCTTTTGTCCAGCCATCATCGGACACATTGACATGTCTTTCATGACCACCAGACCGTCCTTGTTCGTCGGCATCGAGTCGAACATGGCTTCGTGAGTTTTCACAAACTCTTCTTTGGAAAGCATCCCGTCGCCGTTCGCGTCCATGGTCTTCATGTGACTCATCATGTTCATCATGTTCATCATGCCTTTCATGTCACCGCCCATCATTCCCCCACCCATCATTCCGTCGGACGTCGAACCCTTTTCATTGGCGAAGGCGATTCCGCCGGCAAGAAGGGAACCGGCGATCAGTGCTGTCAATGTTTTCATGTCTAACTCCTAAAAATATGAAAGGCTTTGGTGCGGCGTCACGTTGACGGCGCTCCCTCTTTGGCTATTTGCGTCCAGTTGCGCCCGCTGTCTTTGCTGACGAAGACGTTGCGCTTGAAGGCCGCGATCGCTACCTCACCGGGCTGGACGGCGTTCTGGGCGATGTAGCTCACTGCGTCTTGCGGCAGCGGCGGCAGGGCAACCGGCCTGCTTTTCGCATCCCCGACAAGACTGATCGTCGAGAGCACGGGCTTTTTGTCGAAGTTGCTGTACCAGAGCTGATTTCCGTCCTGGTCGAAGGTGGCGGAGAGCACGCGCTGCTTCCCGCCTAGCAGCGTGAAGCTGGTTCCAGCGTCACGCGACAGGTACAGGCCCGCATCGGTCGCCGCCGCGACCACGGATGGATCTGCGGGGTGCGCCGCCAGAGCATTCACCTGCCCGATTAGCCCGCGAGCTTGCGCGCGCTGCCACTTCTTTCCGTCGGTACGCGTGAAGTAAAGGCCAGCGGAATCCATCCGGGAGTTCGGCTGCGGGTTCAGCACGTAGACCGTGTTGGTGCCATAGCTGGCCGTCATGGTGTGGAAGTCCGACTCACCCTCCAAGCCGAGCTTTTTCCAGGTGTTCCCGCCGTCGGTGCTTTTGATCAGCCCGAACGGGTTCGCCTGGCCCGATCCCGGCGCTGGATGGCCGCTGCTGTACAGCGCGTCCCGAGTGCTCGAAAGGCCCATGTAGTCGTGAGCAGGTCCTGGGGCCTTGGTCCACTTCCCGCCCTCGTATACGGCGAGGCCGACGTGGCTTGGGATAATCAGCTTCTTGCCGTCGGCGCTAAACGAGAGCCCGTGGACATGCACCACCATAATGTGAAAGCCTAACCCTTATCCGGTTGGGATTTCTTTTGCCCCCCTGTGTTGGCGCCAACAACGTTCAGCCAATGAATTCGCACGAACAAGCGAATTTTTTGGCGCGCCAGATTGGGTGGAAATGGGCGTCTATTTGGAAACGAGTTTCACTTTTTGCTTCCTGATCGGGAAATATACGGTCGAGCCACGGCCTTAGCGCGTATAAAACTCCCGATCGGGAAATATAGATTGCACAGAGATCAATTTTGGTCAATAATTTCCCGAACGGGAAATTTTATGTTCATGATATCCATTCGATCACCTCAACAACTCGGCGATGCACTTCGTGTCGCCCGCAAGCAGCTCGAGTTGACGCAGCCCCAGTTAGCTCTCGCGGCAGGGGTTGGTGTGCGCTTCATCGTCGACCTTGAGGCAGGCAAGCCCACCTTGCGCCTGGAAAACGTGCTGCGGGTCATTGATGCCTTGGGTGGAGAGATCCAGTTGAGCGGATTGCCATCGGTTGCGGCCGACGATCAACGTCAAGGTGGCGACCATGGCGCATGAGCTGGAAGTCTGGCTTTTCGCCGATCGTGTCGGCACTCTGGCGTCGGTCGTTGGACGACTGAATTTTTGCTACGTACCGGGTTGGCTGTCGCAACCAAACGCCATTGCCTTGTCCGCCTCGCTGCCCCTGCAAGCGCAGCCGTTCGACGATCGCATGACGCGTCCCTTCTTTGCCGGTCTGCTGCCAGAGGGGCAGATGCGCCGCCTGATTGCGCAGCAGCTCCAGGTTTCTGGCCAAAACGACTTTGCGCTGCTGGACCACATCGGTGGCGAATGCGCCGGGGCTGTGACGTTCCTTGAGCCGGGGCAGGCTTTGCCCGTGACTGACCGCAACGATGATATTCAATGGCTGAGCGACGCGGAAGTCGTTGCCATCCTGGATGAATTGCCACGTCGCCCCATGCTGGCTGGCAAAGACGGCTTGCGACTTTCCTTGGCTGGTGCCCAGGACAAACTACCGGTGGTTTTCGATGGCGCCCGCATTGGGCTGCCCCTCAACGGCACACCCAGCTCCCACGTCTTGAAGCCCGCCATCCACGCCATTGAGGACAGTGTGATCAACGAAGGATTTTGCATGGCACTGTGTGAAGCCATGCAACTCAGGCCGGCGAAATCGAAAGTTCATGCTGTATTGGATCGCCCATTCCTGCTGGTTGAGCGCTACGACCGATTCGTGGATGCTCAAGAGCAACGGCAACGCCTTCATCAAGAGGACTTCTGCCAGGCGCTTGGCGTGGTGCCTGAAATGAAATACCAAAATGAAGGCGGCCCTGATCTGGCCCAATGCTTTGATCTGGTACGCCGTGCGACGCGCCCCAGTGCTCCGCAGGTCCTGCGCTTGCTCGACTACGTGATCTTCAATGCGTTGATCGGGAATCATGATGCGCACGCCAAGAATTTCTCATTGCTGTACTCTGGCAACACGCCCGTCCTGGCACCGTTCTACGACACGCTGTCGACGGCGGTGTATCCAACACTGACGCCGAAGATGGCGATGAAGATCGGCAGCAAGTACAAGTTCAGTGAAGTCCAGGCACGGCACTGGGACCAGTTCGCCGAAGGTGTTGGCGTTACCAAGGCTCCGGCTAAAAGGCGCATCCTGCAATTGGCAAAGTCATTGCCAACCATCGCGCGCGAACTCCAATCTGCCCCTGG
>JANLVB010000200.1:0-4637 GCA_031363785.1 Betaproteobacteria bacterium
GCCATCCCGTCTTTCTAGCGACTCATAGAGATCCACGACTCGTACAATGCCGCGACCCGTGAGGTCGGGGCCGAGCTCGGTGTCCCAGCCGCAGCGCGACATGTGCATGCCGCCGCCGAATACCTCGTGCACATCGCGCACTGTGAACGCTACATGATTCAAACCGGCCTTGGGGCTGGGCAATTGCAACGGGAACAGGTCGTGGTTGCCGCCGACGGGCTCGCAGCGCAGGAAGCTGCCCCGGCCAGGGTACTGGTCGGACATGCGAAAACCCAGTTTGTCCTGGTAGAAGGCGGTCGTGGCTGCAAGGTCCGTGACAAAGAAGACTACATGGCCCACCTCGACTGGTGTCGCACGGTCGTAAGCCGGGCTTGCCTGGTTGACGCGTGGGCGCTCACCCCAGGTGTTAGTGCGGGCACAGTCCAGCGCCAGCGGTCGTTTTCGCGTCACCTGCAGCCGCATTGACAGGCCGTTCGGGTCGGTGCAGCCGATGCGCCCGCCGTCATCGATGAAGCCGGGCTGGCCGCGCAGTCGTGCTCCGTACGCCGCCAAATCGTCGGCATTCGCCACACCCCATACCACCTGACGCAAGGTCGGGTCCGGCTCGATGCCTTTGGGCAGACCGGGTTTGTCGGAGTGCGCCACGATTACCCGGCAGCCGTTGAGGGACTCAAACACCAGTTCCTGGCTGTCGTGCGATAACAACGCGAGGCCCCAGTCCTGAAAAAATTTGTGGCAAGCCGTCAGGTCGGCCGTGCCGAATGTGATTTCGTCAATTCCTGAAACACTCATGATCCACCTGTTCCTGCTGTTGTTGCCCCATTGTGGGCGCGTGGCACGCCGCAGTCGCCAGTTTGTACGGCTGTCACTTGGTCCACGGCCGGGACCGTGCCGCCCCAGCATGGGCGTTTGGGGCATTGCTGCATTGTTGGCTCCGTGACAGCGTTTTATCAGTGAAACATTGTTTCTTATGCGAACAGTTTGAGTTTATACGGCGACCGGTTCTGCTGATCAATAAGGGTAAACCCTGGATATGGTGGTACACGCTTGTTTTCCCCATGCGGCAACTCTTGTAGTGGCTCCCGTAAACTGCCGCAATGGTGACCGAAAAGAAGATTCCGAGTGGCGTGAGTCCGCAAGCGGCGCAACTGCTGGAGCGCGCCTACGCCTTGGACAGCGAAGAAAAATCCCGTGCGCTCTACCGTGACTGGGCCCAGACCTACGACCAGACCATGTTGCAGGGGCTGAACTACCAATCACCTGTGGTGGTGGCCGATCTGTTGGCGCGCCATTTGGTGGCGCGGGACGCGGCAGTACTGGATGTGGGCTGTGGCACCGGGTTGGCCGGCCACAACTTGGCGACTCACGGGTTTTCGGTCATCGACGGCATCGACGTCTCGCCGGAAATGATGCAGGTAGCAGAGCGCCGCGGTATCTACCGGCATTTCATCAACGCCGATTTGCACTGCCAATTGCCCATCGCCGACGCCGGTTATGGTGGCGCCCTGGGCAGTGGCATCTTCACCCACGGCCATGTTGATGCACGTTGTCTGGATGAATTGTTCCGGGTGCTGCAACCCGACGCGCCGTTTGCGTTCACGGTCAAACTGGAAGTGTTCGAGTCGCTGGGTTTCAAGGACAAACTTGCGGCACTGGTGGACAGTGGTCGGATCCGTCAGCTATTTTTTACGCATGACCGCCACTACACCACGTCGGCGCAACCTGACGGTGTATTTTGTGTCTATGCCAAAACCTGACGCCGCTAAGTGCCAGTGATGACTCAGGGCCTGAGCTTGGTTTTGAGGCCGGCGCAATGGTCTTTGGGCGGCACGGCCGCCGTTTCCCAAACCAGGTCGACGCTGGCCGCCTGCTCGGGGTCGGGCGGGCCAGCCACTGCCAGAACCACACGGCTCGATACATCCGCTGGCCAATGCGTGGGTATTCCCATGCCGCGCAGCACATGGGCGCCACCGGCCACCAGCAGCACCGTTTTTCCGGGCTGGCGGGCCTCACGTGCCGTGGCCGCCATGGCGGCGTCGCGGGCAATCTGGATCCGGGTCATGGGGGCGATCTGGCCCTCGGGCAGGAGCTGGCAATGGCCCGTGCGGATGTCGTCGCGTTGCCGCTCCAGCGCCGCTGCGTCCAGATGTTTGTCCCAGTTCTCGTTGGCCATTGCTGCGCGCATGGCAGAGCGCGGAAGGTTGGCCCCCAATACGGGAATCTGCAAACGCACCGCAGCCATCACAACCGGACCGTAACTGCGCCAGCTCCACGCCGAGTCGCTCCATTGCAGCGCGGCTTGCACCTGATCAGGGGAAGCGTCGGCCGGCAAGCCAGCTGTCGAGTTGCCTTGGTTGGCCATCTCCAGCGCCAGCGCGGCGAGCTGGCCGCGGCGTCCGAGTTCGGTGACGAAGGCCAGTTGCAGGCGCTGGTGCTCCGTGGCATCGTGCTGTTCGCCCAACAGCAGCACGTCGGCGGGCAGCAACATGGTGATGTGTTGCCCGACCTTGTCCCTCAGTGAAGCGCAGCCTTGCAAGGCTGCGGCAAGGCCCAGCAGCACCAACCCCGGCAGCAGACGAACAGGTGCGCGGGTGATGTCAGGACCGCCGTGCGAGAAGAAAACTCAGGCTCTCAATGCACCACAACCGGGTTTTGCGCCAGGCCGACATAACCTTCCAGCGTGTCTTCGACTTCCTCCTGCGTTGGTGTACGCAGCTGCCAGGCGGCAATCTGCTGCTGGAACAGCTCGGCCCACGATCCATCGAGGTATACCTCTTTGCCGACGCGTTTGTCGATGATCTCGAAGCCGTGCCGGGCCATCGTCGGCACCGGTTTCACCTTCTCCTGCGACTGCTGGTCGCCCGGCGCATCGGCAAAGGGTGCATTGGCCAGCATATGGGTAACGCAAAAGGTCTCGGAGTCGTACAGCATGTGCATAAGGCATTGTCCCTGAACAATCAATAACCCACACTTTGCAGCGCCATGGGGCTTTTTCAAGACCCAACACACCAGTCCTGCCTGTCCAACGCTGCTCAGGGGCTGCTGGTTGACCGCCATAACTGGTCGATGAAGTCGCCATTGGGCTGGGTGATGCGGATGCGCGCCGGTAACCATGACAGCGCCGGCGCAAGCCATATTTCGACCTTCTGGTCAAAGTCCTTGCGCGGTGTGCGCACCAGCTTGCGGGTCGCCTGCTGACCGCCAGGCAGGTCGATCAGCTCGTCGGCGTCCACGACGAACACCCAGGGCTCGGCGCTACGCGGACCAATTGTTTGCAGCGCGATACTGGTGCCGGCGGGAAACTTGGGCGGGTCACCGGCCAGCATCGACGCCAGTTGTACAAACACGCTGAGCTGGTCTTGGGCGCCAGGCAGCAGGGGCGACTCTGGTGTGTTGGCGCTGAAGGTGACACGCCCCTTGTCGCGTTCAAAATGTGCCGCCTGCTCCGATCGAAAACGGTCGGAAAAGCGGCTTGGCGCCAAACCGTCGCCGGTCAAGCGCCCGGTGCTGGTCAGGCTGCGCTTGCCAAACAGCACGCTGAGCTCCATGCGGGCTTCGTAGTCTTTGCCGTCGTGCAGCCAGAGCATCTCACCCAAGGCCGTGTAGTCCATTTTTGCCCGCTGGCCAACCGCATTGAAATTGAGCCGGACCGACCCCGGCACCAGGTAGTTTCGCGCCACCAACGCCTTATCCCTTTCCAGGGATGCGGCCGCCAGCTGTGGCGCAGGAGTTGGTGTGGCCGCAGCCTGTGCCGCTGATGCCACCGGCTCTGGCACGCCCGCCTGGGCCACTGGCTCGGGCTCGGGTTTGGCCGGTTGCACGGGTGCCACTGTGGCCGACGGCTCTGGTGGTTTGCTCGGGGTTGCCGCTGCGGCTGCGCTGGCCAACTGGGTCGCAGGGACACGTTGCCGGGCGGACGGCGTGGGCGCTGGCGCGACCGGGGGCGGATGCGGATTCGGACCCTCAATTTGCAGGCTGCGGGTCGTGAATACCTTGCTGGCAAGAGGAGTGGATGCGGAAAACTGCGCCGGTGACATCTCCAGCACCAGCACATGCGCCAGCACCACAGCAGCTGTCAATGCCGCAAGTGGTTTCAGCGGCAGCGGATTGGCCGCGCTCCAAGTGCCGCCACTCATCCGGCTGCCGCCAGCCTGCGCGATGCAAAATCAGGCACTTTGGTCATCTGGAATACTGTCATCCCATGAAACTTGCTACTTACAAAGACGGCTCGCGCGACGGGCAACTCGTGGTTGTGTCGCGCGACCTGAGCACGGCGCATTATGCGACTGGCATCGCCGAGCGCATGCAGCAGTTGCTGGACGACTGGAATTTCATCGCGCCGCAGCTGCTGGACCTGTCTGACACCATCAACGGCGGCAAGGCGCGCCATGCGTTCCCGTTTGAGCCGCAACGCTGCATGGCGCCGTTGCCACGCGCCTACCAGTGGGCGGACGGATCGGCGTACATCAACCATGTGGAGTTGGTGCGGGCAGCGCGCAAGTCCGAGGTGCCCAAGAGTTTCTACACCGACCCGTTGATGTACCAGGGCGGCAGTGACGATTTTCTGGGGCCCTGTGACGACGTGGTGTGCCCGTCCACCGACTTTGGCATCGACTTCGAGGCCGAGGTGGCGGTGA
>JANLVB010000204.1:0-2003 GCA_031363785.1 Betaproteobacteria bacterium
TGTGCTGATCGCCTACCTGATCCGGCGCGCGGCATTTCTGCGCTGGATGTCGAACGAGGGCGTTTCCGTCCTGGTGCTGGTCGTAGCCATGGCCTTGATGTACGCCGTGCTGGCGCAGATCAAGTATGACGACTGGCGCACGCCAGTCGGCGCCCTGTTCATGGCAACCTACCGCTACTGGTTTGCCATCGGCATCGCCCTGCTGCTGCTGCTGACTTTCACCGACACCCGGCTCGGTCGCGGGCTGTCGCGGCTGTTGTCGCTCAACTTCTGGTACCCGGTGGCGCAGACTTCGTATTCGGCCTATCTGGTGCAACCGGTCGTCATTTTCATGGCGATCAAGGGCTGGTATGTGGGGCAGGCCATCACGACGTCGGCGATTGTGTATATCGGCCTGCTGACGGCGGCAATTACCTTCGCCATCGCCGTGTTGTTGTACGCACTGGTGGAGAAGCCCTTCATGGACATGCGGCCAAAATAGCCGCAAAGCAAGCAGCGAGGGCTTTACGCGCTGCCTGCGGGCTGCGGGCCGTTGGAGGTGGCATCCAGCAGCCGGGCCCAGCCCTGCCACAGAGTTGGCACGGTAGAGCGGTGGTACTCGGAGCCGGCAGGGAGCTGCGCCATCAGGCGCTGGTGTGCCTCGGCCAGGGCATGGTACGGCAGATACGGCGCAACATGGTGCAGGGCATGGAAGCGCAGGCCGGTCGGGCAGATCAACTGGGTCAGGATGCCGGCGCTGTCGATATTCAACGAGTCCTGCAACTGCCCGGAAGCACCGCGACCCTGCTCTTTTTCCACATACAGATGGGTAGAGCACAGCGCACGAACAGTGTTCCAGGTCGCTATCGCGCAGACCATGGCATACCAGGCGAGGAACACGCGCCATTGGCCGGCCACACACAGGGCAACCAGGCTCCAGGCAAACAAGGCGCAGAAAGCCTCCACCACATACGACTCGGAGCGCATGCTTTCCTTGATGTCGGGCGCGCGGTAGGGCATGCGCAAAGCCATGTGCACAAAATTGGGAATCACCTCGCGCCGGACCACCGGCAACACGGTTGACAGCGGCGTGAGAATGCCGAAACGCACCAACAGCGCAATCGGCAAAGCCAGGTTCAGCGCAAACAGCTTGAGTGACATGCTCCCGGCGTGGCCGTAGAACTGGTCGTACTCGCCATCTTCCTTGGTGCCATAGGTCTTGGAATTGTGGTGCGCCTGGTGGATTGGCAAATAAAGCAGGAACGGTATCAACAACGGCACACCTGCCACGGCATGCCACAGCATGCGAAACCCCTTCATGCCCTGCTGGTGGAACAACTCGTGGATAAATGCAAGAGCCCGAAACAACAACAGGCTGCTGACCAGAAAAACCACCGCCCGCAGGCCCCAGCCCTGGCTGCGCAGCGCGAATGCGAACAGCGCCCAGCCGAGCAGCGCAGACAGCAGCAGGTCGAAAAAATAAACAACCGGCTTGGCATCGCGCAAGTCCTCGACTATGGCCTTGACGGTATCCATGTTCACTGGCGCCGCTGCAATACTGCTCATCAGATTCTCCCGTCCACGGCTTGCGCCGCTTGACCCCGGCGCGCCCGGGTGCGCTCAGAAATAATAGGTGCCCAGGACCTGGATCACGCGCCGGTCCGGCAGGACGCCGAACTCACTGTTGGCGCGCCCCATGTTGTGCTGAAGCTGGAACGCGAGGTCAAAGTTCGACCAGTGGTGGCGCAATTCGACCCAGGCCAAGCGGCTGCGGTCCTCGGCATTGACACGCAAAAACGCCGTCAGATCCAGGTTCTTCAGGCCCAGGCTCTTCTGCGATACGTAAAACATGTAGGCTTGGCGCGGTGCCAGGTCCAGCAGGCGCAGGGACTCGCCAAAATAGGCAAACTGGGCCAGCGGCACCGGCCCCAGCAAGTCCCGCCACGAGGAACCACTTCCCTGCGGCGGCCATGTGCTTTCCGGCGCCCTTCCCATCGGCGGCCGAGCCTACCGCCTCCGCCGTG
>JANLVB010000215.1:0-1698 GCA_031363785.1 Betaproteobacteria bacterium
GCCTGGAGTGCTGCCAGCCTGTGGCGGCACCGTGCGCATCTGCGCCAGGCCTGGTGGCAGTACCTGGTGCTCGGTGCCTGCGGCATGCTGGTATGCGGTGCCTGGGTCTACATCGGTGCGCGTTCGACCACGGCGGTCAACATGGCGTTGATCTACGCTGCCGCACCGGTGCTGATCGGCATGGGCTCGGTGCTCTGGCTGGGCGAGCACTTTTCGCGACGGCAGTTGGCCGGCCTGTTGTTGGCGCTGGCAGGCGTGTTGCACGTGGTGTTGCGAGGGCGTTGGAGTGTATTGTCCGAGGTAAATTTCATCACCGGTGACCTGTGGATCATGGCGGCCATGGTGTGCTGGGCGGCTTATGCGCTGCTGCAAAAAGCCTGGGCCAGCCCGCTCGATGCGACAGCGCGTCTGGCCGCCATCTGTGTTGGCGGCGTCGTGACCCTGCTGCCGTTTGCACTGTGGGAGGCGGGTCAGCCCGGGCTGACACAGTGGAATCTGCATGCGCTGGTTCTGGTGCTGGTGGCCGCGGTGTTGCCGGGTCTGGGTGCTTACTGGCTGTATGGATGGTCACAACGCATTATCGGCGCCAGCCGGGTGGCCGTTACCTTGTACCTGGCCCCGCTGTATTCGGCGCTGGCGGCCTGGCTGCTGCTCGAGGAGCTGCCGGGTTGGCACCACCTGGTTGGTGCAACGCTGATCCTGCCCGGCGTGTTTCTGGTGACCCGGCTGCGCAAGCACTGAAATTTGTCGCCACCACCCGCGCTCTCAGGCCGCCGCCTGCAAACCTCTGCGGAAATGCTGCCGCATACACTGGATCGCACCGGCGCTGTCGCGCTGCTCCAGCGCCGACATTACGGCGCGATGCTCCGCCAGCGACTCGTCAATGCGGCCGTCCTTGAGCAGGGAGTTGTGGCGATTGAGTTTCATCACTTTTCTCAGGTCAGACACCATCTGAAGAGCCCAGCGGTTGTTGGCGATCGTCAACAGTTTCATGTGGAATGATTCGTTGATGCCGAAAAACCGGGAGCGGTCAACCTGCCCGGGATGCGCAGCGGCCTCTAGCTGCTGATGCAGGTCGCGCAGCTCGGCCAGCTGTTCTGCGCTGGCGTTGGCCGCGACCGTGCCAGCAGCATCCGATTCCAGCAGGGCGAGCAGGTGATAGACCTCTGCCAAGTCCTGTTCCGACACCTCGGTCACGTAGGCACCCCGGCGTACCTTCATGGTGACAAGGCCTTCTGCCGCCAGCACCTTGAGTGCCTCGCGCAGGGGCGTGCGGCTGATGCCGTAGGATTGTGCGATGCGCAGTTCGTCTATCCAGCTGCCCGGCGCCAGTTCCCGGCTGAAAATTCGCTGGCGAAGGGATTCCGCAACCTCTTCATACAGTGCACGGGGGGCAATGGACAAGGTGTTCATGGGAAACAATCGTGGGTCCATTGTAAGCCGGCAATAATATTTTGAATCAATAATTATGCATAATTCAAATCTCAGAAATGGGATTGCCAATCAAGAACACGCCACACGGGGACTGCGTCATGAGCCGAACTGAACACCCAACATCCGGCGCCGAGAGCGCAGACCGCATTGCGACAGACGGCGATTTGCAAAAGTGGCGCGCGGCTGCAATCAAGTCGGCACCTGGCGGCAACCTGGACGCGTTGACCTGGCATACTGCGGACGGCATTGCTGTCAAACCGCTGT
>JANLVB010000225.1:0-10551 GCA_031363785.1 Betaproteobacteria bacterium
GGCAAACGCGGCGCCTTTGTACCGAGAGACAATCATTGATGGCGCAGCCATCAATGATTGCGGCGCAGGATAACTTTGCAAAGCAAAGTTAAGGCCCGCAGGGCCGGCCGAAGTCACAACACTTGTCGCGGCGCAGGCTAACTTTGCGCAGCAAAGTTAAGGCCCAGCGGGTCGGCCGAAGTAATAATCGCTGATCTTGCAAACCGGGTCGGAGTGCCATGCTGGAAAAAGACTTTGACGTATGTGCGCTGGGCGAGGCTCTGGTGGAGTTCAACCAGACCATCGCCAGCCAGCCGCAGTATCTGCAGGGGTTTGGCGGTGACACCAGCAATGTCGCCATCGCTGCGGCGCGCGCCGGTGTGCGCAGCGCCTACCTGACACGCGTCGGCGGCGACCCGTTTGGTCAGGCGCTGCTGCAACTATGGGCGCAGGAAGGCGTCAATACCAGCGGCGTCAGCACCGCCAGCGGCAGCCCGACCGGCATCTATTTCGTGACACACGGCGCGCAGGGCCATGAGTTCAGTTACCGGCGTGCGGATTCGGCGGCCAGTCGCATGACGCCACAATGGCTGCACGGCACACCGGCCGACATCGTGCGCGCGTCTCGCAGCCTGCACGTATCCGGCATTTCGCTGGCGATCTCGCCTGGCGCCTGCGACACCGTGTTCGAAGCCATGGCGCTGGCACGCGATGCCGGTACGCTGGTGTCCTTTGACTCCAACCTGCGACTCAAATTGTGGCCGCTGGCGCGGGCCCATGCCTGCATCGTGCAGGCGGTTGCCCTGTGTGACGTCTTCCTGCCCAGCCTGGAGGACATGGTGACGCTGACCGGCCTGTCCCAGCCCGAAAAAATTCTGGATTGGGGCCATGCACATGGCGCGCGGTCGGTGGTGCTGAAAATGGGTGCGGCCGGTGCCCTGGTCAGCCACGGCCAACAGCGCCGCCGCGTGCCTGGCCGCACGGTGACGGTGCGTGATGCCACCGGCGCCGGGGACTGTTTTTGCGGCAACCTGCTGGCGCGCCTTGCCAAGGGAGACGACATGTTTCGTGCTGCCGACTATGCCAATGCGGCGGCGGCGTTGTCGGTGCAGGGTTTTGGGGCTGTCACACCCCTGCCACGCAGTGAATCGGTGATCGGGCGGCTGTAAGACTGCGCGCCACCGGCCTCACAACACGGTGATCTGCCACCATGCCGGCAACAGCGCGCGGTAACGCGGCTCCTGGTAACGCTCATCCAGCAGCAGCAGGGAACCGCAGTCGGTTTCGCGGCGCAATACACGGCCAGCCGCCTGCACCACCTTCTGCAGCCCCGGATAGACGTAGGTGTAGTCATGGCCGCGGCCAAACCGCTCCTGCAGCCGTTCGCAGATGGCCGCGTTGACCTGATCGAATTGCGGCAAACCCAGGGTCGCGATAAAAGCGCCGATCAACCGACCTCCGGGCAGATCCACGCCTTCGCCAAACACCCCTCCCAACACGGCAAATGCGATGCCCCGCCCGGTGGCGTCAAACTGCTGCAGGAAGTCCCGGCGCGCCGCCTCGTCCATCTGGCGCGCCTGCGCCCGCAGCGGTATGTCCGCATGGCGCCGGCGCAGCGCCTGCAGTGCCAGCTCCATGTAGTCGAAGCTGCCGAAAAACGCCAGGTAGTTGCCTGGTGTATCGCCATAGTGTTGCGCCATCTGGTCCACCAGCGTGTCCAGCGACGCCAGGCGGTCATCGCGCCGGGTCGAGATCGGCTTGATCGTCACCGCCAGCTGGTGTGCGCCAAACGGGCTCGGGATGTCGAGCAGCGGTGTGGTGTCGGGCAACCCCAAAAGGTTGACGTAATAGTCCTGCGGGTTCAACGTGGCAGAAAACAGCACCATGGAGTCTGCCGTCCTGATGCGCTGCTCCAGAAACGGCGCCGGCACTACGTTGCGCAGCATGAGCCGGCCAGTGCACGGGTCACCACCTGCTCCCGCCAGGCCGCCCTGCACCTGCTGGGGCGCAGCTGCTGGCCCGGCTGGCCCCGGGATGTGATCGAACTCGCACAACGAATGGGTGGAAAAGACCTCGGCCAGCCCGGCGAATTCGAGCGTGCGGAAGTAATGCGGCAACAACCCGTGTGGTGTTGCCGCTGGCTGGCGCTGCAGATGTTCACCCATGGCGCTGTTCAGGCGCTGCAGGCAACGCAGCCACGCAGTGGGTGGCTCATCGAGCAGTGTCCATGATGCGCCAGGCGTTGCGTCGGAGACGGAGCGCGCCAACTGTTGCCACTGGTCGAGCCAGGCGTCGACAGCGCCGTGTAGTGCAGCGGGGGCCTGGGCACGCAATTGCAGCGCATCCTCATGGGTCAGGCTGGCGCTGTACATGGCGCTGGCGCGCGCCACCAGGTTGTGGGCCTCGTCCACCAGCACACCAATACGCCAGGACCCGTCCACGGCCATGCTGTGCAACAGGGCATGGCGGTCGAAGTAGTAGTTGTAATCACCCACCACCACATCGCTCCAACGCACCATTTCATGCCCCAGGTAGTAGGGACAGACCTGGTGCGCCAAAGCCACCCTGCGCAAACCCGGCTGGTCCAGCCAGGCAAGCTCTGCCGCCGCCGCCCGTGCTGCGCCCAAGCGGTCGAAAAACCCGTGCGCCAGCGGACAGGAGTCGCCATGGCAGGTTTTGTCCTTGTGTTCGCAGGCCTTGTCCCTGGCCACCAGCTCCAGCACGCGCAATGGTGCCACCATCGATGCCGCGCCATCAGCATGCAGGCGGCGCAACGCGTCGAGTGCCACCTGGCGGCCCGGTGTCTTGGCGCTGAGGTAATACAGGCGATCCAGCGAGCGCACCGGCATCGCCCGCAAGGCGCCAAACAGGGTGCCTATGGTCTTGCCGATACCGGTCGGCGCCTGCACCAGCAGTGCGCGCGACTGCACGCAACTGCGGTAGACCTGTGCGGCCAGTTCGCGCTGCCCGGCACGAAACGGTTTTTGTGGAAACTCCAGCGCATCGAGCGCGGCGTCGCGTCGCAGCACATGTGCCGCCTGGCGGCGCGCCCACTGCAGATAGGCCTCACACCAGCGGGTGAAGCAGTGCTGCAGTTGCGCGGCAGACCAGTTTTCCACCAGCGGATGTTCCGACTGATCCAGCACATCGAAATACACCAGACACAGGCTGAGGTGTTGCATGCCCCGCGCCTGGCACAACAACCAGCCGTAGACCTGGAGTTGCGCCCAATGCAGCGCACGCTGATTGGCACCAATCGCCTCCAGAGCGCCGCGAAAGGTCTTGATCTCCTCGAGTTGGCCGCGCTCGGGGTCATAACCATCGGCACGGCCGCGCACCAGCAGTTCCCCGTGGCTGGCACTGAGGCTTACCTCGGCCTCGTAACCCGCGCCACGACGCCCGGCCACCAGCACGTGACCCTCGCGCCCCTGCTGCGCTGTGGGTGCGGGTGTGAATCGCAAGTCCAAGTCGCCCGCGCGGGCGGCAAACTCGCACAAATGGCGCACCGAGACAGTGAAGCGTGTGGGCGCATCGATTCCCGCTGAAGCAGCTTCGGGCGGCCGCGCACTGCTCATAAGTGAACACCATCCGTCGCCTGCAAGGCCCGCTGCGCCGGATCGTCCTGCGGCAGGGCACCGTCTGACGGCAAGGCGGTGGCCTTGGCCAGCGCCATCCACACGGCGAAGGGCAAATCGGTGCAACTGCGCTTGGGTGCGTTACGTGCCACCTCCAGCCGGCCAGACAGGTCGAGCAGCACGCCACACTCGGCAGGTACCTCATGCTCTTGCGCGATCAGCTTACCTCGCGCGTCACTTCCCAGCACGTACCAGCATTGGCCGCCGACATCGAGGTAACTGTCGCGTTTGTGCTTGGCCTTCAGATCGCCCAGCAGGTCGGCCCGGCTGACCTTGATCTCGTGTACCACCGGCTCCAGATAAGCTGCCACCGATGTATGGCGGACAGAGAATACGTCGGGCTTGCATACCCGCCAGCGCGCCGGTGGCGGATCCGCATCTGCGTCTGCGTCTGAAGCGACATCGACGGCTAGGTCAGCATCGGGCAATCGGGCGCGCAGGCTCAGGTTGGTCCAGACGATGCGCCCGTCGCGCTGCATCAGCCGCGCCACACGCTCCACCAATGCCGCATGGACCGACAGGGCCTGGCGATTACTCTGTTGCGTCTGGGCCAACAACGCCAAGCCCGTTGCGGTGAGGCGGAGATAGGGTGCAGCGGCAGGCGCGTCAACACGCTCCAGCAAACCGGCGGCCAGCAAGTCCACCTCGATGGCATCCTGACTCGGCCATCCGGCGGACCGGTAGACGTCCCGCAGCCGCCTGGTGTGTACCCGGCCGATATTCGAAAGACTGGTCATTCATCCAGTATAGATGGACGACCGGACGGCCAGGGAAGCGCTGAACAAGTCTTGGCCATGTACATTCTATTAAGTATTAGAATGACTGAATGGAAAACCGAGCGACCAAAGACCTGCTGTATGGACAGGTGGCCCGTATCGGCCGGGCGTTGGCCAGCCCGCGGCGGCTGGAAATTCTGGAGTTGCTGGCCCAAGGCGAGAAATCGGTCGAGCGGCTCACCGCCGAACTGGGCATCGATGTCAAGTCCACCAGTGCCCACCTGAAGGCACTCAAGGCGGCCTGTCTGGTGCAGTTCACACGCGACGGAAAGTACCTGCGTTACCGTTTGTGCAGCGACGGCGTGGCCCAACTGGGCCTGGCATTGCGCAATGTCGCCACGACGCATCTGGCGGAGATGCAGTCGGCCATGCGCGGCCTTCTTGCGGAGCCGAGCTTCCTGCAAGGTATTGACCGACAGGAGTTGCTGGCGCGTGTGCGCCGCGGCGAGGTGGTGTTGATCGACGTTCGGCCGCTGGACGAATTCAACAACGCCCACTTCACCCACGCGCGCTCGATGCCGCTGGCGGAACTCGAGCTTCGGTTGCGAGAGTTGCCGCGCAACCGCCCCATCGTCGCCTACTGCCGCGGACCATTTTGCATGTTGTCGGATGCCGCAGTGCAACGGCTTGTGTTGCTGGGTTTCGATGCCCACAAGCTCAGCGACGGCGTCAGCGAATGGCGTGCGCAGGGCCTGCCACTGACCACCATGCAGCCGGCTGTCGCAGCCACTGAAGCCGGGCAGCGGCCATGACCGGATTCCTGGTTCAGCATGAGACGACCATTCGTCTGATCGCCTTTTTCGGGGTCTTCGCGACGATGGCCATCTGGGAGGTGCTTGCACCCCGACGCGCACGACCCGTAACGCGCTCGGCACGGTGGCCCGGCAACCTCGGCATCGTGGTGCTCAATGCCGTTGTCGTGCGCCTGGTGCTCCCCGCCAGCGCGGTGGCAGTGGCCGCGGCCGTGCAAGCCCAGCAAGCGGGTCTGTTGCACATGGTCACTCTGCCGCCATGGCTGGCGATGTTGCTGGCGCTGGTGTTGCTCGACCTGGCAATTTACCTTCAGCACGTGATGTTCCATGCCGTGCCGATGTTGTGGCGCTTGCACCGCATGCACCATGCAGACACGGACGTGGACGCCAGCAACGGGCTGCGTTTTCACCCGCTGGAGATTGTGTTGTCGATGCTGGTCAAATTCGCCGTGATCGCTGCGCTGGGGCCGCCAGTTGCAGCCGTGGTGCTGTTTGAAGTCTTGCTCAACGCGCTGGCGGTGTTCAACCACAGCAACGTGTATATCCCGCCACCTGTCGACCGGCTGCTGCGCCTGCTGGTGGTCACACCCGACATGCACCGCATCCACCACTCCTGGCTGCGTGATGAACACGACCAGAACTTCGGCTTCAACCTGAGCATGTGGGACCGCCTGTTCGGCACCTACCGCGCACATCCACAGGGCGGGCAATTGGCCATGACGCTGGGCCTGCCCTGCTTCCGGGAAACGCGCTGGCAAAGACTGGACCACATGCTGCTGCAGCCGTGGGTGGCCGAGCCCGTCACGTCCGATGCCGCGTCAAGCCCCGCGCAGCATCCGGCCCAGGGCCAATAAAGCCGGCAGCGTGATCGGATCGTTGGCCGCGCTGTAACTGATGGGGTGGGAAGAGAACCGGGCCACCACCATGTCCGCACCCGGCGCGACGTACAGGCGCTGGCCATGGATGCCGCGGCCTTCGAACGCCCCAAGTTCGTTGTGGCTGACCCACCACATGTTGCGATACGAGTAGCCGCCCAGCAATCCATAACCGGCCGGGGCGAACTTCTCCGGGTCGCCACCACGGCGAATATCGGCGACCACGGCGGCGGGCACAATTTGTTCGTTGCCACGGGCGCCGTCCTGGCGCAGCAACTCGCCAAATCTCGCCATATCGCGCAGGCTGGCGCACAGGCC
This sequence comes from Betaproteobacteria bacterium, assembly GCA_031363785.1. Lineage (GTDB taxonomy): Bacteria > Pseudomonadota > Gammaproteobacteria > Burkholderiales > Burkholderiaceae_C > CAISIP01. The sequence goes on from JANLVB010000225.1 coordinate 6,336, forward strand.
ACCGCCGCCCATGGCCACTCCCGACGAGTCAACAGTAAGGTACGCGTCCTGCTCGCAGCCCAGGTGCTGCCACAGGCTGTGCGACAGATGTTCGGCCAGCGCCATGCCAGTCACCCGGTGCATCACCCAGCACATGACCTCGGTGTTGACGGTCTTGTAGGCGAAGGCCTGGCCATGTGTACCTTCACCACGCAAGCCCAGCAGGAAATCCCGGAACGTGCGTGGACCGTCATAACCGGTCGGCTGGCTGCGCAATCCTCCGGCACGCGCATAGTCCCAGATTTGCGCCTGGGGGTCAGAATAGGCCTCGGAATAGGCGACGCCGATCTGCATGTCCATGACCTGGCGCAGTGTGGCGTCGGCGTAGGCAGTGCCTGCCATCTCCGGCAGATAGTGCGGCACCGTTCGGGTTTCATCCAGCTCCCCCGCATGCACCAGCATGGCGGCCAGCGTGGCAGCATAGGATTTGGTGATGGAGAAGCAGCTGTGCGGCAGATGTGGTTGGAGTTCACCAAAATAACGCTCGTAGACCAGCCGCCCCTGGTGCAGCACCACGATGCCATCGGTGTACACATCGGGCAGACTCTGCTGCCAGGTGCGACGCTGCCCGTCGAGGTCGACAAATGGCAATGCATCCACGGCGGCCGTATCGGCCGGCGACGCAATACCCAGGTTGCCAGGCGGCTGATTGCCGCGCCACACATTAACAGTGGGCATCAGTTCACGCACATGCGACAGGGTCCAGCGGCTTTGCGGGAAGCTGAAAAAGCGGTCGTCCGCGTAGCGCACCATCCGCTCTTCGGGCGGCGGGCAGCCACGCATCCAGCCCATCACCAGCGGATCGGAGTCGATACCATCCGCAAAGTCCACACCATCAAAACGAAGCAGCGGCATGGCAGTCTCCTTTAAGAACTTGTTCTAAGGCAAAAGTTGCGCGGCAAACGTCTGCGGGTCGATGTTCGAGCCGCAGACCACCAGACCCACGGACTTGCCTTCCAGGCGCTGGCGCAAGGGCGCCATCAGGCCGGCCAGCGCGGCGGCGCCAGCCGGCTCGACCGCCAGCTTGGCGACACGAAACAGCAGCCGCATGGCGTCGCGTATCTGGTTGTCGCTCACCAGCACCACTTCATCGACGAAACGCTGGTTGAGGGCGAAGGAGTACGGCTCGCAGCGCGGCGCGCCGAGCGAGTCGGCAATGGTGCGCACCGCGTCGATGGACTGCGGAGAGCCGGCCAGAAAGCTGCGATGCATGCTGTCGGCACCTTCCGGCTCGACAACGTAGACGGCAGTGGACGGGCTCATTTGCTTGACCGCACACGCAACACCACCGGACAGCCCACCGCCACCTGTCGCGACAATGACAGCGTCCAGCGAACTGCCAGCGGCCCGCACCTGGTCAATGAACTCCAGCCCTACCGAGGCCGTGCCGAGTGCGGTCTTGGGGCCCTCATAGGGATGGACAAAGGTGCGCCCTTCGGAAGACTCGATTTCCTTGACACGGGCAAACGCCGCATGCACGTTGTCCACCAGTTCCACCTCAGCACCCAATTCCTTGCACACCTGGACCCGAAACGGATTCGCATTACGCGGCATCACGACCTTCGCGCTGGTGCCCAGGGTATGCGCGCAGTACGCCAGCGATATGGCATGGTTGCCGGCAGAAACACCGGTCACCCCGCGCGCCAGCGTGGCGGCGTCCATGTCAAGCATCACCGACAAGGCACCGCGCGGCTTGAAACTGCCGGTGCGCTGGAACAACTCCTCCTTGAGCCAGACCCGCGTGGTCGGCCCCAGCACCGCGTCCAGCGCGTGGTCCCGCAGCAAGCGCACCGGCGTGGTGATCACCAAGTCTCCCAACCGCTCCCGGTTGGCACGAATTGCGGCGACGTCTGGCGCAGGCAGGTTGGAAACAATCACGGAGACCCCTGTTGGTGTTGGACAATCAGCAATGTTGACGGAAGCTTAACAGCCTGTGCGACGATGGCTGCAGTTCGGCGCAGCATCTGCCGCATTCAAACCAAACCAAACCATCCACCTTTTGTGATGACGAAGAACCTGATCGAACTGCTTTTCATCCGCCCACTGCCGGCACCGATGGTGCTGCTGGCGGCATTGCAACGCCGGACTTGCGCAGGCCAGCTGCGCGTCGCGAACCTGCGGCGCCGCGTCCTGGGGTCGCGTGGGGGCTTGCCCGGAGCGGCAGCATGACGACTTCACCCGGACGTGTGGTGCTGGTCACTGGTGCGGCCCAGGGTATCGGTGAGGCCTGTGTGCGACGTTTTGCACAAGAGACGTCGCGGGTGGTGATGTGCGACATCGACGACAGTCGCGGCCAGGCACTGGCCAGTGCGCTGGGGCTGATGTACCTGCATTGTGACGTGGGTGACAAGGCGCAGGTGGACGCCTTGGTGCAACAGACCGAGCAGGCCTACGGCCGCATCGACGTGCTTGACAACAACTCGGGCATATTCAAGGCGGCCGACTACCTGGACGTGACGGAAGCCGATTTTGACGCCGTGCTGCGGGTCAACCTCAAAGGTGCGTTTCTGGTTGGTCAGGCGGTGGCGCGGCTGATGGCGCGCAGCGGCGGCGGCGCCATCATCAACATGAGCTCGGTCAACGGCGTATTGGCGATTCCCAACATTGCCAGCTACAACGTCAGCAAGGGTGGCATCAACCAGCTGACCCGGGTGATGGCGCTGGCCCTGGCCGACAAGGGCATCCGCGTCAATGCGGTGGCACCCGGCACCATCGCCACCGAGTTGGCCGCGCGGGCCGTGTTGACGAGTGACGAGGCACGGGCGCGGGTGCTGAGCCGCACGCCGATGCGCCGTCTCGGGCGGCCGTCCGAGGTCGCCGACGTGGTGGCCTGGCTGGCCAGCGAGGCGTCGAGTTATGTCACCGGGGAAATCGTCACCGTGGACGGCGGCCGCATGACGCTCAACTACACCGTGGCGCTGTAACGGCATCGCTGCCGCAAGTCTTCGCTACCGCCATGCCAACCCATCTGCCCGCAATGCCGATGATGGCCGTATGGGTGGCTGGTCGGCGCAGGATGCTGGGCGCGGCCTGCGTCGGCCTGCTGGCGCCCACCGCATGGGCGGCTGGCTCCAGCCAGGAGCCGGCACGCATCGTGTTCCCGCGCGACCGCGGCAGCCACCCGCAGTCACGCACCGAGTGGTGGTACATCACTGGTCATACGCGGGCGGACAACAGGACCGAAGCCCGTGACACCGGTTTCCAGATCACGTTTTTTCGCAGCCGGCCGGACAACACCCAGGGTATGCAATCGCGTTTTGCGGCGCGCCAGTTGCTGTTCGCCCATGCCGCCGTCACCGATGTGCAGGGCAAGCGCTTCTGGCACGACCAGCGTATTGCGCGCGCCGGTTTCGATGTGGCGCAGGCCAGCGAAACCGACACCAACGTGCGTCTGCGCGACTGGTCGCTGGTGTTCCGCGACGGCGCCTACCGGGCGCAGGTCCAGGCGGCAGATTTTTCGCTGCAGCTGGTGTTGACACCGACCCAGGCCGTGTTGTTGCAGGGTGACAAGGGATTGTCACGCAAAGGGCCGCAGCCGGAACAGAGCAGTTTCTACTACAGCCAGCCGCAGCTGGCGTTTGAGGGTTCCATACGCATCCGCGGCGACACCCGCACCGTGCGCGGCAGCGGCGCCACATCGGCCAACAGCGAATTCAAGCCGGGTGATGGCGCCGCCTGGCTGGACCACGAATGGAGCGACCAGATACTCCACCCCCAGGCCGTGGGCTGGGACTGGGTGGGCATCAACCTGTTTGACGGCAGCAGCCTGACGGCATTCCGGCTGCGCGACAAGGACGGCAGAGCGATCTGGGACGGCGGTTCTTTTCGCCACCCCCGGTTGAATGGTGGCGTGTATCCCCATGTCTTCAGCCGCGGTGAAACCCTGTTCCAGGCCTTGCGTGGGTGGAAAAGTGCCCTGACACAGGCGCTGTATCCGGTCGAGTGGCTGCTGCGCACACCGGCGGACAACTATGTGGTGCGCGCGCTGCTGGACAACCAGGAGCTGGACAGCCGCCAGTCGACCGGCACGGTGTACTGGGAGGGTCTGTGTGACCTGTTCGACAGCAACCGGCGCCATGTCGGGCGCGGTTATCTCGAGATGACCGGGTACGCCAAGCCCTTGGTGTTGTGAACACTACACGGCCGCCCGAACGCGCGGCTGCCTGTTACGCTAAGG
>JANLVB010000236.1:0-3044 GCA_031363785.1 Betaproteobacteria bacterium
AGCGGCTCGCCCGAGCTGCCGCCGGTGTTGAAGCGGGCCAGGCCGCGCGCGTGCTCGTGCTTCAACTGTTCGGTGTGGGCACGGATCAGCGGCTTGGTCAGGAAGGGCAGGCGCTGCAGGTCGGCCACGCTACTTACCCGTGCCGGGTCGAAGCCCTGCGCACGGAAGAGGTTGCGGTAGTACGGCACATGGCGGCCGGCCTCGGTGAGCAACGCTCGCAGCCGCTCGACCTGCAGCGCCTGCAGCTTGTCGGTGGGCCACCACTGCGTGTCTTCCAGGCGCCGGCGCACGGCCACCGTGGAATGGCGCTTCAGCCGCTCGTGCAACGGGAACAGAACGCCGGAGGTGAAGGCGGTGTACAGGCCAGGCATGGTGATCTGGATTCAGGGCAGCGCGACATGGGTGCTGCCGACCGCGCCGGCGCCATGTGCGTGCAGGCGGCGGAACAGGTCCACCAGTTCTTCGACTCGCCGGTCCCAGGTGTTGTCTTCGGCATAGCGGCGGATGGCTGTAGCGTCCCAGCTCGCGGCCAGCGCGTGGACCAGCGCGTCGCGAAGGCAGTCCGCATTGTCGAAGGGCACCACGGTGCCCAGTTCGGGGCGACAGACCACCTCGGCATTGCCGCCCACGGCAGTGGTCACGACCGGCACCCCGCAGGCCATGGCCTCCAGGAACACGTTGGCCCAGCCTTCGTTGCGAGTGGCCAGCACGAACACGTCGGCCGCCGAGAGCGGCACCCGAATGCGGTCGGGGGGCAGCGGGCCGAGAAAGCGAACTGCGTCGCCGAGGCCGAGCTCGCCCACCTGGCGCAGCAGTTCGGCACTCATGTCGCCTTCGGGGCTGGACCCGCCGACCACAAGGTAGGTCAGCCCTGGAAAGCGCGCACGCAAGGTCGGAAGGAGTTCGATCACGCGGTGAAACCCTTTGCGCTCCACCAGGCCGCCCACGCTCACCAGCACCGGCCCGTCGTCCGGCAGCCCCAGCATGCGGCGCGCGTCGGACCGGCCCAGCGGCTTGAACCTCTGCAGGTCGACGCCGTTGCCCACCACGCGGACTTTTTCCGCAGCGACGCCCAGCCCGAGCGCCACGCGGCGCAGCGACTGCGACACCGCAATAACCTGCGTGGCCCGCTGCAGCGCGAGCGCAAGGCGCGGAGCAATCGTGGCGTCATGCGCATGGCGCTGCTCGGTGCCACGCAACGTGATCGTGACCGGCACATTCAGCCAGCGGCCGAGCAGCGTGGCGGCATAGCCGTCGGGGTAGCCGAAATGCGCGTCGATCAGGTCCAACCTGCCGACGCGCTTGAGTTGCCACAGGCGTGGCAGAGCGCCCAGGGCCATGAACAGGCCGTCCAGCCCTTTCAGCGCACCGGGCACGGACAGCCAGCGTGGGAACCAGACGTCGAAGCCCGATTGCTGCTCGTGCCTTGGCGCGCCCGGGCGAAAGCCGGAGCGCCATCGCCTCAGCAGGCCCTGCAGAGGGAACCAGGGCGTGGGTGCCACCACCGCCAGCGGTAACTGCGCGCCGACGCGAAACATGCGCTCGCGTATGAACAGGCCCGCGCCGGGCTGCACGCTGCTCGGGAACAGGCTGCTGAACACCACCACATGGGGGTGAGTGACGCCTGGTTGGTCCGGTGGGGTAGGCACGCGCACGCTAAGGCACCCTCTTGCGAAACACCAGCCAGAAGCCGAGCCAGCGCAGGTCGTCATCACTGATACCGCGGAACATGTCGGCCAGGCGAGGGCGGACGAGTGCCACATGCTCACTGGCCGCCAGCCTCGTGGCTTCGAGCGCCTGAACCTCCACAGGCAGCCGTTTCAGCACCGAGCGGTACTTGTCGATGCGCCAGCGGTTAGGCACGCCCTTCGCCGAGTACATCAGGCCCCAGAGGGAAGGCGACCATTCGAGAGAGTCGAGCGGGTTCGACTTGTGCAGTCCGTGGCTGCGCAGGTCCACCAGGTGGATCGCCGTGGCGCCGGCGCGCATGGCCGCTGTCATGTCGGCGAAGGTGGCGTCGAGGTCGTTCACATGCTCGAGCACGGCGCGCGAGAAGACCAGGTCCACCGCACTGCGCAAACCCGAGAGGCCGCTGGGGCGAACGAGGACCTCGATGCAGCGGGGGTCGAAGCCGGCGCCCGGATCATTCTTGTCGAGCAGGCACGCCAGGAGGCGATCGCGTTCGACACCCTGGCTGCCGTCGATCAACTGGCCCAGTACACGGGCATTCTTGTCCGACAGGTTGACCAGCGGAAATCGATCGACGCAGTACACCTTCTCCGCGCCGCGGGCCACCATGAGTGCCGCCACGCCGGGCAGATCGCCAGGGCCGTACTCCAGCAGCGCCTTGCCAGCGAGAAACGCTGCCGTCTGCGAGGGTGCGATGCCCAGCTTTTCGAAGTACGCGTCCGCGCTTTCGCGGAAGTACTGGGCGATGTCGCCAAAGCTCTCCTCGGCGGCGGAACCACGGCCGGTCTGGCCGGTGAGTCGCACGTATGCGGCCGGAGCAAAGCGCGCCAGCTGGTTGGTGGCAACCGCGCGCGCAATGCGCATCGTGTCGGCCACCAAGAACCGGCTACCCGCGTGTACGCGCGGCAATTCGCTCGGGCCCGTCATCTCACGCCCCCGCCACGGCCAGCCGCTCGAATACCGGCAGGTAACGTGCGACCGACGCCGGCCAGTTGCGCTCGCGCTCGACAAACTCGCGCCCCATGCGGCGCAGGTCGGGCCAGCGATCGCGCCGGTCCAGCAACTCCGTCACCGCATCGGCCAGCGCCTGCGCGCTGCCGGCCTTGAACAGCCAGCCGGTCTCGCCGTGGCGGATGAGTTCCTTGTGGCCGCCCACGTCGCTTGCCACCAGCAGGCGCCCCTGCGCCATGGCCTCCAGTGGCTTGAGCGGGGTGACCAGCTCGGTCAGGCGCATCGAGTGGCGCGGGTAGGCCAGAACGTCCACCAGGTCGTGGTAGCGCCGCACCTCGGCGTGCGGCACGCGGCCGGCGAAGACCAACTTGTCGGCCAGGCCCAGGCGCTGCGCCTGTTCTGTC
>JANLVB010000306.1:0-3527 GCA_031363785.1 Betaproteobacteria bacterium
CCGCCACACCGATCCACAACGGTGCTCCGGCATAGACCGCGAGCCAGCCGGCAAACGCCCCGGCCACCAGGATGCCCTCGATGCCCAGGTTCAGCACCCCGGCACGTTCACACAACAACACCCCCAGCGTGCCCAGGATCAGCGGTGTGGCGATGCGCAGCACCGCGACCCAGAATGACTGGTTGAAAAGGACGTCGAAGGCTTCACTCACCGCAGTTTTACCCGGTATTGCGTCAGCAGGGTGGCCACCAGCACCGACAGCAGGGATGTCGCGACGATCACGTCGGCGATGTAGGTTGGCACACCGACTGCGCGGCTCATGGCATCGGCGCCCACCAGCACACCGGCAACGAAGACGCTGGCGGCCACCACGCCCAGTGGGTGCAGTGCCGCCAACATCGCAATCACGATGCCGCTGTAGCCGTAGCCGGGCGACATGTCCAGCGTCACATAACTGGTGCGGCCCGCCACCTCGATGGCGCCAGCCAGCCCGGCCAGCGCGCCCGACAACAGTGCCACCAGGACCACGGTGCGGGTTACCGGCACCCCGGCAAAACCGGCCGCGCGGGCATTGGCGCCGATGGCCCGGATGTCAAAGCCGAGCACGGTGTATTTCATCAACGCCCACAGGGCGACCGCTAACACTATGCCGCCCAGCAGACCGCTGTGGACGCGGGTCTGCGGTATCAGTTTGGACAACTCCAGGTCCCCCAGCAGGGCCACGCTCTGCGGCCAGCCCATGGCAGTCGGGTCTTTCATCGGGCCGTCCAGCATCCACGACACCAGCAGCAGCACGATGAAGTTCAGCAGCAGCGTGGTCACGACTTCGTCCACCCCCAGACGCGTCTTCATCAGGGCCGGCCCCAGCAACAGCAGCGCACCGGCCAGCGCTGCTGCCAACAGCATCAGGATGAACAACAGCGCAGTCGGCACCTGGTCGAAACCGCTGCCACCGTGCAGGCCGCCCACTGCCACCGCGGCCAGGGCCCCGGCATACAACTGCCCCTCGGCGCCGATATTGAACAGCCGTGCCTTGAATGCCACGGTGGCGGCCAGGCCGGTCAGCATCAGCGGGATGGCGCGGGTCAGCGTTTCACTGAGGGCAAACACTGAGCCAAAACCACCCTGCAGCAGCAGGCCATAAGTCTTGCCGACCGGTGCGCCGGCCCACAACACCAGCAGGGCACTGATCGCCATGGTGAAAACGATGGCGCCCAGCGGCGCCAACAGCAAGGCCAGCGGAGAACTGTGGCTGCGCTTCTCCAGCCTCATGGTGCCGCTCCGGCCATCGCCAAACCGATTGCCTCGCGGCTCCAGTCCAGCGCCGGGCGTGCTGCGCCGAGATGGCCGGCGTGGATCACGGCTACCCGGTCCCCCAGTGTGAGCACCTCGTCCAAGTCGTCCGAGATCAACAACACGGCAGCGCCGGCATCGCGCGCTGCGATCAACTGCTCCTGCACGGTGGCCACGGCACCGATGTCCAGGCCCCAGGTTGGCTGGTGTGCGACGATCAGCTTGGGGGTGACGGTATGGTTGGTGTTGCTGTCAGGATGCAGCAGCGCACGGCCCAGGATCAGTTTTTGCATGTTGCCGCCCGACAAGGCACGCGCCGGTGCTTCGGCCCCGGCGCCGCGCACGTCGAAGGCGGTGAGGATGCGATGCGCATGGGCCCGCGCGGCCGCACGGCGCACCCAGGACCAGCGCGAAAAAGCCGGGCTGCGCAAACGCTCGGACACCGCGTTTTCCCACACCGGCAGGTCGCCGACCACGCCGACCGCATGGCGATCTTCCGGAATCCGCGCCACGCCACGGCCCACCAACGTGGCCGGCAGGCTCGGCAGCGCCGCACCGAGAAACTGCACCTCGCCCTGCGTCGCCACCCGGGTGCCGCTGAGCAGCTCTGCCAACGCCACCTGGCCGTTGCCGGATACGCCGGCAATGGCCATGATTTCGCCAGCGCGCAGGGTAATGGACGCGTCGACCAGGCGTTCCCGCGCTGGTGCCGTGCTCACGCCCACCAGGGTACAGACGGGTGCGCCGGCCACTGCGGTCGGGCGACGCTGGGGCAGGTCGATCGCGTGACCCACCATCCACAACGCCAGTTGTGCCTGCGTGGTGTCGGCCGATGTGGCCTGTGCCACCAGTTTGCCGCCGCGCAACACGGCGATGCGGTGGGACACCCGCAGCACTTCAGCCAGCTTGTGGCTGATGAAAATGATCGACAGGCCCTGTGCCACCATCTGCGCCAGCACCTCGAACAACGCCTCGCTCTCCTGCGGCGTCAATACCGCCGTGGGTTCGTCCAGTATCAGGATGCGGGCGCCACGGTACAGCGCCTTGAGAATTTCGACACGTTGGCGCTCGCCGACGGAAAGGCTGCCGATGCGCGCGTCGGCGTCGACCGCGAGGCCGAATTGAGCCGCCACGGCGGCGAGCTTTCTGCGCGCGGCAGCGCGGCGCGTGAAGGGTTGCCAAAGCGGCTCGGAGCCCATCATGATGTTGTCCAGCACGCTCAGGTTGTCGGCCAGGGTGAAATGCTGGTGCACCATGCCGATGCCGGCGGCCAGCGCGGCCTTCGGGTCACCCGGAGTCAATGGTTTGCCAAACACCGCGATCGATCCGCCATCGGCCACATAGTGGCCAAACAAGATGGAGACCAGGGTTGATTTGCCGGCGCCGTTTTCACCCAGCAAGGCCAGTACTTCGCCGCGTCGGAGCTGCAACGATATGCCGTCATTGGCCACCAGCGTGCCAAATCGCTTGGTGATGCCGGTAAGCGCTAGGACGGTGTCGGTCACAGGCATGGGTGAAAAAAAAGACACCCCCGGGGCAGGGGTGTCTTTCAAACTCCACCCACCAACTATTTGCCGCTCGACTTGGGTTGGTTATCGTCCACCTTGACGCTGAACTTGCCGTCCTGAATCGCTTTCTCCTTGGCGCGCATCTTGGTCACCAGGTCGGCGGGGATTTTCTTCTCGAAGGTGCCCAGCGGCGCCAGCGACGAGCCCTTGTGTTTCATCATCGAGTACGGGCCATAGTCCTCGGCCGTGAACTTGCCTTCTTTAGCCAGCTTGATGGCTCGGTCGGCGGAGGGCTCGAAGTGCCACATGGCCGAGGCGACCACGGTGTCCGGGTATTTGTCCTGGGTGTTGATGACGTTGCCGATTGCCAGCTTGCCCTTTTCCTTGGCCGCATCGCTGACACCGAAGCGCTCGGCGTACATCACGTCGGCGCCCTTGTCGATCATGGCAAACGCGGCTTCCTTGGCTTTGGGCGGGTCAAACCAGCTGTTGATGAAGCTGACGCTGAACTCGACCTTGGGATTGACTTCCTTCGCGCCGGCCATGAAGGCGTTCATCAGGCGGTTGACTTCGGGAATCGGGAAGCCGCCGACCATGCCGATCTTGTTGCTCTTGGTCATTCCGCCGGCCACCATGCCTGACAGGTAAGCCGGCTCCTGGATGTAGTTATCGAACACCGAAAAGTTGGGCGCTTGCACCTTGCCTGACGAGCCCATCAGGAACGAG
>JANLVB010000313.1:0-15171 GCA_031363785.1 Betaproteobacteria bacterium
GGTCAGGCCCGGGCGCGGCCGCAGGCCCGCCGTGGAAGCAATGGTGATGAAGCTGCCGCCGCCCTGGGCACGGAATACCGGTGTAGCGTGTATCGTGGCCAGATACAGGCTTTTCACGTTGACGGCAAAGCAGCGGTCGAACTCCGCTTCACTGACCTCCAGCGCCGGGCGGTTGCGGTGTGTCCAGCCGGCGTTGTTGACCATCACATCCAGGCGGCCATGCAATCGCACGGCGGCTGCGACCAGGTCGCGCATGTCGGCGTCGCGCGTCACGTCTGCGGCAACAAAACTGGCTCTGCCACCCAACGCCTGGATCGCCGCCGCAACGCGTTCACCCGCTGCCGGGTTGATGTCGTTGACGATGACCTGTGCGCCTTCGGCCGCCAGCCGCATCGCAATGCCCTCGCCAATGCCGCCGCCAGCGCCTGTGATGATGATGGATTTGTGGTTGACGCGCATGGTATCCCCTGGGTTGTATTGAATTTGAACCTGTTCCGTTGTGCTGCAGGCGGCTGGTTTCAACCGTGCCGGATGGCGACGGTTTTCAGCGTGGTGAATGCATAGAGCGCCTCGAAGCCCTTTTCGCGGCCGTGCCCGGAGGATTTCACGCCGCCAAACGGCAACTCCACACCACCACCGGCGCCATAGTTGTTGATGAACACCTGCCCGCTGCGTAACTGCCGCGCCATGCGGAACTGGCGTGCCCCGTCGCGCGTCCACACGCCGGCCACCAGGCCGAACTGGGTCGCATTGGCCAGCGCGACGGCGTGTTCCTCGTCACGAAATGGCATTGCCGCCAGCACCGGGCCAAATACCTCTTCCTGCCCAATGCGGTGGTAGACCGGCACGTCGCGCAACAGGGTAGGCACCTGGTAGAAACCGCTATCGGGCGCTTCGTCCACGATCTGCCCCTGCGCCACCATGCCGATGCCTGCCACCTGCGCGTCGCTCAGAAAGTCCCACACCCGTTGTTGCTGGGATTGCCGGATCAAGGGCCCGAGGTCGAGGTCCATGGCGGCCGGGCCGACCCGCAGTTTGGCAAATACCTCTCCCAGCCGCGCCAGCAGCGGCTCGTAGATGGTGTCCTGCACCAGCAGGCGTGAACCGGCCGAGCAGGTTTGTCCCGAGTTCTGCACAATGGCATTGACGATGGCGGGGATGGCAGCATCGAGATCGGCATCGGCAAACACGATTTGCGGACTCTTGCCGCCGAGCTCCAGCGTCACCGGGCAAAGGCGCTCGGCGGCGGCTTGTTGTATCAGCGTGCCGACCTTCGGGCTGCCGGTGAAACTGATATGGTCGATGCCGGCATGGCGCGCCAGCGCATCACCGACTTCATGGCCATAACCGGTCACGATATTGACGGCGCCAGCCGGAAACCCGACTTCCGCCGCCAGCTGGGCCACCCGCAGCACGGACAGGCAGGCGTCCTCTGCCGGTTTGACCACACACACGTTGCCGGCGGCCAGGGCAGCACCAACACTGCGCCCGAAAATCTGCATCGGGTAGTTCCACGGAATGATGTGCCCGGTGACGCCGTGTGGCTCGCGCCAGGTCAGCACGCTGTAGCCGTCCAGATACGGAATGGTCTCGCCGTGCAGCTTGTCACAGGCGCCGGCGTAAAACTCGAAGTAACGCGCCAGCGCCAGTGCATCGGCACGCGCCTGCCGGGTCGGTTTGCCGCAATCGCGTTGCTCCAGCGCAGTCAGTTCATCCGCGTGGTCGGTGATGCTCTGGGACAGGCGCATCAGCAGGCGGCCGCGCTCGGCGGCGGTGAGATTGCCCCACAGCGTGTCGCGGCAATGCCGTGCGGCCAGAACGGCCGAGTCGATGTCCTGCGCGTTGCTGCGCTGCAGCTGGTCGAACTCCTGGCCATCCGACGGGTCGATGACGGCGATGGTGCGACCGGAGGCTGAAGGTGCTGACGCGTTGGCGATGAAGTTGAATTGCATCCCGTCATTTTCACCCAAGCGGCGGCGCCCGCCTGCTAGCGGGGTCCATAATCCGATGAGTCCCACCTACCAATCCGCTGCACCATGCCCCCATCCGATATCGGCCTGATCGGCCTGGCCGTCATGGGCCAAAACCTGGCGCTCAACATCGCTGACCACGGATTTGCCATTTCGGTGTTCAACCGCACGGGCGACAAGACCGTGGCCTTCGTGGCGGCGCACCCTGCGACACCGGGCCGGCTGACCGGTTGTGCCAGCATGCAGGAGTTTGCCGCGTCGCTGAAAAAGCCGCGCAAGGCGGTGATCCTGGTAAAGGCCGGTACCGCCACCGATGCGGTGATCGACGAACTTGCGCGCGTCTTCGAGCCGGGCGACATCATCATCGATGGTGGTAACGCGAATTGGCTCGACACCATCCGGCGTGAGCGTGAACTGAAGGCGCGTGGCTTGCGATTTGTAGGCTCTGGTGTGTCGGGTGGTGAAGAGGGCGCGCGCTTCGGCCCGTCTTTGATGCCGGGTGGCGACTATTCCTCATGGCTGGAGATCGCTCCAATCTGGAAAGCGATCGCGGCAAAGGTCGACGCGCAGACGGGTGTCGAGCTCAAGGGCGCGGCACCCGGCAAACCGATTGTGGGTGGCGTGCCGTGTGCGGCCTACATCGGCGAGAACGGTGCCGGGCATTACGTGAAGATGGTGCACAACGGCATCGAGTATGGCGACATGCAGATGATCTGTGAGGGTTACGACATCCTGCGCCAGATGCTGGGCCTGTCGGCTGCTGACATCGGCGCCATCTTCGCCGATTGGAACCGCGGCAGCCTCAATTCCTTCCTGATCGAAATCTCCGCCGAGGTGCTGCGCCAGAAGGATCCGGTGACGGGCAAGGCCTTTGTCGACATCGTGCTGGATACGGCAGGCAACAAGGGCACCGGCCTGTGGACCTCGGTCTCGGCGCTGGAGTCTGGCGTGGCTGCGCCGACCATTGGCGAAGCGGTGTTTGCACGCTACCTGTCAGCGGCGAAGGAGGAGCGGATGGCGGCGTCGCAGATACTGCAAGGCCCGGCGGTGACTCCGTTCAGCGGCGACCGGCAGAACCTGATCGATGCCGTGCGCGACGCCCTGTACTGCGCCAAAATATGCTCTTATGCCCAAGGTTTCCAGCTGATGGATGCGGCACAGGCCAAGTATGGCTGGAAACTCAACTTCGGCGAGATCGCGCAGATCTTTCGCGGCGGCTGCATCATCCGCGCCGGTTTCCTGCAAAAGATCACGCAAGCCTACGCTGCCAACCCGGCCCTCAAAAACCTTTTGCTGGATCCCTACTTCACCGCCACAGTGCAGACCGCCCAGGGCCACTGGCGTCAGGTGATTGCGCTGGCCGTGACACACGGGGTACCGGTGCCCACGCTGGGCTCGGCCTTGTCGTATTTCGACGCCTACCGCACGGCGGTGTTGCCGCAAAACCTGCTGCAGGGGCAGCGCGACTTTTTCGGCGCACACAGCTACGAGCGCACCGACCAGCCACGCGGCAAGTTTTTTCACATCGACTGGCCGGCGCCGGGGAGACCGCAGCGCGAGCTGTGATCGCATTTTTCGGGTTGCGTGGGTTGCAGTCAGGTCACACCGGCTGACGACGGTGGCGCAGCAGCAATGCCCGCCGGTCTGGCCCGGGCACGGCGGATCAGGAAGACAACAATCGCAAGATTGAGCAGATTCCACGCGACACCATTGATGAACGCCGCATGGTAGGAGCCGGTCCAGTCGAATACCGCGCCCGACAACCAACCGCCCAGCGCCATGCCCAAAAGGCTGCTCATGAGTACTGTTCCGACGCGCGCGCCAGCCTGTTCCGGCGAGAAGTATTCACGCACGATCAAGGCATAACTCGGCACAATGCCGCCCTGGAACAGGCCGAACATGGCCGACACCAGGTACAGCGGCACCAGGCCGTCGAACGGCAGGAACATCAGCAGCGCCAAGCCCTGCAGTACCGAGCCCAGCAGCAGGGTGTGCAGACCACCAATGTGATCGGAAATCCAGCCCGAGAGCAGCCGGCTGGCGATGCCAAACCCCATCATCACCGACAACATCTCGGCACCACGCGCGGCACCAAACCCGAGGTCGGTGCAATAGGCGACGATATGTACCTGCGGCATGGCCATCGCCACACAACAACTGACGCCGGCGACCGACAACAACAGCAGCAGCAGGTTCGGCGAAAGCCCCAGCGGCTGGCGCGGATCGGATTGCCCGACAAAACGCGCCGAGCGCAGTGTCACCGGGGCCGCTGCCGTCATGGCCGCGCCCGAGGGTGGTGGGCGACGCAGCACGAGTGACAGCGGCACCATGCTGAGCACACAGAACACACCCAGCCCGAGATAGGTCTGGCGCCAGCCGACACTGTCAATGAAGTATTGCATTACCGGTGGCCACACCGACCCGGCCAGGTAGTTGCCGCTCAGGCAAATGCCGAGTGCAATACCCCGGCGTTTGTTGAACCACTGCGAGGTGTCGGCCACCACCGGGGCCATGGTGGCCGAGGTACCCAAAAAGCCGATCAGCAGTCCGTGCGCCAGACTGAACGCCCACAAGCTGCCGGTGGAGCCGGCGGTTACGAAACCCAGCCCCAGGCCGGCAGTGCCCAGCAGCAGGGCCGCCATGACGCCGAAGCGGTCCGTCACGCGCCCCATCAGGATGCCGCCCAGGCCAAAGCCGATCAACGTCGCGGTGTAGGGGAATGACGCGTCAGAGCGCGCCACCGCGAACTCGCCCTGCACGGCGGGCAACACCACAGCAGCACCATACATGCCGACGCCGCCGATGGTCATCAGCGCCAGCGACGCCATCAGCCGCCACCAGGCATAGGGAGATTCGACGCCGTAGCGGTCGGGCGCGGTGGGGGTCATGTCGTCCTTTGCCTGGAATTGCCGTGTTGTGCATTTGGCGAACTTCGGCGCCAGGTGCAGCTTGCAGCATTGACTGTAGTGTCCCATGCCGGGTGGTGGTATGCAGCCGCATGGGCGTCAGCCTGGTGCGGCACTACAGGCAATTGCGTTATCCGCACTGGCACAGGTCGCAGAACACATAGCCACAGCTACCATCGACAGAATGCGCAAGAACCTGCACCGTCCCCATGCGCCCTGTCCCTGCGACAGTGGCGAGAGTTATGGCCAGTGCTGCGGCCCGTGGCATGCCGATGTGGATGGCGGCAACGGTGCGCCGACACCTGAGGCCCTGATGCGCTCGCGCTACAGCGCGTACGTGCTGGGCCAAATCGACTATCTGCTTGTTACCTGGCATCCGTCCACCGCACCGGGCGACCTGGAGTTGCCCCCGATCAAGTGGCTGGGGCTGGAGGTGCTGCATGCCCAGGCATCGAGCGATGCCGGCGTGGTGGAGTTCGTGGCGCGCCACCGCTCTGCCAGGGGTGCCACCCGCATGCACGAAATCAGCCGATTTGTACGCGAGGGCGAGCGCTGGTATTACGTGGACGGGCAGATAATGCAGTCTGACCCAGACACCGTCGGGTAGTTTTTTCGATGAGAGGCGAGAGGGATGGAAGATCGATACGCCGTGTTGCAGCCCAGCCGGGCCGAGGTGGATGTTGTGGGTGGCGCTCACCTGCTGGAGTTCGGCACCGACTGGTGTGGCCACTGCCGCGCCGCCCAGCCGCTCATCCAGTCGGCGTTGGCAGCTCACCCGGCGCTGCGACGCACCAAGGTGGAGGACGGCAGCGGTCGACCGCTCGGACGCTCCTTTGGTGTGACACGCTGGCCGACGCTTATCTTCCTCAAGGACGGCGTCGAAGTTGCACGGCTGATGCGACCCGGCGACGAGGCTGCGGTGCGGCACGCGGCGGGTCTGGTTGACACCTGATCAACCTTTGACTGCACAGGAGAATCCATGTCCCCACAACTGACCGGCAAGGTGGCCGTCATCACCGGTGCAGCCTCTGGCATCGGCCTGGCCACGTTGCAGTTGTTTGTCGAGCACGGCGCACGTGTTGTTGCCGCCGATCTGCAGGTCAAAGGAGGGCGCGCGCTGGAGCGCCAGTTCCCCGGGGCGGTGCGGTTCATGCGTTGTGATGTGTCGGTCCCGGACCAGCTCAAGGCGGCGATCGACATGGCGGCCTCGCACTTTGGCGGCCTCGATATCCTGTTCAGCAATGCCGGACGTGTCGGCTCGCCGGCGGGTGTGGAGGACTGGGACGCGCAGGGCTGGGATGACACACAGGCTGTGCTGCTGCGCTCGGTTGCGGCCGGCGCCGCCTTCGCCACCCCGCATATGCGCCGGCGCGGCGGCGGCTCGATCATCAACACCTCATCCGTATCGGCGTTGCAGGCGGGGTATGCGCCGATTGGCTATTCGGTGGCCAAGGCCGGGGTGCTGCACTACACCCGACTTGCCGCAACCGAGTTGTCGGCGCACAAGATCCGCATCAACGCCATCGTGCCGGGCTTCATTGCCACCAGCATCTTTGGCAGCGCACTGGGGCTGGACCTCGATGCCGCGCGTCGCATGGCCGACGCGGTTGCACAACGTAGCGGGGTGGTCAATCCGATCGGGCGCTCCGGGAAGGCGGCCGACATCGCGCAAGCGGCCCTGTTCTTCGCCTCCGACGCGTCAGGCTTCGTGACAGGCACCCATCTCACGGTGGATGGTGGCATCACCATCGGCCCGCGCCACTCCTGGGATGCCGAGACCCCGGGTCCGATGCTCCAGACCTTGGGTATCACCCGTGCACAGGCCGACGCCATGCGTGCTGCTGCACACGCCAAACGGGCGACCAAGTCGCCGTAGTGCTGCAAGTCTGTTGCGCCCCGGCACGCGCCGCTGCAGGGTTGCCGGTGTGGCGTCGGCGCCACGAGCGGTGGGCTGGGGCAGTGAAGAAGCCTGGCTGACGGCTTGGCACTGATAATCGAAGTCGGTCAAGTAGGGAGGGCCGTATCCATGGTTGCTGCACGAAAACCGGACAACGAAGCTGCACGCCTGCAGGCTTTGCGTGCGCTTGATGTGCTCGACAGCCCGCCCGAGCGCGAATTCGACGCCCTGGTGCAAGCCGCGGCGGCGGTGTGTGGTGTGCCGGTTTCACTCGTCAGCCTGGTGGATGGCGAGCGCCAGTGGTTCAAGGCGAGCCAAGGCCTGCCGGGTGTCTCCGAAACCTCGCGTGATCTGGCATTCTGTGCCCACGCCATACTGGAAGATGGCATCCTCGAAGTGCCGGATGCGCTGGAGGACGCGCGTTTTGCCGGCAATGCCTTGGTGCAGGGCGATCCGAACATTCGTTTCTACGCCGGTGCCCCGTTGCGGCTGTCCGATGGATCCAGTGTGGGCACGCTGTGTGTAATCGACCGCCAGCCGCGCCAGCTCAGCCAGCATCAGCGCGAAGTTCTGGGGCTGCTGGGTATTGCCGCCAGCCAGGCGCTGGAGCGCCGCCGTGATGCACGGGCCTTTGTGGTTAGCGAGCAGAAGTTTCGCGCACTGAGCGAGGCCTCGCCGCTGGGTGTGTATGCGACCGACGCCAGTGGCGGCTGCATCTTCACCAACGGGCGTTGGCAGGTCATTTTCGGTTTGTCTGCCGAGCAAAGCGCGGGCCATGGCTGGACGGCCACCCTGCATCCCGGTGACCGCGACGCGGTGTTTGCCGAGTGGCAGCGTTGCGCCCAGCAGCGGGTCGAGTTCGATATGGAGTTTCGCATCTTGCCGCTGGCGGCCGAGATGCGGCATGTCCATTCGCGGGCCCGTGCGTTGTGGGATGAGACTGGCGCAGTGACCGGTTTTGTGGGGTCGGTGGACGACGTCACGCATCGCAAAACGCAGGAGCGGGCATTGCAGGTGCTGAGCAGCGAGCTGGCGCGCCAACATGAGCAGTTGCGGGTGACGCTGCAGTCCATCGCTGACGCGGTGATCACGACCGATGCCAGCGGCTGTGTCACCTGGCTCAACCCGGTTGCCGAACGCATGACGGGCTGGCCCACCGCCGAAGCCAAGGGCCGCCCATTGGCGCAGGTGTTTCACATCGTCAATGAAGAAACGCGCTTGCCGACAGAGAATCCGGTGGCCATCTGCATGATGCAGGACAAGGTTGCCGGGCTGGCCAACCACACCGTGCTGATATCGCGCGACGGCAGTGAATACGGCATCGAAGATTCGGCCGCACCGATGCGCAGCGAGCAGGGCGATATTCTTGGCGTGGTGGTGGTGTTCCATGATGTGACCGAGCAGCGCCGCCTGAGCGGTGAGATGAGTTACCGCGCCACGCACGATGCACTGACCGGGCTGGTGAACCGGGCCGAGTTCGAGGTGCGACTGCGTCGCGCCCTGAACAAGTCGCATGAGGACCGAAGCGAACACGCCCTGATGTACATCGACCTGGACCAGTTCAAGCTGGTCAACGACGCCTGTGGGCACTCGGCGGGGGACCAGTTGCTGCAGCAGGTGGGCAAGTTGTTGCAGGAAACGATTCGCGCACGCGACACGCTGGCCAGGCTGGGTGGTGACGAGTTTGCGGTGATCCTGGAGCATTGCACCGCGGTGCGTGCCGCGCGCGTCGGGCAGCAGATTTGCGAGCGCATGGACGATTTCCGCTTCATGCACGACGGGCGCCGCTTTCGTATCGGCACCAGCATTGGTCTGGTGCCGGTGGACAACCGCTGGGGTACAACCGCTGCCATCCTGCAGGCGGCAGACACCTCCTGTTATGCCGCCAAGGAAGCGGGCCGCAACCGTGTGCATGCGTGGTATGACACCGATACGGCGATGCGCGCCCGCCACGGCGAGATGCAATGGGCGTCGCGGCTGGAGCAGGCACTCGATGAGGGCCGTTTTCGTTTGTTCGCTCAGCGTATCCAGGCCTTGACCACCCGCAGCGACGCCCTGCATGCCGAGGTGTTGTTACGCATGGTTGACACCGATGGCGCCGAGGTGTTGCCGGGCGCCTTTTTTCCGGCGGCCGAGCGTTTTCACCTTGCCTCTCGTATTGACCGTTGGGTGCTGCGGCAGTCCATCGCGCATCTGAAAGGCGTTGACGACCTGGCGATTGTTGGCACCCTGTGCATCAACCTGTCGGGCCAGTCGATTGGCGACCGCGCTTTTCACCGCCAGGCGATCGAGGTGCTGACCCAGGCTGGGCCGGATATCTGTCATCGCCTGTGCCTGGAGATCACCGAGACCTCCGCGATCACCAACATGGCGGATGCGAGCCTGTTCATTGAAGAGGTGCACAAGCTTGGCATACGTGTCGCGCTTGATGATTTCGGTGCCGGCGCGTCGTCGTTCGGGTATCTCAAGTCGCTCAAGGTCGATCTGATCAAGATCGATGGCCAGTTCATCCGTGACCTGCTCGATGACCCGCTGGACGATGCTGCAGTGCGCTGTTTTGTGGATGTGGCGCGCGTTATCGGCGTGAAAACGGTGGCCGAGTTTGTAGATCGGCCTGCGGTGCTGGAGCGGGTGCGCGAACTCGGCATCGATTTTGCGCAGGGGTTTCTGTTGCACCGACCGCAGCTGCTGAGCGAAGTTCTGCCCTCGACATCGGATTTCGTCGTGTCAACGACCGTCCCGCTGTAGCTCCCCGGGTCCACGACCAGGCTGGAATTTGGCCGCGACGCCTTGCCAAGGGCCGGGACGGCGAGCTGGCGCTCCACCCTGGTCTCGAATTTTCTCGCCCGCCCTGCCAGGGCCGCAGCCCTTGCTGCGATCGCCACAGGGTGTTTCGGCGCATGGGCGCAGACCAGCGCTGCGAAGCCCGCCATGCCGACCGGTCAGACCGCGAAAGCGGTGTTTGCTGGCGGTTGTTTCTGGTGCGTGGAGTCGGATTTCGACAAGGTCACGGGGGTGTTGTCCACCACCTCCGGTTACATCGGCGGCCGCGATGCGCGCCTCAAACAGTTATGGGGCGACACTGCGACGCATTGAATCCGCCGCGGCAGAGGCAGCCAGCAGCGTATCGATCTGGGTGTCTTTTTCACGCCAGAGCTGCTGTACCCAGGCCTGAAACGCAGCGCGGGTTTCCGTGCTGGCCGCATAATCTGCCCCGGCCAGCTGCGCTGGAATCGGCAGCAGGCGCGCACGGACCACCACCCGGCGCAAGCGTCCCTGCAGGAAGTTCCAGAACGTCGGCACACCATCGGGATAGACGATAGTTACATCGAGGATGGCCTGGAACTTGTCGCCCATGGCGTTGAGCGCCAGCGCCAGGCCACCAGCCTTGGGTTTGAGCAGGTGTCGATAGGGAGACTGCTGGCGCGCATGTTTGACCGTCGTGAACCGGGTGCCCTCCAGGAAATTCATCACACTGGTTGGCACCAGCGAGAACTTTTCACACGCCTTGCGCGTGGTCTCCTGGTCCTTGCCGCGCATCTCGGGATGTTTTTTCAGAAACTCCTCACTGTGCCGGCGCATGAACGGAAAGTCCAGCGCCCACCATGCCAGGCCCATGACCGGCACCCAGATCAGTTGCTGTTTCAGGAAGAACTTGAGAAGCGGGATGCGCCGGTTCAACAGGTGCTGCAACACCAGGATATCCACCCAGGACTGGTGGTTGCAGTTCACCATGGTCCAGCTGCGGTAGTCCAGGCCGTCCAGCCCTGTGACATCCCATTGTGTACGCTGCGTCAACGCCATCCAGGCGCTGTTGCAGGTGATCCAGGCCTCGGCGACAAACAGCAGCGCTGGCGCGATGAAGCGCCGCAACGCGGGTACCGGCACCAGCAGTTTGACCAGAGCCAGCAGCAACAGCAACGGCACCCAGAACAGGGCATTGAGCGCCATCAGCAGCGAAGCGATGGCGCCCACCAGCACGGCCGGCAGGAAGTTCAGCATGTCAGGGACTTTCGTTCGATGGGCGCACTGTAGCAGCCCCAAAACGCCGGCAGTGGGCGTAGTGTGATTCGGTTGTGGGCGCGGCTCGACTCAGGTCACAGCTTGAATCGGCGGCCCTGACGGGTGACGCCAATGCTTTGGCAAGAGCGGCGCATACACTCAAGTCAAGTGCCACCCATGTGGGTGCGGTCGAGCTGGCGGGCTGGTACCGTCAAATTGAGGTTTTGGCGCGTGAAGAGAAACTGTCGGATGCAACTGAGTTGCTCGAGTCGGCCCGCCGCGCACATGATTGCGCGACCACCCATTTGCAGCGACTGCTGCAGGAGATGACATGACGAAGCAGGTCACCAGGATTCTGGTTGTTGACGACGACGCCGGCGCACGTGCCTTGATACGTGCGGCGCTGCGCAAATCGGACTTCGATGTCAGCCTGGCCAGTGGTGGCCTGGATGCCCTGCAGCAGTTTCGCGCCGGAGCGTTCGACATGGTCATGCTTGACGTCGAGATGCCCGACCTCAGCGGCTTCGAGGTGTGCGCCGCCATGCGTGCCGAAGCTGGGCAGTTGTTTCCCATCATGATGGTCACCGGCATGGATGACGTGGCGTCGGTCGAGCGCGCCTACCAGAGTGGCGCAACCGACTTCATCGCAAAACCGATCAACTGGGCCCTGATTGGCCATCGCGTCAAGTACCTGCTGCGCGGGCACCGTGTCTTGCTGGAACTGGGGGCTGCGGACGCTCGCAACGCCGCCATCCTGCAGGCGATCCCGGATCTGCTGTTCGAGATGGACCTGCAAGGCCGCCATCTCGAATGCCACTCACCGCACTCCGAGCTGCTCGCCATGCCGGTGGAGCAGTTGATCGGAAAGACGTTGTTTGAGGTCATGCCGCCGCAGGCCGCACGGACCTGCATGGAGGCCCTGCAGGTGGCGCACGAGACCGGTGTTTCCGCAGGCAAGCAGTTCCAGCTGCAGTTGCCGCACGGTGTGTTCTGGTTTGAGCTGTCGGTGTCGCGCAAGCAGTCGCCAGACCCGAAAAGCCCGCATTTCATCGTCTTGTCGCGTGACATCACCGAGCGCAAGGCGACAGAACAGAAAATCCTCAAGCTGGCGTATTTTGACAGCCTGACACGGTTGCCGAATCGGCAGTCTTTTCTGGAGCGGGTTGATCGGGAAATAAAACGCGCCTGGCACAGCGGCAACAAGATCGGCGTGTTGTTCATGGACCTGGACGGATTCAAAAACATCAACGATACCCTCGGCCATGCCGTCGGCGACCAGATACTGCAACGTGCGGCCAATCGGCTGCGCCGTGGCGTGCGACCAGCCGATCTGGTCTCGCGTCCGGCCGAACTCGAGTCGCGGGGCGCTGAGGCCGGCACCGGAGTGGAGTTTGCGCGGCTCGGTGGCGACGAGTTCACGGCCCTGATCATTGACCTCAAGGGTCCGGAGGACGCATTGGTGGTGGCGCGCCGGATTCTCGATCTGATGCGTCGGCCGTATTTGCTTGATGGTCGTGACCTGCTGCTGACAGCCAGCATCGGCATTGCCATCTACCCCGAAGACGGCGAAGACGGCGCGACGCTGCTTACACATGCCGATACGGCGATGTACCACGCGAAAGACTCCGGACGTGACAACTGCCAGTTTTACAGCACCGTCCTGACCGAGTTGGCGGTGCGGCGCATGGATATCGAGAGTGATTTGCGCTCGGCGCTGGAGCGCGATGAATTCAGCTTGCAATACCAGCCGCTGCTCGATGTCAAGTCGGGGTTGGTGCATGCGGTGGAGGCTCTTGTGCGCTGGACGCGACCTGGCCACGGCGTGGTCGCTCCGCTGGAATTCATCGGTGTTGCCGAACGCAGTGGCATGATCCTGAACATTGGCCATTGGGTCCTTCGCCAAGCCTGCGAGGATGCGGCGCATTGGCAAAGCGAAGGACGCCCGGTGCGGGTTGCAGTCAATCTGTCGCCGCTGCAATTCAAGGATCCACAACTCCTCACTCTGGTCCAGGAGGCGCTTGCCAGCAGCGGGCTGGCGGCCGATTTGCTGGAGCTTGAGGTGACCGAGAGCGCGCTGATGGCTGATACCGAGATGACACTGGCCACGCTGAACGCGTTTCGCGCCTGCGGCATTCGTATTGCGCTGGACAACTTCGGAACCGGCTATTCCTCGCTGAGTTACCTCAAGCGCATGCCGCTCACTACCTTGAAGGTGGATCGCAGCTTTGTCGCTGGTTTGCCAGCCGACAGCGAGAACCTGGCGATCGTGCGGGCAATTGTGGCCATGGCCGACAGCCTCGGACTGACGGTGACGGGTGAAGGCGTCGAAACGCTGGAAGAATCCAATGCACTCGATGCATTGGCCTGTACCAGCCAGCAGGGCTACTATTTCAGCAAGCCGGTCGACTCGGCGCAGATACCGGCTTTGCTGCGGCGCCACTGGCCGCTTCGGTCCGGACTGCCCATGTAGCAAGGTTGGCGTGCGCAGGCTTGGCGGTCATTGGAGGCGGCCCGACAGGAATTGCGCCAGCCTCTCGCTGCTGGGCTGCGACAACACCTGGGTCGGCACACCTTGTTCTTCGATCAGGCCCTGGTGCAGGAAGATCAGGTGGTTTGCCACGTCGCGGGCAAAACCCATTTCGTGCGTTACCACCACCATGGTGCGGCCTTCCTCGGCCAGCGTACGCATGACGCGCAGCACCTCGGACACCAGTTCCGGGTCCAGTGCACTGGTCGGTTCGTCGAACAACATGACCTCGGGCTCCATCGCCAGCGAGCGCGCAATCGCCACCCGCTGCTGCTGGCCGCCACTCATGTGCGACGGAAAACGGTCTTCCATGCCCACCAGGTCGACCAGCGCCAGGTACTTGCGGGCACGGGTGATCGCCTCGTCACGCGGCACCTTCATCACATGCACCGGCGCTTCGATGATGTTTTGCAACACCGTGAGATGGGCCCACAGGTTGAAATGCTGGAACACCATGGCCAGCTTGGTGCGCAGCTGTTGCAGCTGTTGGTTGTCAACCGCCTGCAGTTCACCGTCCCGGTTCGCCAGCAGCCGCAGCTCTTCACCGGCCACCACGATACGCCCCTGGTTCGGCTTTTCCAGCAGGTTGATGCAACGCAGAAACGTGCTTTTGCCAGAGCCCGAACTGCCAATGATGCTGATCACATCACCGGCGTGGGCCTCGAGCGACACGCCTCGCAGCACCTCGTTGCTGCCAAACCGCTTGTGGATGCCGATCGCCTGCAGTTTTAATGGTCTGTCGGTCATGGACGGTCTCGTATGGGTTCGTGGTCGGCAGCGGTCTCAGGCTCTCAGGCCGTGCGTGGCGCCAGATGCGCCAGGAAATGGCGCTCGGCCAGCTTGAACAGGCCGATCAGGCAAAAGGTGCAGATCAGGTAGATCGCGGCTGCAAACAGGTAGGCCTCGAACGGAAGATAGAAATCGGAATAGATGCGGCTTGCCGCCGCCGTGACATCCAGCATCGCAGGCACGGCGCTGGCCAGGCTGGTGCTGTGCAGCATCATCACCACCTCGTTGCTGTAGGCGGGCAGGGTACGGCGCATGGCACTAGGTAACACGATGCGCAGCATCACCTGCCAGCGGCTCATGCCAAAAGCCTGCGCCGATTCAATCTCACCGGCGTTGGTCTCGCGTATGGCGCCAGCCAGCATCTCGGCCGTGTAGCCGGCGGTATTGAGGCTGAACGCCAGCAGGGCGCAGAAAAATGGCTCCTTGAAATGGGTCCAGGGCCATGCCGTATCCCAGCGCGCCTGTATCCATTCGAGCTGGCCCAATCCGTAATAGATCAGATAGACCTGGATCAGCAGCGGGGTGCCACGAATGACGAAGGTATAGGCGGAGACGATGCGTTGCAGCCAGAGATTCGGGCCGGTCAGTGCCAGGGCAAGCAGCAGGGCCAGCACGCCCCCCACCGCAAGAGACGACGCCAGCAGTCCGAGCGTGGTGAGAATGCCCTCGCCGTACATGGCCAGGCTCTCCGGGCGAAAGATGACCTCCCAGTTCACAGGCTGCCGCGCTTTGCGCCGAGGCTGTAACGTGCATGCAGGCGCCGCAACACCATGAGCGAGGCCCAGGTGTAGAGAAGGAACAACGTGGCAGTGAACAGGAAGAAGGCGAATGGCGACCGGGTGGCGGCGCTGGCCTGTTTGGCCAGGTAGGTCATCTCCTGCAGGCCGATCAGACTCACCAATGCTGTCGCCTTGATCAGCACCAGCCAGTTGTTGGTAAAGCCGGGCAGCGCGTAACGCACCATCTGCGGCGCGGTGATGCGCAAGAATATTTGTACCGGACCCATGCCAAATGCGGCGGCGGCTTCAAACTGCCCTCTCGGTATCGCAAGTTTGGCGCCGCGGAAGGTCTCCGTCATGT